>CALELM010000019.1 GCA_937902665.1 uncultured Selenomonadaceae bacterium
TCTCGGTTTGCTTATCAAATTCTGATACATATTCCTGATCCTGACGCACACGGAAGATATCATTTTCCTTTGCAGCCTTTTCGATAGCCTGCTCATGAGATATTCTTCCTTTACCTTCAAGAATCTTACGTCTGTTATTGCTTAAAACTGATTGGTCTGATCTACCCAGTCCTGTATGCTCATGAGAACTTCATCCTCAGCCATAAGCTCAGCATAATCAATAAACATTGTAACAAGCCTGTTCAGGCGGGACATTTCCTTCTCGTTGAGATAATTCTTGGCTACAACAATATCTCTTTTTAATATCTTGCCGTCTGGATCGTCCTTCCATGTGGTTAGTCCCATAGTTGGTTTTTCTGCATCAGCACGATCAAAAATCAGATCAGCAGCAGTCTGACCTGTCACTGCAAAATGAAGCTTATTCTGCACAAATGCATAAAAGGCTCGTGTAGTCTCGCTGTTCTTATCATAATCATAACTGCACTGTTCAAACACATCTGTGATTTTCTGATAAACTCTGCGCTCACTGGCACGGATCTCACGAATGCGCTCCAGTAATTCATCAAAGTAATCTTTGCCAAAAGGCTTTCCGTTCTTGAGCATATCATCATTAAGCACAAAGCCCTTTGTGATATATTCTTTCAGGGTTTTGGTAGCCCACGGCAATAATGGCATCAAGATTATAAAAATCCACATTGCGCTTCTTCTCAACACCACCTTCATTTTGGAACTAGTTGATTCTCGCTCTAATTCTTCCTCTTTATAGATGTTCCCTAAATGTTTACTGATAGCCTGAGGACCAACATCAAACAATTCTGCCATAGCCATTCTGGTAAGCCAAAAAGTCTCGTCTTTATATATTACGCTGACACAGACATTGGTATCATCTATCTGATAGAGGACAATCTCATGTTTTTGTTCCATTTATAAATCCTTTCACTTCTTATCGTTTCGATAGATAACTGTAGTTTATTCGCCTCTTAGCAATCTTCTTGTTTGCAATTTTTCCCATATTGATCGGCAAGAGGTGCACCATTATACGGACTTTACCCTTTCGCTTCGTTGAAACGCAAATTGGAGGGAAAATGCTTATGGCATTTTCCCTCCAATTCGCGTTATAATCACTAAACTATGCCGTTTCTCTTAAGAATTAAAAATCCCTTATTGAAAGCTCCTGAGGACGCTTTTTTTAGAATCAGCCAAATTTTATGGAATCAGCCGACCATGGTCTGACCGAAGTAAACAATCGCTCCCAGCACGATGATGAAGGGAATGTAGACCTTCACGGCAAACTGGAGCAGTTTTCCCTCGCAGCCTGCTGTGCCGATAGCGGCAACGGCAATGGCGATGCTTTGCGGGGAAATCATCTTGCCGGCGCAGGCACCCGATGCATTCGCTGCAGCAATCCAAGCCTGAGCGGCCTCAGTTGCGCCAATGGCAGAAGCAGAGTCTGTTTGGAGCTTGCCGAACAGCACGCAGGACGAGGTTGCGGAACCCGTGATAAAAGTTCCGATAGAGCCGATAAAAGCGGCGATTGCAGGATACATCGTACCAGTGACAGCAACGGCTGTTTCTGCGATTTGATGTGTCATACCCGCATAGCCCATGACCTTTGCTGTTGCAATGACTGTGATGATGGTAATAATCGTATAGCGGAGATTGATGATGGTGTTTTTGAGAACGCCCAGCATTTCACCGAATCCTGCTTTCTGCACGCTGCCGCCGATAAATGCCGCAAGGAGAATTAGGACACCCGGTGTTGCCAGCCAAGTAAAGGTATAGGGTGCGCCGCCTTCGCCTGAGTAAATCAGGACGGAAGTTTTGATGAGGTTCAGCGGATCATGAATTGCAGGGACCAGCTTGGAGGTCAAGAGAAGGAATACAAAAATGAGAATGAATGGCAGGCAGGCAATCAGTCCCTCCCGTGCGGAAACGGGCTGGGAATCCTCCTTGAAGTCCATTGCGTAAGCAGGGTCGTTAGTCGGGAACAGCTTGGCGCAGGCAACGATGGCTGCCATAGCACCGATAGAGCCAGCGACAACGGCAAGCTCAGGCCCCATCGTCATTGCAATGAGAAGCTCAGGAATGAGGAAGGCAAGTCCCGAAGCAAGGCACATGACGAGCATTCCCTTGAGAGCCTTCACGGAATGGCCGGATACGATAACCATGAGAAGAGGGCAGAGCAAGGTAAGCGGTGCAAGCTGCAGGCAGGTATAGGTTGCAAGTTGCATGGCATCCACACCGGTAACACTGCCGAGCGTTATGAGCGGGATTCCTATTGAGCCGTAAGCAGTTGGCACGGAATTTGCGATTAGGCAGACAGATGCCGCAAGAATCGGGTGAATCCCGATACCTGCGAGCATGCCGGCAGGTATTGCAACGGCAGTGCCGAAGCCAGCCATTCCTTCGAGGAAGCCGCCGAAGCCCCAGCCTATGAGCAGGATAAGCACACGGCGATCCTTGGAAACGGAAGTCAGCATTTTTTTGATGACATCCATGCCCTTCGTATGAAGGGAAAGGTTATAAGTAAAAATAGCGGCGATGATAACAAGGAGAATCGGCCAGCAGGCAAGTGCCACACCTTCGAGCGTTGCCTCGACAGCATGAGGAATTGTCATGCCGTTGGCACCGATTCCTGCGAGAAGCGCAATGACAAGTGCCAGCGGGCATGCTTTCCATGCCGCCATGCGCAGGAAGCTGAGTGCAACGACCAGCCATAGGATTGGGGATAATGCAATAAGAAACATGAAGACCGTCCTTTCTAAGCGGTGAATGATAAAATAAAAAAGAGTACCACTACATTATAAAAGCAGGTCATAAGATAAGTCAATAAATCTTCTCAATATCAAAGCCATTCTTTTTCAGGGCCTTGCTGATGCGCTCGATATGCTCATAGTTATGCGTTTCTACGGTTACTTCAAGAACAACCTTCTTGAAGCTGTCCGTTACCTTTGCCTGATTGTGATCCAGCTTGATGACATTGGCATTTTCATTTGCGAGAATCTGCGATACCTTGAGGAGCTGTCCCGGCTTGTCCGGCAGCTGGACAGCGAAGCAGAAGACACGGCCACGGGCAATCAATGCCTTGTCAATGAGAGCCGAGATGGTGGAAATGTCGATGTTTCCGCCGCTGACGATGGCGGCGACTTTTTTCCCCTTGAACGGAAGCTTGGAAAGTCCTGCAAGGGAAAGAACGCCAGCACCTTCGGCAATCAGCTTGTGTTTTTCGATGAGGGAGAGCAGTGCGCTCATGATTTCCATTTCGGAAACCGTGATAATCTCATCGAGATATTTTTTGCAAAAAGCAAAGGTCAGGGTACCTGCTGTTTTGACGGCACAGCCGTCAGCAACCGTATCGGAACTTGAAAGCGTTACGATTTTTTCTGCTTGGAGCGCAGCCTTCATGCAAGCGGCATTTTCTGGCTCTACGCCGATGACCTGTATGCTTGGGTTGACAAGCTTGCTGGCAAGGGCAACGCCGGACGCAAAGCCACCGCCGCCGATGGGAACAAGAATGGCATCTACGTCCTTGAGCGCGTCAATAATCTCAAGAGCCGTTGTTCCTTGCCCCAAAAGAACCTCCCTGTCGTTGAAAGGATGGATATAGACATAGCCGTGCTGCTTTTGCAGGCGGAGGCTGTGCGCGTAGGCATCGTCAAAGCTGTCGCCGTGAAGGACGACCTCAGCGCCATAGGCACGAGTGGCTTCCACCTTTAGGATCGGCGTTGTTGCAGGCATGCAGATAATGGCATTGACACCAAGCTTTTGCGCGGCAAAGGCAACTCCCTGCGCATGGTTTCCTGCAGAAGCCGTGATAACGCCCTTGGAACGCTCCTCGGGGGTCAGCTGGCTGATGCGGTTGTATGCGCCTCGAAGCTTGAAGGCACCCGTATGCTGCAGGTTTTCGGGCTTTAGGTATACGTCATTGCCGGAAAGCTCGGAGAAAAAACTGCTGTGAATCAGCTCTGTCTTTACGGTAATGCCTTCCAGCTGCTTTGCGGCACGGTAGATATCTGCAATGGTCGTAGCTTCTGCAATCTCCTCCGGAGTAGGCGATGAAGCTGTATTGTTTTCTTTTTCCATAGTTTCCATATAAGGAAGCCTCCTTGGTTTTTATTTATGATTTTCCAGTGTATCTCACGAATTTTTAAAAATCAACCATTTTCATCAAACTTTTTTTGAGAGGAAAAGGATTTTTCAATGATTTCTCGAATCATATAGTATAGTGAATAGTGGAGGGATTAGAATGAAGGGAAATGCCAGAATATTAGTGCCGGTGGACGGGTCAGAAAATTCGGATCGTGCGGTGGATGTGGCAGTTTCTTTGTCTGAGGCGTATGGTGCGGCACTGGATATTCTTTACGTTTCTTATTTTGATAGCGACACGGATTCCGAGCAAGAGGATTCTTGGCTGCCGATGGATCTGGTGGCACCGACAGGGCAGGAACGCAGGAAGGCACTGGAGCGTGCAAGTGAGCGTATTCCAGAGGGGATCGAGGCATCGTTCCATCATTGCACGGGGACTCCGGCGAAGAAAATTATCGAGTTTTCCAGCGAGCATGATAATGAGATTATCGTGGTCGGGGGGAGAGGCTTGGGAATTGTCCAAGGCTTTATCCTTGGAAGCGTGAGCCAGAGGGTTATGCAGGAGGCTCTTGCTTCTGTAGTAGTAGTGAAGTAATGGGGAGGGGGAAGTTTTATGTTCAAGAATATTGTAGTGCCGGTAGATGGGTCAGAGGGTTCGGATCGTGCGGTTGCGGAGGCTATTGCAATGGCTGAGTCCTGTGAGGCGAAGCTGAATTTCCTCTATGTTGCAAATATCAATCAGTTAGCCATCAATGCCTGCCTTTCGGATGCGATTTTGGAGGCAGTTACCAAGGCAGGGAATGTCATCCTCGATCGTGCGATGGAAATGGTTCCGTCCGGCATAGAAAAGCAGGCGTATTCGGAAACAGGTTCTCCAGCAGTTGTCATTTTGGATTTTTCGCTTGCGCATGATGCAGACCTTATCGTTATGGGAAGCAGGGGGCTGGGCATTGTCAAGGGTGTCCTCCTTGGCAGTGTGAGCCAGTATATTGTGGAGCAAGCAAAGTGTCCGGTTCTGGTCGTGAAATAACGAAGCTAAAGATGTCCCCTTCTTCAACAGCTTGCTGTAAGTGGGGGAAACCAAGGGTTAACAAGCGGTGAGCAAACTTTCGCTTCGTTGAAACGCGAATTGGAGAGAAAATGCTTATGGCATTTTCTTGAACAATGGCGTTATAAAGCAGGATGCATGGAGCTTCCTTTGGCTATGCTTGTATGTCGATGTCGTTTTCCGGAAGTTCTGCTTCTACCCTGTAGTCCGGTATCGGAGTTTCGATAGGGTCGGGGATGGAACTGGGGGATTCTTCCCATTGGCGGTCGTTATCGTTTTGCTTGCTGATTTTGCGGTACGCCTCTTCCTCTTGGCGGGAGTGCTTGTGCTGTTCGAGCGCTCCTGCGGATTTTGCCAGAGAATACAAATCCGGCGAGAACTCAGCCAGCTCCTTTTCGTCAGTGGGGGAAACCTTGTGCCCGTGCATGATGCGCGCTACTGTCTGCATGATGCGGGATTCCTTCTGGGCGCTTTTCTGCATGGATTCGCCCTGCCGTTGGGCATTGGTGGCTTGGCATGCCAGCATGTTTGCTGTTGCTGTGTCCTGTTGCAGTTTCTGCATGGCCTTGTCCTTGGCGGTCAGTGCCTTTTTTATGGAATCGGAGAGAAAGTATTGCTGGCCGTTCAGTTCAACATAGCCATTCTTCACTGCTTCTTGCAGGTCTGCCGCATTGGTAAAGCACAGCCTGCGATTTTTCCCTTGCCCCAAGAGCTGGATGCTCGCTGTTTTGGTGACAGCCTGCACAGGGGCATTGCTTTTGGCTGACTGCCCTGCGTCCGAAAGCAAGACCGTATCGGATGGAAGTCCTCCTTGCTCCTGCATTGTTTTTGGGGTGCTTTGTTGGCTATGTGTGCTGCCCAGTATTTTCTCGTTTGTCTGGAAATCCTTTTCCATTTGTGACAGATGCGTGATTTGCATCATATTCGCCTCCTTGGTGAAAACGCAGCTTAAAGTATCCGTTGCAGGTATTTTACCATATTTTGGGGTTTATTCAAGCTTGGGGTTATGAATGAATCTCTGTAATTGATATCCTATCGAATTATGAGGTATTTTATGATAAAATATTAACGAGTCATAGGAGGCTTTTTATCATGGAAAGACAGGGAAGAGAAATTCACAAAGTAAATAAATTCGGATTTGCAGGGATGATGAGATGAACACGAGGGTGTGAATAAAAGTGAGGGTGTGAATAAAAGTCTGTAAATAGGTCTTCTATGATGTCTGCATTGATATGTTTTACAATCTGTCAGGATACATAATGGTCAGTTCTCCCCTTATCGAAGCTAAAGATGTCCCCTTCTGTAAGTGGGGAAAGCTAAATTTTAACAAGTGGCGATTATATCTCCCGCTTCGTTGAAACGCTGACGAAGAAGGGGCGGGGCTGTTGCATGAGAAGAAATCACTTATGCACAGCCTTGTTATTTTTTGAATTACTTGAAAAAGACGGAACCATGAATTTATTTTCATGTCCCGTCTTTTTTCTGCTTTTTATTCGCAGCCTCTCCGTAATCTTGTTCCATACTACTTCGTGCGATAGATGGATTTGATTGTTCGAGGGGATTTGATAAAATCTAAATTTTAGGGAAATGAAAAAATCTCTTGCCGTTATATAGGAAATAATGCTTTTGCGTAGAATCATCATAGGTAGAGGGAATTTTCTAAAATCTGTGGTGATTTTTATATTTTGATAGGGAGGCATACGAGATGTACAACGAGGAGTACAAGCGTTGGTTTGGTTTTGATTTGGAGGATCCGGATTTGTACCCTGAGCTTGCGAGGGTAGAAGGAAATGACGAGGAGATCAAGGATCGCTTTGCGGTTTCCTTGAAATTTGGTACGGCAGGGCTTCGTGGCGTGCTTGGAGCGGGAACGAACCGAATGAATATTTATGTGGTTCGGCAGGCAACGCAGGGACTGGCTAATTGGGTAAAGACGCAGGGCGGTTCGCAGACAGTGGCTCTGAGCTATGATACTCGTTTGAAGAGCGATGTTTTTTCCAAGGCGGCTGCAGGTGTTTTGGCAGCTAATGGCATCAAGGTTCGCATTTATGATGCGGCAATGCCGGTGCCGGCATTGTCCTTTGCAACGAGATACTACAAGTGCAATGCAGGTATCATGGTGACGGCTTCGCACAATCCTGCAAAGTACAATGGATATAAGGCATACGGTCCTGATGGCTGCCAGATGACAGATGATGCTGCGGACATTGTTTACCAAGAGATTCAGAAAACGGACGTACTGACAGGGGCGAAGTTCGTTTCCTTTGCGCAGGGCGTGGAGGACGGCATGATCCGCTTTGTCGGCGATGATTGCAAGAAGGCATTCTATGAAGCTATCGAAGCATGTCAGGTTCGTCCGGGACTTGCAAAGACGGCAGGACTTAAGCTGGTTTACAGCCCGCTCAATGGTTCTGGCCTTACACCGGTTACGCAGGTGCTGAAGGATATTGGCATTACGGATATCACGATTGTTCCGGAGCAGGAGTATCCGAATGGTTACTTTACGACATGCAGTTATCCGAATCCTGAGATTTATGCGGCACTGGAAGCTGGCTTGAAGCTGGCAACGGAGTGCGGTGCAGACCTTATGCTTGCAACGGATCCGGATGCAGACCGTGTCGGGATTGCGATGAAGTGTCCGGATGGCTCTTATGAGCTGGTCTCCGGAAATGAGATGGGAGTTCTTCTTCTTGACTATATTTGTGCAGGCCGCAAGGAAAAAGGGACGATGCCAAAGGATCCTGTTGCAGTGAAGTCCTTGGTTTCTACGCCTCTTGCGGATGCAGTGGCAAAGAGCTACGGCGTGGAGCTTCGCAGTGTGCTGACGGGCTTCAAGTGGATTGGCGATCAGATTTTGGGGCTTGAGTCCAAGGGTGAGGAGAATCGTTTCATTTTTGGCTTTGAGGAAAGCTACGGATATTTGGCAGGTACTTATGTCCGTGACAAGGATGCCGTTGTGGCTTCGATGCTGATTTGCGAGATGGCGGCTTACTATCGGAGCATTGGCTCGAGCATCAAGCAGCATCTGGAGGAGATTTACGATAAGTACGGCAGGTATCTCAACAAGATTGACAGCTTTGAGTTCCCGGGGCTTACCGGCATGGACAAAATGGCGGGAATCATGCAGAAGCTGAGGGAAGAGCCACCGCAGGAGATTGGCGGTGTCAAGGTGGTCAAGTCGCTGGATTACAAGGATACGAAGGCAACGGGGTTGCCAGCGGCAAATGTGCTGGGCTATCAGATGGAAAATGGCGCAACGATTATCGTGCGTCCTTCCGGCACGGAGCCGAAAATCAAAACTTATTTCACGACGCTTGGCAAGAATCTTGCTGAGGCACAGGCACAGAAGGATATGTTCTCCGAGGCATTGAAGCCGCTGTTTTCCTGAAGCCAGTGTGATGCATAAGACATAAAGACCGATGAGATACTCCTAAGGCAATTCCGCCTTAGGAGTATTTTGCAAAGAGAAGCGTTCTTTTGGAGAGGTGTGTTTTCAAGCTTGCGGAAACTATGGTACAATGCAGGTAGGGAATCTTGCTGTTGCGACAGAAATTTTGAAATTGTTTTATGTTAGGAGTTTTTTGCTTGATGGAAAATACTTTTTCTGCATTGGGGATAACGGAGCCGTGGCTTTTGGCACTGGACAAGGGGAATTTCCGAAAACCAATGGAAATACAGGGGCTTGCCATTCCCAAGGTGATTGACGGTACGAGCCTGATTGCCCAAGCACCGACGGGGACAGGAAAGACGTTGGCATATCTTTTGCCAATCCTGCAGGGGATAGATACGGAGCTGGCGCATGTGCAGGCCGTGGTGCTTGCGCCGACCTATGAGCTTTCCATGCAGATTGCGCGAACGGCACGCCAGCTTGCGGACGATGCAGGAATTCCTGTGCGGACATTGGGACTGATTGGCGGGGCGAACATCGCAAGGCAGGTGGACAGCTTGAAGAAGAAGCCGCACCTTATTGTAGGCTCTGCCGGTCGCATGATGGAGCTTTTCCGCAAGGGAAAGCTCAAGCTGCAAACGGTTCGGGTCTTGGTGCTGGACGAGTTTGACCGCCTGCTGGATGACCAAAACCTTTCAACGGTTGCAGGCTTGGTGGATGTATTGCCAAAGACGGGCATGCAGTACCTTCTTTTTTCGGCAACGGCACCTAAAAAGGCGATGGAGCGGGCAAGCTTCCTGCCATGCCCTGAGGTGTTGCGTGTCAAGGCTTCGCCTGTGATGGCAGGACAGCGGGAGGATTACTGTGTCATTGTGCCGTTTCGCAAGAAGCTGGAAATGCTTCGCAGGCTTGCAAGGTCTATCCCCGTGAAGCGGGGACTGGTTTTTGTCAATAAGGTTTTTGATGCGGAGCGAACCTTGGAAAAGCTGAGTTATGAGGGCATACGGGCTGCTTCCCTTTTGGGACGTGCAGACAAGATGACACGGAAGAAGGCATTGGAGGACTTTGCCAAGGGGAAGGTGCAGCTTCTTCTTTCTACAGATCTGGCGGCACGGGGCTTGGATGTTCCGGAAATTGATTATGTAGTGAACCTTGACTTGCCTGATTCATCAGATATCTACCTGCACAGGGCAGGCAGGACGGCACGGGCGGGGCTTTCCGGTGCGGTTATTACGCTTGCTGACAGCAAGGAAGCAAGGAAGCTGGAACAGCTGGAGGAGCGATTGGGGATTTGCATAAAGCCTTGGAAGCCAAAGAAGTCTGACGAAGGGAAGAAGCCCAAGCGTGGTGACCATCTGCAAGGGAAGCAGCTTGCATGGAAGAAGGGCGAAGGTGACAGAAAACGTCTGCGCAAGGAAGCAGGGTTGAAATGAGTTCAGTTCGTATCCATGACAGAAAAAGAACTGGCAGGGATGCATGAGGAAGCGGTTCGTGCTTCCGCAAATAAAATGGAGGGAGATTTCTTGGATTTAGTTCCTATATTATTGCAGTTTACGGTTGTGTTTTTGCTGGTATTCATGAATGGTTTTTTTGTGGCGGCAGAATTTGCCTGCGTAAAGATCCGCCCGTCACGCTTGGAGACCTTGATACAGGAAGGGAACAAGCAGGCAAAATATGCCAAGCAGCTGACGGATCGGTTGGATGAATCGCTTTCCGTGACACAGCTTGGCATTACCTTGGCATCCTTGGGGCTTGGCTGGGTCGGAGAACCGTTCGTTGCAAAGCTTATTCTGCCACTTGCTTCTATGGCGGGACTGAATGAAAGCATTGGCCATACCATATCGTTTTTCCTTGGATTTGCAATCATTACGTCTCTGCATATCATTTTGGGTGAGTTGACACCGAAATCTATGGCGATACAGGATGTGGAACGCATTGTCCTCATCGTTGCGCTTCCCATGATCATATTTGAGAAGGTCATGCATCCCTTTGTTTGGCTTCTCAACAATATGGCAAACTGGGTACTGGAGCGGCTTGGCTTCCGAAAGGAAGGGGAGAGCAACGCACATACAGAAGAAGAGATTCGCCTTTTGGTAGAGGAAAGCCATCGTCAGGGATTGCTTGATGATACGGAGGTTGACTTTGTTGACAATGTTTTTGATTTCACGGAGCTGAATGTCCGTGAGATCATGGTGCCTCGCACGGACATGATCTGCCTTTACTTGGAGGACAGTCTGGAGGAGAATCTGAAGACCGTAGTCGAGGAACAGATGACACGATACCCAGTTTGTCGGGAGGACAAGGATCATATCGTGGGCTTTCTTCATGTAAAGGACTTGCTCAAGTATATGCACAGCGGCAAGCGTCCGAATATCCGAAAGCTGACACGCAAGGCACTGGTCGTTCCGGAAAGCATGGATGTGAGCGTGCTTTTAAAGACGATGCAGGAGAAACGCTCGCAGCTTGCCGTTGTGGTGGACGAGTACGGGGGAACTGCCGGCATGGTCACGATTGAGGATATCATGGAGGAAATTGTTGGAGATATTCAAGATGAGTTTGATGAGGAACGGCCAACGGCAGAACTTCGGGGCGGCAATGTATACTCCGTTGATGCAAAGCTGCTTTTGGAGGAATTAGAGGATATTCTTGAGATAGAAATTGAAGACGAGGATGTGGATTCTGTCGGCGGCTGGCTGAATGACCAAATTGGAGGAGATCCCAAGGTCGGGCAGATGGCAGCATTTGCAGGGCATACTTTTTTTGTGGAGGAAGTCGATGGTGCGAGGATTTGCCGTGTGCTGGTTCATCGCTGGAAGCCATTGCAGGAGGAGCATGAGGAAATCGTAAAGGTCAGTCGTTAGCTGGGCTTAAATCGGGACCGTTAAGGTTCCGATTTTCGTTTTAAGGAGAGATTATGAACAGAAGGGAATTTTTAAGAAATACCGTTCTTGCCACTGTTGGTTTGGGAATTGGCGGGGTATGGGGGTGGGACAAGATTTTGTCAAAGAGAGTGGATGCTATAACAGGCAAGCTCTCGGTACGCAATATTCGTCATTTGCCAACGGGGGACAACGGCACCAAAAGATATATTTGCTGGGAAACGGACGAGCCTATGGCGAACCCTCAACTGGAATGTGACGGGGTAAAATATGCCTGCGAGGATATTAGCTTTTGTGACGAAAAGGAAGTCCATCAATACAAGGCAACACTTACGGATTTAGCTCCTAAAAGCGAGTATTCCTATCGCATGGCAGACGAGGGGAAAGTTACAGAATGGTTTTCTTTCAAAACGGATGCGAAAGGGGATTTCAGCTTTCTTGTGTTTCCAGATTCGCAGTCCTCGGATTACAGGTTGTGGCAAAAAATTGCAGGAGAAGCGTGGAGCCGAAACCCAAGGGCTGAACTTTTTGTGAATCTGGGAGATCTGGTGGACAATGGACAGCAAAATTTCCAGTGGAACGAATGGTTTGATGCCGTTAAGGAGATGGGACCTTCCCTTTTATTTGTGCCGGTTATGGGCAATCATGAATGTTATGATCTTGCGTGGCAAACCAGAGAGCCTGTATCCTATACGCATTACTTCCCCCTCCCGTATTACTACTCTTTTGATTATGGCGATGCGCATTTTGTGAGCCTCAGTACCTGCGGACGGGAATTGGGCGAGGAGCTGATGTCCCGTCAGGAAGAATGGCTGGAAAATGACCTCGCTTCCTGCAAAAAGAAATGGAAAATCGTGTTCATGCATCGGGATGTGCTGCAATATTCCTCAAACAAATTCCCCAATCGAGAGGGGTTCAGTGAGGAAGGCATTCGCTTCATGCCTGTTTTTGATAGGCATCAGGTGCATTTGGTTCTTACCGCTCATTTGCATACCTATAGAAATCATGGGCATATCAGGAACTTTCAAAAATCTGCGGACGGGCCGCTCTATATTCTCACGGGAATTGCCGGCAACTGTTTTTATGACAATCTTTGGAAAGCGCATCCGCTGGATGACAGCACGGCACCACAGCCGGACAGGGGAAATTATTTGGTGGTAACTGTGACAGGAAACGTGTTGACCGTGAACACTTATTTGGCAGATGGAACCTTGCTGGAAACAATGACAGCAGCAGACTCGATGGCTCATGAAGATAAGGAAGGTGGCTGATGCGGTGCGTATGTATTTGTGACAGTGGGCAAGCATGGAGAACGGCGAAGCTGATGGGAAGTTGGCTTTGAGAAAAGTTTAGGAATGGAGAGGTTTTTATGAAAAAATTACTGGCAGGCGCTTTGCTTGCGATGGTTGTTTCCTGTACGGGGTGCGGAGCGAATACGCCGTCACAGCAATCTGCGGAGGTGCAGGAGGAGAAGCAGGAAGAGGCAGCCACGCCTTATGCCTTGGTTTCGGAGTCAATGGAGCTTCCTTCGTTGAAGGGTGCTGGGGTTCCTGTTTATGACAAGCTGACGCGCAGGGAACGCATGGAGAAGGGGCTTCCTGCCGGATTGCCGAAGCTTGATCCAAAGGATTCTGGAAAGGTGGCATATTTAACTTTTGATGATGGGCCGGATGACAGGAACACGATGGCAGTTCTGGATATTTTGAAAGAGGAGAAGGTACCTGCTACTTTCTATGTGGTTGGAAAAAGGGCAGAGTCTTATCCAGATACGGTGAAGCGCATGGCGGAGGAAGGCCATGCTGTAGGAAATCATAGTTCCGATCACGATTATGGCAGGCTGTATGCTTCTCCGCAGGCATTTTTGGCAGAAATGGAGCAGACGGATGAGATTTTCATGCGGATTCTCGGCATGCGTCCCTTGATTCTTCGTGCGCCGGGTGGGGTTGTCGGGCATTTCAATGACAGCTATTGGGAGGCACTCAGGGAGGCTGGCTATGTTGAGCATGATTGGAATGTCAGTTCAGCAGATGCTGCCCCGGGACATCCCGTTGCTCAGGATTTTATAGATAATATCAACGGGCAGACGGAGAATGTATCGGAAAGTCATGCGGCAATTATTCTCATGCATTGCTCGGAGGGGCATGAGGAGACGGTAAAGGCATTGCCTGAAATTATTCGGCTGCTTCGGGAGAAGGGCTACCAGTTCGGTGTCGTTACGCCGATGACACCGCAGCCATGGTAAGTTTCTTGCAGGAAAAGGACGGAGGAATTTATGAAACGATTGGTGATAGGAATCTCTGGTGCGAGCGGTGTGGTTATGGGATACAATCTGCTGCGGATTTTGTCAGAAATGGAGGGCGTGGAGACGCATTTGGTCATGACGAGCGGGGCGGAGCGAACCTTTGCGCATGAAACGGGCATTGCGGCGGAACAGGTGCGCGCATTTGCCGATGCGGTGTATGACTGCGCAGATTTGGGGGCTGCCATTTCGAGCGGTTCCTTTCGGACAGATGGCATGATCGTGATTCCATGCAGTATGAAGACGGTTGCTGGAATAGCAAGCGGTTTTTCGGATAATTTGCTGCTTCGTGCGGCAGATGTCTGCTTGAAGGAGCAGAGGAAGCTGGTTCTGGTGCCGAGGGAAATGCCGCTTTCTGGGATTCATTTGAGGAATTTGAAGGAGCTGTCAGGATGCGGGGCGGTTATCCTGCCGCCGGTTTTGACGTTTTATAATGGCGCAGACACAGTGGAAAAGCAGATCTTGCATATCCTTGGAAAGATTTTGATGCAGTTTGACATAAAATTACCGGAATTTCGTCCTTGGACTGGGAAGGGCGAAATTCCGGTGAGGAATTCATGAACTGGAACGGGAAGGGAAACTGTGTTTTTGTGTCAATTCTTGAGAAAACGCATGGCGAGCATGGTGATATCATCGGACTGCTCGGCATTTCCTGCATGTTCCTTGATTGATTTGTTTACGGATTCCAGCAAGCCCTTTAGGTCGGAGGCTGTGCCGTCATTTAGGCAGGCGAGGAGCTTTGCTTCGCCGTATTGCTCCTTTTCCTCGTTCATTGCTTCGGTTACGCCGTCCGTGTACAGGTACAGGACATCGCCTTTTTGCAGGAGAAATTCTTCCTGCACGAAATCAAAGGAATCCATCATGCCGAGGATTAGGTTCTTCTTTTGCTGGAGGTATTGGTATTTCTGTTCTGAGGCACGGAACAGGAGCGGCGGATTATGTCCTGCATTGACACAGGTGAGCTTTCCTGTTTCCGTGTCGAGCAGGGCAAGGAAAGCCGTCACGAACAGCATTTCCTCATTCTCTTGGCATAGGACATCATTTGCCGCTGAGATGGCAGAGGCAAGCGATTTGTTTTCGCCGTGTGCCATCATGGTAACGTAATTATTTAATACGGTCTTGCTTCGCATCATAAAGAGTGCGGCAGGAATCCCCTTTCCCGAAACGTCTGCAATCGTAAGAAGCAGGCGTTTTTCGTCTATCCAATAGAAATCATAAAAATCACCGCCGACTTCCTTTGCCGTATCCATGGTGGCATAGAGTTCAATGCCGCGGTTCTTCCAGTCGAAATTTTTGGGAAGCTGGCTTAATTGGATATGGGTCGCATGGTCAAGGTCGGACTGGATCTTGGCTCGTTCCTTGGAAAGCTCCTCTACATGGTGCAGGTGCTGTTCCAGCTTATCGGACATTTGGTTGAAAGCATGGGCAGCGTCTTCAATTTCATCGCCGCTGGATATTTGGATCTTTTGTCCAAATAGTCCTTGGCTGATGGCTTTTGCACCGTCCATGAGGGATTGCAGGGGGCGGACGAACCGAAACGTGAGATGATACCCTACAAAAAGAAGCAGGGCAAAGATGGCAAAAATGATGCAGGCGAAATGCCATGCGCTTTGCTTCATATGTTCTCTCACAATACGATTGTTGCTGTCTATGGTGTTCTGTATGATGGTGCGGTTGGATTCCGTGACACCTGTATAGCGGGACAGATCTATGATGCGGCAGAAAAAACCATCCATGTTTTTCAACGGAACTGCAATCAAAAGGCAGTTCGTTTGCCCCACATCAAAGGTGCGGAAAAATTCCTTTTGTGATGCCATCAGGGTTTCGAGATCTTCCAGCCCCTTAAGCTCTTGCAGGTTCTCCAGAAGGTTTTTTCCCGTGGAAAAGCTGCTGTCTTCCTGTTTGGAAAACAGGATATTTCCATCGTTTTTCAAGAGAAAAATGAAATCTTCCGCTTTTATGTTGCTTCCCATGGGAAAATATTTGGCATTCCATGAAATGGAGACAACGCCTGTGAAATTCCCATCTTTGCAGTAGGGGGCAGTGCAGGTCATCAAGGGTGCATCAAGCATCGTCTTGTCAAAGGATTGGAAAAGGCTTGCAGATTTCTTTCCCTTGGCTTCCTTGTACCAGTCGGTTTCCTTGTCGGAATGGTGGGAAGCCTTTGCTTGGAGCTGGGAGAAAAGAGGCGAGTCCTCGTTCAGCCTTACGAGGGAAATGCAGAAGCCTGACTCAGCGGCAACAGAAAGCATGCAGAAATCATCGGGTTCTTGGCTGTTTTCGGTTAGGAAATGAAGATTGTTGATGAGGTGAGGCTCGATGTTCAAGGCGAGGGAAAGCTCATCCTGCAAATCCTTTGCAGATGCATTAGGGAGGATCTGCACAAAGGTGTGCAGGTTTTCGGAATTGCGTTTTTCTGTGGTATAGCTGCTTCGGGGCGTATATTTTTCAGGATGGGTACAGATGTCTGTCATCTGCCAAGCCATGTTGTCTGTGATTCGCTGCAGGAACTCGATATTGGTATCGAAGGCATCCGCCTCGAATCTTGCAATCCGCATGAGTGCTTTGCTGTCATTTTCCCAGAGGCTGTCATCGCTGGCAGTCAGGATCTTTGCACCGATATCTTCCGTATGCTTCGTAGTATTCCATGCTGTCATGGCAAGGAAGGTAGCGGCAGCGCAAATCATGACGGCAAAGGAAGCAGCACCGCAGGCAATCAGGAGCAAGCGAATTTTGTTTTTTAAGGTCAGGTTCTTGAAATAGTGCATTGCGGTACTACCTCTCTTGTTTTTTTCGGAAACATGCTGCCAGCATGGTGATGTCATCGGATTGCTCTGCATTTCCTGCGTGGCTTGTTACGGAAGTGTTCGCCTGCATCAAAAGCTCCTTGGGCGCAAGGCTGGCATTTTGGTTCAGGCAGTCGCTAAGCCGTGTTTCGCCGTACTGCTCCTGCACATCGTTCATTGCCTCGGTGACACCGTCAGTATACAGGAAGAGAAGGTCGCCTTCCTGCATGAAAAGCTCCTGCTTCTCAAAGGAGAAGGAATCCATCATGCCAAGGACAAGGTTCTTTTTCGGATTCAGGCAGCTATACTGCTGGTCTGCGGAACGCAGGAGGAACGGCGGATTGTGTCCGGCATTGACATAGGTGAGTTTTCCTGTTTTCAAATCAAGAATGGCAAGGAAAGCAGTCACGAACAGCATTTCCTCGTTTTCTTGGCAAAGGGAATCGTTCGCCATGGAAACAATCGAAGAAAGAGGAGCCGTCTGTGCCATCATCGTGATGTAGTTCTTGAGGACGGTCTTGCTTCGCATCATAAAGAGAGCTGCTGGAATTCCCTTGCCGGAAACGTCTGCGATGGTGAGAACGAGATGAGTCTCATCGAGCAGGTAAAAATCATAGAAATCGCCGCCGACTTCCTTTGCGGTCGTCATGGTTGCGTAGACCTCTGTTGTGTTCGTTCCCAGACGGAAATCGTGAGGAAGCATGCTGGCCTGTATGTTTTTTGCGAGAGACAGGTCTGCTTCCAGCTTGGCTTTCTCCTTGGTGTTTTTTTCGATAGATTGGATATGGTTTGCCAGTTCGTCTGCCATGCGGTTGAAGCTGCTGGCAAGCTCTTCAATCTCATCGCCGCTTGTGATTTCGATCTTTTTGCTGAAGTTTCCCTTTCCGATTTCCTGCATGCCATGGATAAGCGTTTTCAGGGGAACCATCAAGCGATGCGTGATATGATGCCCGCGGCGCAGGATCTCACCGAGCAGGAACAGGATAAGAAGCAAGAGTATGCAGATGGTTGCAACCTGCTCTTTTGCAATGACCGACTTGAACCATTGGAGAACATTTTCCACCAAGGAGTCATTATTGTCCAGAATCTTGCGTGTGAGCTCGCCGTCAAAGACTTGAAAAAGATAGGTATTCATTTCCTCGATGGGAACGCCCGTCAGGTAGTAGGATTTTCCGTCAATGGAGAAGGGCAGGAAAACGTCCTTTTGGGAATTCATCAGGAAATGGAGGGAATCCAGTCCTGTGACATGGTCTAAATCTGCATGAAATACGTTTTTGTGAATACCAAAAAAGCCTTCTGTTTTTTCGGAGGCGATGATGCTGCCGTCCATTTCTGTCATAAAGGACCATTCATCTGTTGTTTCGTCCATGTTGAACATGCTTTTTCCTACGTTATCGACATTGAGGCAAATGGAAGCTATGCCGGCGAACTCCCCGTTTCGGTAATAAGGAGAAGAATAGGAAACAACGATGCCTCCGAGGTCTGAGTTGGACTTGGTGAAGGTGAACTGTCGGGACTGCTCGGTTTTCCTGTACCACTCCGCAGATTTATAATCGTAATGGTAGTTTGTGCCACGGATGTATTCCATGTCGCTTTGCGTGAACCGTTCCAGATCAACGAAAATTCCGCTGGCAGAGCCAATCAGCAGGGCAGGCCGCTGGTTTTTTTCCACGGTCATCAGCTGGTGGTATGCAATCATGTAGTCCTCGATGTTGAGCGTGAGGGCAGCTTCCTTTCTGAGATCGGCAAGCTCTGCTTCGGTGCAGCCCTCGGGAAATTCCACAATGCCGTAGAAACTGCCGTCTTCATAATATTTTTCGCTCTTTATTTCACGCGGGGGATAGTCTTGCGGATTGGAAAGGATCTGTGTCATTTCCCTTGCGGTATTTCTTGTGATTGTCCGCATCATGTCATATTTTTCTGCCATGATGCTTGCTTCCTTGTTGACGCAGAACATCATTCGCTGTTTTTCGTTTTTGAGCAATAGGTCCGTGCTGTTGAATATAATGTCGTTGCTCATGCTGTCCATGGTTCTCAGCGTGAGATTGTTAATCTGCTGGATCAGCTGATGTTCCGTGCTTGCCAGCACGAAGAAGGTACACAGGACGCAGGCAATGATAGCAATCGTTATTTTTTTTTGCAAAGGCCGATTTTTATTGAAAATGCGTTGGAAGATAGGATACAAGTTCTCACCCGATTTCTGTAATGGAAGTGGTATTTCCTTTGTATCAAATTATACCGCAATCGCAGGAAAAAATGAATGTGCAACCGTTTACTATTCCTTGTTTTCTGCAAGTTCTGTCATAGTTTTTGCCAAAAGAGCCTCCGTAGTCAGGATGCCTCCGGAAATAGCCCCAGCTTTTTTGGCAAGGACACCCACCTCGTAGCGGTCGAGATGTACCCCGTCATAGACGCACTGCGTTGTGCAAATAATCTTTGTGCCGTGTTCCTTGGCGTATTCCAGCATGGGAAGGAAATTGCTTTTTGCATTGCCACTGGGAACGCCCCCCATGCCAAAGCCCTCGATGATGACGGCATGGCATCCTTGGTCAACCAAGACCTTGAGCAAGCAGGGCTTTGTGCCGGGGACGAGCTTCAGGACGGAAACGTTTTCGTCAAGCCTGTCGTGCAGGACAAAGGGCGCAGATGGCAGGGAAGGGCAGTCTTCCCAGTGAATTGTCCCGTTTTGGAGGGTGGCAGCGTTTGGGCGGTTGATGCTGTGAAAGGCAGACAGGTTCTCTGCATGCAGCTTGCGTGCCGCATTTCCATGGATCAGGCGAGTGCCAAAGGCGAGAAACACGCCGCAGTGGCCGGAGGCGGCAACATGTGCCGCAAATGCCAGATTGTCTGGTGCATCGGAAGCGGGAGTGCCAAGGGGAAGCTGCGAACCCGTAAAAACAACGGGGCAGTCTATATTTTCCAGCATGTAGTAAAGGGCGGCGGAAGAATAGGCCATGGTATCCGTTCCGTGCGTGATGACAAAGCCATCGTAGCGCATGCGATTCTTTGCTACGGTTCGAGCCATTTCCTGCCAGTGGCAGGGGTGGATATTGGTAGAATCCAAGTCCAGAAGGTTGATAAAGTCAATGTCAGCAATGCTGGCAAGCTTCGGTACGGAGGAAAGCAGGGAAGCTCCATCCGCTGCGGGTTGCAACCCATTTTTTCCTTGGATGGAAACGATAGTCCCACCCGTGGACAGCAAGCATATTTTTTTCATAAAAGTAAATCCGTCCTTGTTTTTGTGATACTTTTATCATAGCCGCATTTTTTTTTGCCTGTCAAGCACGAAAGGTAAAGTCCATACAATGGTGTAAATTGAAAAATAAAAAGAGTCACAGGCTCAACCTTTAGGTATAACGAAGCTAAGATGTCCCCTTCTTCAACAGCTTGCTGTAAGTGGGGGGAGCCAAATTTTAACAAGCGGTGAGCATATCTCCCGCTTCGTTGAAACGCAAATTGGAGGGAAAATGCTTATGGCATTTTCTTGAACAATGGCGTTATAAAAATATACTAATATCCATGCGCTGTGGTAGAATGACAGAGGAGTGGACTGGCTGTGGAAAAGGAAAGGGTGAAAAATATGTTAGGCAAAATACTTTCGCGTGATGCCTGCGCTGCGTGCAGGTTTTGCTGTTCCTTCAGGCGTTGCAGCCTTTGGGAAACGCCTCTCTTTTTTGAAGAAGAAAAGAAGAGGCTGGAAGGCAGGGGCTATGCTTTTCTTCAGAAGCAGGGTTATGGTCTTATGGATCTGATGCCGCTCTACAAAACGGACGATCCAGAAGAGGAGGCGGCTTGTTTCTTCTTGGATCCTGAAAAAGGCTGTGTCCTCGAAGATGACTTGAAGCCGTTTGACTGCAAAATATGGCCGCTGCGCCTGATGAACAGGCAGGGCAATATCGTGCTGGCACTGACACCTACCTGTCCTGCTGTCAATCGAATCTCTTTTGATGCACTTAAGGAATTTGTAAGCGAAGGACTGGCGCAGGCCATATATGAATATGGGCAAAAGCATCCGCAAATGGTGAAGGAATACAGGGAAGGCTTTCCCGTATTGCACGAATACTGAGGGAAAATAAGCTGCTTTTTGTTTTTAGAGCAAAAACTTGAAAGAAAGGGCAATCTATGGTTTAATTTATCGTAGGAAGATAACAAAATAACTAAGGAAACTTGGTGAAGAAAATGCAGATGAAAATAGATAACTTTTCGGCGAATCGAACCCCGCTTGCTCCTGTTCATGATTCCTTTGACCGGCTGCAAGGAAGTGATACGGATTTTTCGATGGAGCTTTACGACCAGCAGGAATCCATGAGCAGTGAGCAGATGGAAAAGATGCTCCAAAGGATCGATGAGCAGGGAGCGAAGCTTTCCAAGACGCCGACCTATGATGAGCTCAAGGAGTACCGCACGTTGATCAAGGATTTTATCAGCGAGGCGGTTTCCCGTATGTATGAGCTGCACACGCAGTCCGGCTGGGATCGCATGGGACGGCAGAAGGCTTATACTATCGTGCGAAAGATTGACAAGAAGCTGGAGGACATGGCAGAGAAGATTCGATTGGGACAGTCGGAGCAGCTGGATGTCATTGCAAGCCATGATGCCATTCGAGGTATGCTGGTGGATCTTTACATGTGATGGACATACAGTGGAAGAATATTATAGGGCATGAGGACAGCATACGGAGACTTCGCAGTATGCTGTCTTTTGGGAGGCTGCCTCATGCTCTCCTGCTGATAGGGCCGGATGGTATTGGGAAACGGCGGGTAGCGGAGGTTCTTGCGGCAGCGATTCTTTGTGATGAGGGGATTCCCTGCGGTGCTTGCCCTTCCTGCCGTGCCATGATTGCTGGAACGCATCCGGACTATTATGCGGTGGAGGCAGAAGCCAAGGGAACGGCTGCACGCAGCATCAAGATAGAGCAAATCAGGAAAATGCAGGCAGAGACGGCACGGATTCCTGTCCTTTCGGGACGGCGTGTTGTCTTGGTGGATCACGCAGAGCTGATGAATGAAGCGGCGGAAAACAGCCTTTTGAAAACTTTGGAAGAACCTGCAGGGCAGGTGACTTTTTTGCTGACGGCGACGGCAAGGGAAGCTCTCTTGGAGACTATCGTTTCCCGTTGCGTGCCAGTCAGTTTTGGCATGCTTCCGCAAAGCCAGCTGTCAGAACTGTTGTGGGTGCATGGGGTGCCAAAGCAGGAAGCAGGAACGCTTGCCGCTCTTGCTGACGGCAGTGTCGGGCGGGCGCTTGCCCTTTACGGGAATGGAGGCATGAAGCTTCGGGACGATGCGGTTCGCTTCTTGGAAGGCCTTGGCAGCATGGACATGGACATGATCTGGCGCAGGGGAAAGGAAATGGGCGATATGGAAAGGGAGAAGGTCTCCGAATGGTTCTTGTACCTTTCTATGCTGCTTCGGGATATGCTGGCACTTTATGGAGATGGGGGAACAGACCTTCTGTATCATCAGGACATGAGGGAACGATTGCTTGCCTGCTTGCAGTTTTTTCCCATGGTGCGTGTTTTTCGTGTCTTGGAGCTTGTGAGGGAAATGCAGCGGCGGTCGCAGGCGAATGTGAACCTTCGTTTGCTGATGGAGGGATTTCTGATTCGCATGATGGATTTGCGGTGACAGCCGGTTCGATGCGTGCGGAATTTTTTGATATGAATATTGGGGGATGCAATTTGCAAACTGTAATTGGTGTCCGTTTCAAGACGGCGGGAAAAATATATTATTTCAGCCCGGGCAATCTTGTGATTGAAAAGGGCGATGACGTTATCGTGGAAACAGCGCGCGGAATGGAATACGGTTTTGCTGTGCTAGGGCCTCGTGAGGTGGAGGATGATTCCGTTGTCATGCCGCTCAAGGTCGTGACGCGCAAAGCGACGGAAGCAGACCGGAAACGAGTGAAGGAGAATCAGGCAAAGGAAAAGGAAGCCTTTGTGATATGCGAAAAGAAAATCGAGGTGCATGAGCTTCCCATGAAGCTGGTAGATGTGGAATATACCTTCGATGTCAATAAGATCATCTTTTATTTTACGGCAGATGGGCGCATTGATTTCCGTGAGCTTGTCAAGGATTTGGCGGCGGTATTTCGCACAAGAATCGAGCTTCGGCAGATCGGCGTTCGTGATGAAGCAAAGCTGATGGGAGGAATAGGCTGCTGCGGGCGGCCTCTTTGCTGTGCAACCTTCCTTGGGGATTTTGAGCCAGTCTCTATTCGGATGGCAAAGGACCAGAACCTTTCCCTGAATCCTACCAAGATTTCAGGGATTTGCGGCAGGCTGATGTGCTGCCTGAAATACGAGAACGATTGCTATGAAGATGCTTGTCACAAGAAGACGGTGGTCAAGGCACCTCAGCAGGGACATCGAGTGGTATCTGTGGAAGGGGAAGGAAAGGTGATTTCCGTCAATGAGCAGCGCAGAACTGCCACTATTTTGCTGGACGATAGGAAAACCATTGTTGCAGCATGGGAAGATGTTATTGAAAAGGACGAGGAACTGGAAGACGAGGCAGTCATGATGGCAGGAGCAGCTTCTCCTGCAAGTGAAATCCGGAAAGAAGATGAGACGGAGGAGCAAGAGGAACGCAAGGTGCATGGCAATCGTCCGCATGGAAAAGCCAAGGAACATCACGAACGAAGAAATCGCGAGCCGAGAGAAAACAAAAAGCAACGTCCGCAAAAAGGAAGCCAAGGCGAAAACCGAGAGGTACGGGAGAAACGTTCCAAGGAGTATCGGGCAAGAGGCTCCAAGGAAAATCGAGAAGGCGCAAGAGGTCGGCGTGGCAAAAATCCCCGTTTTAGCAGTCATGGCGGATATGGTGAGCCATTTGCAGAATCCGGTTCGCCCTCGGACAAGGGAAACGCATGAGGCAGGCAGAGCTTCGAGAGTTTGAACGCTTGGATGATCTCATGAGAAGCGGACGGCACATTATCCAGAATACAAGGGAGTTCTGCTTTTCCTTAGATGCAGTTTTGCTGGCACATTTTCCTAGGCTGAAAAGCCATCAGAGGGTACTGGAGCTTGGAACTGGTACAGGAGTTATCCCCTTGATTATCGCAGATTTTGTGTCACATGTGGAAGCGGTTGAGTTGAATGAGGTGATGGCGGATTTGGCAGGGCGGAACGTCATTCTCAATGAGCTGGAGGAAAAGATTACCGTGCGGCAGGGGGATTACCGAAAGATTCGAGAGCTTTATCCTGCGGAGAGCTTTGATGTTGTGCTTGCCAATCCTCCCTACCGCCCTGTGGCGCATGGGCAGGTGAATGCACTTTCTGGTGTGGCACGTGCAAGGCATGAGTTTACGGCAACCTTGGAGGATGTTGTCAGTGCGGCTCGTTATGCGCTTCGTTTTCATGGAACCTTTGCGATGGTTCACCTGCCGGAACGGCTGGGAGAGATTTTGGTCTCGCTCCATGCGCACCAGATGGAGGCAAAACGATTGCAGATGGTGCAGCCGAAGGCAGGAAAAGCACCGAACATGATGCTTATTGAAGCCGTGGCGGGAGCGAATCCCGGTGGGCTCAAGGTGCTGCCGCCGCTTATTGTGCATGAGGCAGACGGCGGATATACGAAGGAAATATTGGAAATCTATCAGGACGGTTGAGGAAATGGAAACGGAAGAAAAAAAGGGAATGCTTTATCTTTCGGCAACGCCAATTGGAAATTTGGAGGACATGACTTATCGCAGCGTGCGGATTCTTTCGGAGGTGGAGCTGATTGCGGCAGAGGATACCCGCCACACGAGGCAGCTTTTGACGCATTTTGATATCCATACGAAGCTGACGAGCTATCATGAGCATAATAAGCTGGAGAAAGGCCCAGAGCTTGTGGCATATATGCTGCAGGGGCATGATTTGGCATGTGTCAGTGATGCGGGCTTGCCGGGAATCTGCGATCCGGGCAGCCATTTGGTACAGCTTGCCATTGAGGCAGGAATTTCGGTCACGGTTCTTCCAGGAGCGAATGCAGGGCTTTCTGCGCTTATTTGTTCTGGCTTGGATACAACGATGTTTACGTTTGTCGGCTTCTTGCCCAAGACAGCAAAGAAGCAGAGAGAGATGCTGGAAACTGTGAAGTCCCGCAGGGAGACCTTGATTTTTTATGAGGCACCGCACCGCTTGAAGTCAACCTTGAAACTGATGGCAGAGGTGCTGGGGGCAGGACGCAGGGCTGCGGCTTGCAGGGAGCTTACCAAGAAATTTGAGGAATTTCGCAGGGGAACTCTTTCGGAGCATCTGGATCATTATGCAGAGCATGAGCCGAGAGGCGAGTTTGTTCTGGTCGTGGAGGGGTGCGGAGAGGAAGCAGGGTGCGTGCAGGAGGAAATCCCCCAAACCCCAATGGAGCTTTATGAAAAGTATCTCTTGGAGGGCATGGACAAAAAACAAGCCATGCGTGAGACTGCGAAAAAGCTTGGAATCAGCCGTAGGGAGATTTATGCTGCGGTACTCAAGCAGGAGGGATAGGAGAGGAAGAAAATGCTTGTTGCATTTTCTTCCTTGAGGGCGTTATAATATTTCGGGCAGAAGGGCTGTACTGGTTATGGGCAAAGGGTGCATTGGTTTAAAATGAAGGAGGAGTTTCTGTGGCGGAGAAGAAACCATTTTATATTACGACACCGATTTATTATCCGAGTGCCAAGCTGCATATTGGTCATGCATACTGCACGACCTTGGCAGACACGATTGCGCGGTTCAAGCGCTTGGCAGGGTATGACGTGTTTTTCTTGACAGGCTCGGACGAGCATGGACAGAAGATCCAGCAGACGGCGGAGGAAGCCGGTGTTACGCCAATCCAATATGTGGACAAGATTGTGGCAAGCTTCCAGCACCTGTGGAAGCAGCTTGGCATTTCGAATGATGATTTCATTCGCACAACGCAGGAACGCCATCAGCGTGCCGTGCAGGAAATTTTCAGGAGAATCTATGAGAAGGGCGATATTTATAAAGGATCTTACAAGGGGCTTTATTGCACGCCCTGCGAGAGCTATTGGACGGAGCACCAGCTGGATGAGAATGGCTGCTGTCCTGACTGCCATCGTCCTGTGCAGGAGGTTTCTGAGGAAGCATATTTCTTCAAGATTTCCAAGTATGCGGACAGGCTGCTGGACTTTATAGAAAAAAATCCAGATTTTCTTCAGCCCGTCTCACGCCGTAACGAGATGATAAATTTCATTAAGCAGGGATTGGAGGATTTGTGCATTTCAAGGACTTCTTTTGATTGGGGCATTCCCGTGCCGATGGATGAGAAGCATGTTGTTTATGTGTGGTTCGATGCACTCAGCAACTACTTGACACCGATTGGCTTCTTGGACGACAAAGAGAAGTTTGAGAAATATTGGCCGGCAGGATTGCATTTGGTTGGCAAGGAGATTGTTCGGTTTCACACGATTATATGGCCATGCATTTTGATGGCATTGGAGCTTCCGCTTCCGCAAAAGGTCTATGGGCATGGCTGGCTGATTGTGGAGGGCGACAAGATGTCAAAGTCAAAGGGCAATGTGGTCGATCCCTTGGCTTTGATTGATGAGTTTGGGGCAGATGCTATCCGCTATTTCCTGCTTCGGGAAATCAATCTCGGACAGGATGGGAATTTCTCCCGTGACGCGCTCATTGCCCGTATCAATTCGGACTTGGCAAATGATTTAGGCAACCTTCTTCATCGCACGTTGAATATGATTGGAAAATTCCAGCAGGGAGTTCTCCTTGCACCGCAGGGAGAAAGTGAGTTTGATGCGTCCTTGAAGGCAGATGCGATGGAAACGGTCAGCTTCTTTGAAAAGGGCATGGAGAATATGGAGCTGAGTGAGTCCATCAAAAAGGTATGGGCATTCATCAGCCGCGCGAACAAGTACATTGACGAAACGGCTCCTTGGGTATTGGCGAAGGACCCGGAAAAGAAGCAGGTGCTTGCCAATACGATGTACAACTTGGCAGAAAGCCTTCGTATCATCAGCATACTGATTTCTCCTTACATGCCGACAACGGCGGAGCGGATTTGGAAGCAGCTCAATCAGGAGGGAGAATTTTCGGAGGTACAGCTTTCGGAAGCTTATGCATGGGGCAGCATACCGGATGGGCATGCTGTTGGGGAGCCGGAACAGCTTTTCCCACGCATTGAAGTGGAAAAGGAGACACCTGCAGCCAAGCCGGTAAAGGCTAAAAAGCAGAAAGAGTCCAAGGAAAATAAGAAAGAAGATAAAAAAGAGGAATCCTGCGAGATTTCGATGGAGGATTTTTCCAAGATCCATCTTCGTGTTGTGAAGGTGCTTGCGGCGGAAGCCGTTCCCAAGACGGAAAAGCTGTTGAAGCTTACGGTAGACCTCGGCGATGAGCAGAGGGAAATCGTGTCCGGCATTGCGAAGCATTATGCACCAGAGGAACTGGTGGGCAAGAATGTGGTCATGGTTGTTAATCTGAAGCCTGCCAAGATTCGGGGAATCGTATCGCATGGCATGGTGCTTGCCGCTTCGGCAGATGAGGATCTGCAGGTACTGTCCGTGGATATGCCGGTAGGAAGCCAGGTACGCTGATGGAGCTTATTGATACGCACACGCACCTCAATGACAAGCAGTTTGCACAGGATATAGAGGAAGTCGTGGAACGGGCTGTTTCTCAGGGAATCTCCTGCATGATCAACATGGGGGACACGATGGAATCCTCGGAGCTGGCGGTTCATTTGGCGGAAGCGCATGAGAGCCTTTATGCCGGAGTAGGTATTCACCCTGAGGAAGCCTATGAGATGAACAGCAGGGACGATGACCGCCTTGCTGCATGGACGATGCAGGAAAAAGTCGTTGCCGTTGGCGAGATAGGTCTTGATTATTACTGGGAAAAGGATGCGGAGCGGCGGCTTCTCCAGCAGCGTGTTTTTGTGCGTCAGCTGGATTTGGCACGGCAGCTTCATTTGCCTGTCTGTATTCATGACAGGGAGGCGCATGGTGATACATTGAGACTCCTAAAAAAAGAAGGAAAAGGCTTGCAGGGTGTTCTGCACTGCTTTTCCGGCAGCTTTGAGATGGCGCAGGATCTTGTTCGCATGGGCTGGTTCCTTGGTGTTGATGGCCCATTGACCTTCAAGAATGCGGCAAGACTTCCGGAAATCGTGCAGCAGGTGCCGAGGGATATGCTTCTTTTGGAAACGGATGCGCCGTATTTGGCACCCGTTCCGATGCGGGGCAAACGCAATGAGCCGGCTTATGTCCGCCATGTGGCAGAGAAGGTTGCCGAGCTTTGGCAGAGTTCCTTAGAGGAGGTCGCTTTTTGCACGGCACGAAACGCAAGGAATCTTTACACAAAAATGAAATAAGTATTTTTACAGGACTACAGGGCGTGTTCCCTGTAGTCTTTCTGTTTTTTGTATTTTTAGATTGTTTTCATAAAAGTGGGGAACGGTTATAAATTTTCTGGAATATCAAACAATAGATTCCCTTTTTGCCAATGAGAAAAAGAAGAAAGTGGTTAGATGAAGCAACTTGTTTGACACGCAACCTTTTGTCATGGTATAATAAAATTGCTTTTCGAGTGGGGAAG
The DNA here is from genome assembly GCA_937902665.1 of uncultured Selenomonadaceae bacterium. Classification (GTDB taxonomy): domain Bacteria; phylum Bacillota; class Negativicutes; order Selenomonadales; family Selenomonadaceae; genus CALELM01. The sequence goes on from CALELM010000019.1 coordinate 28,023, forward strand.
CTGGCTATTTGTCTATTAGGGAACTTTGCTGCAAGGAAAATGGCCAGAAGAACCGGGAACACTGCTGAGAAAGGGGAGTTGAATGAGTTTTAGAAAAGTAAGGTATTTCACGCAGAATGAGAAGAAGTTTTTGATGTGCTTGATGTTGTCGGCGATTATGATGCTGATGACGGGATTTACAACAAGAAATATTAACAATGTACGGATTACGGTGGATGGGCGTACGATAGAAACCTATTCCACTGAGGTGTCACCGGAGCGCATCTTGCGCCGTGAGGGTGTCACGCTGAACAAAAAAGACGAATACCAGTTGAGGAAAACAGAAAATTGCACGGAGATTACGGTTCGACGTGCCGTCCCTGTAAAAGTAGAATACAAGGGACGCAGGAGAGAGATTTTGACTAGCAGGCCGAACGTGGAAGAAACGTTGAAAGAGCTAGGCTATCAGGTGGAGAACTATGAGGTTGCTCCGGGGTTAGATTCGACAATTCATGAAAACATCGATATAGTTTTAACGGACAGCGCAGCCAAAATTGCAGCAGAACAGGCGGCTGAATTAGCGGCACAGCAGGAAAAGCAAATACAGACATCGCGAGGCATGGCACGTTACCAAGCGGTCATGACGATGGAGGCCACGGCATATATTCCGTCAGATGGCGGTGGAAATGGGATTACAGCAAGCGGCATGATGGCTCAGCGAGGCGTTGTGGCGGTAGATCCTAACGTGATTCCGTTAGGGACACGATTGTACATACCAGGGTATGGCGAAGCGATTGCGGCTGATACAGGAGGAGCCATTATTGGGGCGAGAATTGACCTATGCATGGAAACCTACTGGGAGGCAATGCAGTTTGGCCGCCGTGATGTCACGGTATATGTGCTGAATTAAGTTAACAAACAGGGGCTTTGCATAAGTGGGAAATCACTTATGCAAAGCCCCTTGATTTTTTGATGCCAGATTTTGATGTGGTTGTTTTTGCAATTATTGCTTATGCCTGTTGTATGCCATTTGCTTGATGACTGTTTCAAAAATTACCACTCCTTGTGTTTTTAGTTTACACAGTTTGTGGTGTTTTTTTTAGATTGGATAACCTGTTCTGACGGTGAAATATGAACCATTTATGATAATCTCCTAATATGCCGCAAGGGAAAATGTTTCAATGTGGTACTGCCCCCAATAAAAAAGCAGGGGCGTAAATTCGAATTCTTCGGTACATTTTTAAAAATGGCTGATACTGCTTGATGGATCTGCATTTATCGGCAAGCTTTTTACATTTTTTGTATTGCGAAAAATGGTGAGTTTTTGATAAAATGATAATATATTTGAAAGTTGGGGTCATTTGAGGCAGTGCTGAGAGCGATTGAATGAGAAAGGGGGAGGAAGTATGGAGCAGAAGAAGGCAGTGACCCTGACCAAGTCGCTTTTAAGGGAATTCTATGAGTTTGGGAGCATCTCAAACTTGTTGGATCTCTTGGACGAGGATGCGATTGCCTTTGGTATCAAGTCGAAGTTCTATTCCATTGGAAGGACGAGAGTGCAGGCACTTTTGCAGCAGGAATATGCTGCAATCGCGCCGTGCAGAATTTCCAAGCTGGGATGCGTGGAGTCTTTGACGGAGGAAGGCTGTACCGTTCGTGTTAACGTGATTTTCCGGACAAGGGACAGGCTTTCTAACATGCATCAGGTTCTCGTGATGTTCCGAAAATCGGAGGGAGATATTTATTCCATTTGCGGATTGCACTTTATGAGGGACATGCGGCATGAATCCACGTATCGGGCTGTCAGCTCCCATATCATGAATCGAGGATCGCATAGTTCGGAAATGTTGGCAGAGCAAGTAAAGGGAATCGTGTCTTCCTATGTGCGCAGTACCTATGTGACATATCGTTCGGATCCAGCTCGTTCGCTCCTGAATTACGGGGATGAGTTTTACCACATGCTGGACTATGATTCGAGAGAAGCGTTGGATGATGCCGCAAAGGATGGCTTGACAGGCATCATGCATGAGGAGGATCGAGCAAGGATCCAGAAGGAGCTCAAGCTTCAGCTGATGCAGAAGGATACCTATCAGTTGGAATATCGTTTGCGGCAAAGAGGCGGGAAATTTATTTGGTGCATGGAGTGCGGTCGTTACATTTTGGACAAGGCGGAAGGGCAGGGAACCTTTAGCAGCATTGTGACCAATATTACTCCGCTGAAGCAGACGCACGAGAATTTTATTTACACGATGCGGCATGATGCGTTGACAGGCATCTATAACAAGAATGCTTTTTATCAGCGGACGGAAGAAATCTTGGCACGCAACATGGACAAGAATTTTGAGATTATGTGCATTGATGTGGCACGATTCAAAGTAATCAATGACCTTTTTGGAGAAAAGACGGGTGACAGGCTTTTGCAGTATGTTGCGCATTTCTTGCAGCATTTGACGCTGGATAACTGTGCATATGGCAGGCTTCATTCGGACAATTTCGTGATTTGCTATGAGGCGGGGAGTGCGAATCGGCAGCATTTGATCAATTCCTTGCAGATGCTTGCGGCAAGCTTTGCTCTGGATTATCGGGTGGATTTCTCTTTTGGGGTTTATCGTGTGACGGAACGCAGCCTTTCTGTGAGTGCAATGGTGGATCGTGCAACTTTGGCACTGGCACAGGCAAGCAAGAACGGTCTTGTGACGTGCAGTGAGTACGAGGAGGAAATGCGTGACGGCATTGTGAGCGAGCAGGTGATTGTCAACAATATGAACGATTCCTTGGAGCGGGAAGAATACATCGTATATTTTCAGCCAAAGTACGAGCTTTTGACGGAGCGTATTGTCGGAGCGGAGGCTTTGGTGCGATGGGCCCATCCCAAGCTTGGGTTTATTGCGCCGGACAAGTTCATTCCCGTATTCGAGCAGAATGGGTTTATTTATCGGCTGGATAAATATGTATGGGAGAAGACCTGCCAGTTGATTCGCAAGCACATGGATGAGGGGAAGCCTGTCCTCCCTATTTCCATCAATGTTTCCCGCATTGACCTGTACAGTCCTACTGTCGTGCAGGATATGGTAGCGTTGATTGAGAAGTATGACATTCCTCCCCGTTACTTGGAGCTGGAATTGACAGAGAGTGCCTATGTGGAAAATCCGCAGCACATTATTGACATTACAAAGCAGCTGCAATCTATGGGATTCCCTATTTTGATGGACGATTTTGGAAGCGGTTATTCTTCGCTGAACATGCTGAAGGATATGCCCGTGGATATCCTGAAGATTGACTTGAAATTCCTCAGTGATTCCAAAGAGGAGGAGCGGGGACGGGGCAGCAGTATCTTGAATTTTGTCGTTGGTATGGCAAAGGGACTCAATATTCCTGTTATTGTTGAAGGAGTTGAGACACGTCAGCAGGTAGATTTTCTTAGAAATATTGGCTGTGAATGTGTGCAGGGCTATTATTTTTCGAAGCCGGTTCCTTTGGAAAAGTATGAGGAAATGCTGGAGGAAAATGCGGTTTCTGGTTTTCCGGTGATTCACAGGTAGGAAAAAGCCTCCGTTGGAACGTTTCGTTCCAGCGGGGGCTTGTTAGTTTTTGTCGAAATATAGCGGCTTTCCGTCAGCCTGCGCTTTTTGAATGGCTACTTTGATTCGCTCGATGTTTTTTTTGTGGCGGTCGATGGCAAAACCAATGCGGATATGTTCTTCTTCGGTGAAGTTTCCGTTTTTGTCATTTTCAATGATGGTTTGGAGACGTTCCTCCGTATCCTTCAGCTCGTCTGTCAGGAGCTTTTGATGCTGGAGAGCAAAGCCGTAGATGGCTCGAAGCTGTTCCTTGACGTATTGCGCATATCCCGGCTCGCCAGAGTCTTTTTCCAGCTGTACTGCTGTATGGTAAATGATGTCAAAGGGGTTCTCAGCATTGTGTATCATGTTGAGTATTTCCATTTTTACCTGCTGTTCTTTTCCGTGCGGTCTTGAGATTTCATCGGGTGCTTCCTTGGAAATGTTTCTTTCGTTCATCTTCTCACGCTTTCCTGTTTGTTTTCTCACAGTATAGCAGGGAGAAGTCTTTGAGGTCAAGGAATATGCCATCAACTTTTTAAGGTAAAAAATACTTGGATATGGTAAAATAAAAGAGGTGGCGGTTTGTTGCTGCATACAGCTGGGGAGAATGCTTTCACCGAGTTTTTTGCGAAATTGCTTGAAGGGATGAACCGCTTTTGGAGGGGTGAAGATGCTGAGACGTTTTTTGGTGATAGGCTTGGCGTTCGTGATCGGATGCCTGCCCATGGCAATAGCAAGTGCGGAGAGAAGGAATGAGACAGATCCGTGGGCGATTGCGGCGGAGGCACTGGGCGTTTATGCGATGTACCAGTCAGCACTGACAGAGATCCTTCAGATTGGCAACATGGCGGAAGCACAGATGCAATGCCGTTTGCAGGATATTGAAGAAAATGGCGTGGACAGCAATCAGCTGGAGGTTCAGCTGGTGGATCGGATTATGGAGCAGCTGGTCCGTAAGGGAGAGTATGCATTGAAGCCAAATTCCCTTCCTTTTTTGTGGACAGTGAATGGAAGCAAGTATTTTAATGCGTGCTGTTATCCTACGAACTATATCAGCGTGAACCGCGCTTTGGTGCGGGGACTGCGAGGTGATCCGGACGAGCTTGCCTCCGTGCTGGCGCATGAGATGACGCACGGGCTTAGGCAGCACAGTGCACGCAACTACGCAGAGGCGATTGCTAGGAGCATGGGCATGACCTTGCTTGGCATGGAATCAGGGAATACCGATTGGAAGACGTTGAACGGATTAGTGAATTACTCTATCGCTAGGGATGTCGTGATGCCTACGGAGACAGAGGCGGACGAGGGCGGTTTTTACCTTATGACGAGTGCGGGATTTAATCCGGGAGGTCCTGCGGCGGCGATGATCCGCATGCAGCGTTATTTGCGTTATGAAACGCAGGAAATATATGAATTCGATAGTCCGGAAAAGAAGCGGCCGGATGAGTACAGCGATCATCCGGAAACAGGGCAGCGTGCTAAGGCATTAGCTGGCTTGATGACGGAATACAGCTGCGGGCATGTGACACTGGAAGATGGAAGGAACGTGATGATTGATGGCAGGCTGCTGGTCACGGCGATGGATTCCGATGGATACCAGATGGATGCGGAAGAAAATGCCTGTTTCATTGCGGGAGGTCTTTCCAAGGCGTTCCATGATTTTGACAGCATTGCCGGCTGGGAATTCAGAACGCTTCCCAATGGGGAGATGGCATACTTAAAGGATTCTCCCGTTTATGAAAAGCTCAGGGCTTATGTTGCAGACAGGCGCACGGCAGAGCTGTTGCAGGAAATGGTTTCTGATGCCTATGCAAAGGAAGCTGGTACGGGAGTTCGGGAGAATATGGCGGCAAGGGAGCAGGAACGAAGGGAAGCATGTGAACGGATTCAGCAGGAGGCGAGAGAGGCTTCCAAGAGCGAGGTCAAGAGATTCCGCTATAATTGTGATGCTTATGCGGATTATGGCTTTAGTGAGCTGGCACTTTTTGAGATGGAACGCTTTTTCCGTTGTGAGGTGCAGGACGATCCTGCGGAGAGCTACGTCATTCGGGGACGTGCGAAGGCTGTGCGGGGCGATTTTCAGGGAGCTCTTGCAGATGCGGAGCGAGGCATTCAGATGGATGGCGGGAATGTGCTGAATTACCTGAATCGTTCTGATATTTATCGCATGATGGGCGATAGGGAGCGCGCCATGGCAGATTCCGAAATGGCATTGAGGGTAAATCCTGAAAGTCCTGTAGCATGGCTGGTAGCGGCTGTCCTGCGGGATGAGAACGGGCAGAAGGAGCAGGCACTTGCAGCTTATCGGGAATATCACAGGCTGGCACCTAAGGCAGAGATCCCGTTAGAGTACCTAAAGGAGATCGATCCGAAGATGGCAGAGCGCATAGAGAAGCAGAAAGAGGAACAGCGTGCAAGGGATGCTGAGAAAAGAAAAGAGGAAAAGGGGAAGCAGGATGAAGGAAGATATTCAAAAGAAAGTTTTAGCGCTGATGGAATACATTCGTCAGGTTTGCGCCCTGAAATATCGAATCGTGACAGATATTCGGCAGCAGGAGTGGATGCTTTATCTTGATAAGCTGGGATTTGATCCGGAAGCGATACATCTGTTTCCGAAAAACGGAGAGACGGAGGGATGCGTTCTTTTGGAGGTAGAGCGTCCCAAATTTTCTCCGTGTCCATCGCTGCCCAATTCCTTGATCGGCTGGATCGCAACAAAGAGGTGGGACGATTTTCGTGTGGAAAAAATCGAGGTTCATGAGAAGCTGGCACGCGAGCTGGAGGGCGTGGGTGAGGTTGCTGTGCGTTTCGATGCGGTTGCCAAACGGCTGGACGAGCTGGAAAGTTGGAAGGCTGAGCGAAGTCTTTGGAGGAACGGGGAGCTGGGCAAGCAGAGGACGCAGGATCTTTTTGATGATCTGTATCGGATTTATGAGCGTTTTCGCCAAAGTGCAGAGGAAATAGAGCTTGTGGCGGGAAATGGCTTCTTTTTTAGCGGGCTGAATCCTGAGGTGCATCATCCCCTCGTTTTGAAGCGGGTGTGCGTTCAATATGACAAGCGCGGCATTATGCAGATCTTGGATACGGATGCACCTGTGGAATTTTATACGGATATTTTCCGTGAGCAGGAGGGATTGGACGGAAGCGCAATACGAGATGTGCAAAAGAAAATTGAAGGGCTGGAAATACATCCGTTTTCAGATGCTCTGAAGCCTGTGCTGGAGGAAATGGCACCAGCCCTTACGCCGAAGTGCCGTTATGCGGAAAGAGGCTTCCAGCTTTTGCCGACAGATTGGTATATTCTTTATGGGAGACCGGTGTTCTTTCTCAGGAAACGGAATACCGGTATGGAAAAGCTGATAGAAGGCATCATGGAGCAGGTGGAAGCCGGTGCAGAAGTACCTCTGCCGCTGCAGGAGCTTGTAGGCGATGCTTCCGAGGGCAGGGCAAAGGAAACTGCAGAGGTGACGGAAAGCCTGTCTGACGTGCGTGGCGAGTCGGATGATATCCTCTTGACGAAGGCAGCAAATGCGGAACAGCTGGGCATTGCCCGCAAGCTGATGCATTCGGATGCTGTTGTGGTTCAGGGTCCTCCGGGAACGGGCAAGACGCATACCATAGCAAATCTTTTGGGGCATTTCTTGGCACAGGGAAATCATGTGCTGGTCACAAGCTCCACGCAGAAGGCACTTTGGGTTCTCAAGGACAAGCTGCCGCAGGGGATACGAAATCTTTGCGTCGCGCTTTTGCAGGATTCCTATCAGGATATGCAGAGCTCTGTGGAGGGGATCTGCGAGATTCTGGCACGTTCCTCCACAGAGGAAATGGAAGATTTGGCAGTACAGCTGAAGGAACGAAGGGATTCTGTCCGCAAGAAGCTGGCGGAGGCTAGGGAACGGCTAGAGAAGATGCAGGGCATGGAATGTAAATTGGATTACTTTTCCTATGATGGGGAGGAGTATTCTCTTTCCCGCATGGCACAGTTCCTGCACGGGGAGAAACAGCTGGATGGCGTGATTCCGGGAAGGGTGACGAACGGCATTGCTTTGCCTCTTTCTGAGGAGGAGTTCTTTTGGCTTTATCGGAGCAATGCCGTTTTGGGAAAGCAAGACGTGAAGGAAATGGGAGAAGCATTGCCCAGTTCGGAGCAGTTGATATCTCCCGAGCGGTGGGAAGCCTTTCTCGCTGGCAAGGAAGTTTTGAAAAAACGGGCGAAAGGGCTTTTGCAGGAGCTTCCTGATTGGTCTGTCGATGAGAATGAATGCCTGCTGTATAGGAATCGTTCTGTTGTGCAGGAGTTTAACAAGGAGAAGTTTCAGGAATTAGAAACGTTTTACAGCCAGTTGGATTTTTCGTGGCTTTCTGCGGTTTGGGCAAGAGAGGCGATTCTTGCAGGACGGCAGGGGAAAGGGAAACGGAAGGTTTGGGAACAGCTGGGAGAGGATATCGAAAAGGTACAGGAGATTAAGGAACGCTTTATCGTTGGGGTCCTTGGCAGGAAGGTCGAGATTCCCAAGGATATTCTCTTTAATGACAAGGTGCTGAAAAATCTTTCTTCGATGCGGGATGCCTTTAACGAAAATGGAAAGCTTCCTCTTTGGAAAAAGTTGCGTCACAGGAATTGGCATCTGCTGCAGAAAATCCAGATAGATGGGCAGGAGATCGCATCGTCTGAGGATTGCAGTCTGGTGGAGTGCTATATTCATTTCGAGAGGGCAAGAGATAAGGTTCGCAGGGAATGGAACCAGCTTTTGGGAAGCTGTGGAGAACCGGAGTATGATGAGCTTTCCGAGCAGGGCGATGACGTGGAGGATCTTTGCAGCGCACGCTGGGCACAGATAACCTTTTGCTTGGAATGGTACAAGGATTATCGGAGTGTCTTTGCGGATAAGATGATGCAGGCAGGTCTGGACGTGCGGCTGGTGCTTCCTAAGGGAGAAATGTTTATGACACCTCGGCAGCGGCTGGACTTGGATCTCGCATGGCTTCAGACGACTTGGCCAGCGGCAGAAGCACTTCTTCATTTGCTGTACATAGAGAAGCAGGAGGGTGAGGAAGGCAATCGTTCCAGTATAGACCTGTTGAAGCAGGGACGCTCCGCAATCGGAAAGCGGCTGTATGGGGCATTGCTGCGCCGTGACCTAGAAGGTTATCGGGAGGAATACCAGAGGCTGCTCCGCTACGAGGAGAACCGAAGCATGTTCGATGAAAGAGAAAGGCTCCTGAAAAAGCTCTCCGGATTTGCGCCGGAATGGGCAGAACGCATCGAGCAAAGAGTCGGAGCTTTTGGGGCTGAGGAACCACCTAAGGAGCTGAGGAAGGCATGGCAGTACTGCCAGTTCCGCCAGCAGCTGGAAATGGCAGAAGTTGATGATGTATCGAAAACAGAGAAGGATATAGAGCGATTGACGGCGGAGCTTCATGCCGTCACGTCAGAGCTGTCAGAAAAGCTGGCATGGCATCATCTCCTAAGCGAGCTTTCCGGAAATGGCTTGCAGGCAAGCTTGATCGGGTGGAGCAAGTCAGTCAAGAAGGTAGGCAAGGGTACCGGAAAAAACGCAAGCCTGCATATTCGTGAGGCAAGGAAGCAGATGCTGGAGGCACAGCAAGCCGTTCCTGCATGGATCATGCCGCTTAACAAGGTGTGGGAGAATCTGCGCCCTGACAGCAGCAAGTTCGATATCATTATTTTGGACGAGGCAAGCCAAGCAGATCTTACGGCAATACCGCTTCTTTATTTCGGGAAAAAGATTATTATCGTGGGGGATGACAAGCAGGTAAGCCCGACCACTATTGGCATTGCAGATGAAGAGCTTTTCCGTTTGCGGGCAGGAACGATTGAGGGCGAATTGAAGTACACGAATCTTTATACGCTGGATACGTCCCTTTATGATCTGGCGCAGATCCATTTCGAGCGTCGTATGCTCAAGGAACATTTTCGTTCTGTTCCTGAGATTATCGGTTTTTCCAATCTGCTTTCGTATGAAAATGAAATACAGCCCTTGCGGGAATCGGACAGTGTATTGAAGCCGTTGGTTTCCTGCTTTGTGGAAGGCCAGAGGGAAGGGAGCAAGAAGGTCAATTTGCAGGAAGCAGAGATGATCACATCGCTTTTGGCAGCCTGCATGCAGCAGCCGGAATATGAAGGAAAGACCTTTGGAGCGATCACCCTCTTGGGAGATGAGCAGGCGAAGCTGATCCGTGACATGGCAATTCGTTATTTGGGAGTTTCTGCCTTGGAGGAAAGGGATTTTCTTTGCGGAAATTCTGCCAACTTTCAAGGGGATGAACGGGATGTTATATTCCTTTCCTTGGTGGACAGCGCAAAGGGAGAAGAAACACTGCGCCTGATGAGCTTTGGGCGTGATGACAGCACCAGAAAGCGTTACAATGTGGCAGTCAGCAGGGCGAGGGATCAAATATGGGTTGTTCACTCGGTTTCTTTGCGCAACTTGAAGGAAGGCGATCTGCGGTATGGCTTGCTCTCTTATGTGGAGCATCCGGAGGAATATCTGCAAAAGGACAGGGAAATTTCGGTTCTGCCGATGAGCCCGCTCTCTCAATCCGTATCGCAGTCACTCCGTCAGTGCGGATACCATGTGGAGGAGCGATGGATGGTCGGTTCCTGCTGTATTGATATTGCCGTGATGTCGCAGGGGCGGCGCGTGGCTGTTGTCTGTGATGGGGAATCGTGGGACGGCACGGGAAGCACGGCGGCAGAGAACAGCAAGAAGCAAGCCGTGCTGGAGCGTCTCGGATGGAAGTTTTTCCATGTGAAGGGCAGTGAGTATTACTTGGATCCGTCTAAGGCAATGGTTCGTCTGGCAAAGGAATTCAGCCGCAATGATATCCTGCCGGAAGGGGAAGAAGCAGGAACGATTTCCCTTTCGGAGCAAAGGGAGGAGCTTCGGGAAAGGGTTTTTGCACTTGCGGAAAATCTCCGTAAGGAATGGTTCTCATAAAGATAACGAAGCGAAAGATGTCCTCTTCTTCAACAGCTTGCTGTAAGTGGGGGAAACCAAATTTTAAC
>CALELM010000020.1 GCA_937902665.1 uncultured Selenomonadaceae bacterium
ACGAAGAAACTAGTACACATACATTATCAGCGTACAGAACTTAAACTAAAAAGTTTAGGATTAAAATGAACATTGCCGAGTTTGGATAAATAACAAAATCCCTGTAAATGCTTGCGAATGAAGCGTTTGCAGGGATTTTATTTTTACTTTTTAAAACTTCCGCTATTTTACAATATGTTTTCCACCGTAGTAGCGAGGGCTCCAGTAGCTGTTGGAAAGTTCGTCAATACGGACTCCTTTGCTGGATGAGGCATGGATAAAGCGACCATTGCCGAGATAGATTCCGCAATGGGATGCACCAGCTTCGTAGGTTGTGAAGAAAACGAGGTCACCGGGGACGAGCTGCTTGCTGCTTTTGGTGCGAAGCCCCAGCTTGTACTGCTCGTCTGCTGTGCGGGGAATGGAGATGCCGTTTTTGGCAAAGACGTACTGCAGGTAACCGGAACAGTCAAATGCCTTTGGAGTCGTTCCGCCGAAGGCGTAGGGAGTCCCAATGTATTTCTTGGCGGTAGTAATAACGGAGCTTACCTTGGAAGAATCGAGGATTGGTTGGTTGTTTGGGACGTACTTTGCTTTTCCAATCAAGGCAGAGGAGTCTTCTTCCTTGGGTTTTTCGATATCGATTCCCCATTTGCGGGGCTTCGCTTTTTTGAGCGTTCGCCAAGTGGAATTGTTCACGATACCGGTAATGCTCAACTTGTTTTCCTTTTGGAATTCTGCAACGGCACGTTCTGTTTCTGCACCGAAAATACCGTCCAGTGCCTTGACGGTATATCCAAGCTCCTTCAGCTTTTCCTGCAGGAGAAGAACGTCATGCCCGTGCGAGTTCCTTTTTAGGGTAGGGGAAGCCAGTGCCGTAGAGGAGAGGAGGAGGAGGGTGAGGCATATGGAAGCGAGATAGCGAAAACGTAACCTTTTCATGGAAACCGTCCTTTCATGAAATGCATCGCAATACAATGGAAATATTATAGCAGAAAGGACGAAGGAATGTCATTCTTTTTTATGGAGAATGGAAAGAAAAATTTGCATGGCATGTGCTTTGGCAGATTGCTCATAATGGCAGGGACGGCATGGCGAGCTTATCTAGGATTCCGAGGAGGTAGGCAATCGCTATGCCGTAGTTTGTCATGGGAATCTGCTGTTTTTTTGCTTGCTGGATTCTTGATAGGACATAACGCCGGTTGAACATGCAGCCACCGCATTGAATGATGAGGTTGTACTCTGCGAGATTTTCGGGAAAGTCTGTCCCGCTAACGATGTCAATCGCTAGTTCTTCGCCGTAACACTTGCGGAGGAGACGGGGGATTTTTACTCGGCCGATATCTTCGGTCAGTGGCGCATGGGTACAGCATTCCGCAATCAATACCTTGGATTGCGGCGTGAGTGCTGCGATGGCATTTGCGCTTTGCGTATAGTAGGCAAGGTCTCCTTTATAGGCGGCAAACAGCACGGAAAAGGAGGTTAGCAGGCTGTCCTTTGGTTTCTTTTGGTAGACGGCAGAAAAGACCTGCGAATCCGTGATGATGAGCGAGGGGGGCTGCTTGAGCAGGGAGAGGGAGTATTCCAGCTTGTCAGCCGTGGTGCAGATAACCGTGCATTGCTTGTCAAGGAGCTCTCGAATGGTCTGTACCTGTGGGAGTATCAAGCGGTTTTTGGGTGCTTGGATATCTTGCGGCATGACGAGGAGGACACAGTCGTTTTCCTTTGCAAGAGAACCTGTGATGCTTTCTGCGGCAAAGTCTTCCGGCATTAGCTTTGCCAATGCCTCACGAACCTTGTCGAAGCCTTCTCCTGTTTTGCAGTTTACCAAGAGGTGAGCGCAGGCTTCACTTTTTAGGAGGGAAGCCCATTCTTTTGGGATGGATGAGGTTTCTTTTTTTTCTGCAAAAAGATTGATGGCAAGCAGGGCAGGAATCTTTTTGTCCGTGAAATATTGCAGCAGATTTTTTTCTGCTTCAAAATCTAGGATATCTTCTTTTCCTTGGGGAAGGAGAATGATTGCAAGCTCGGTTTTTTTCATAACAAGTGCTGTTTTCTCCATTCGCAGCCTGCCCAAGGGAGAGGAATCCTCCAGTCCGGCAGTGTCCATGAGAAGGCATGCCCCGAGCGGAGAAATTTCCATTGCCTTGCAGACAGGATCGGTGGTAGTTCCAGAGGTTTCGGAAACAATGGAAACCTTGTGGCCGGCAAGCTGGTTGATAAAGGAGGATTTTCCGCTGTTCGTTCGTCCGAAGATGCCGATGTGAAGCCGATTGGAATTTGGGGTTGTGTTTAGTTCTGCCATGTTAGAATCGAAAGTCCCTCTTTCCTTTGCTGATTTCTGCTAAATGCTCTCTTGCAGTTTTGCGAACCTTTTCGCTTGGAATTTTGGCAAGCTCACGCTCCAGCATGGAAAGCCCGAGCTTTCTGGTGGCTTCACTGGCGTAGTCCTCCAAGTATTCCATCAGGGTGAGAAGTGCATTTGGATGACAGCAGTTGAGTATCTGCATGTTCTTGCACAGGGACATGAAACGGTCGCCGGTACGCCCTGCACGATAGCATGCTGTGCAGAAGCTGGGGATATAGCCAAGCTGCATCAGCCACTGCACTACTTCGTCGAGAGAACGCTGGTCACTGACATCGAACTGGGCGGAGGATTCTTCCTCGGTTTCCTTGCGGACATAGCCGCCGACACTGGTACGGGAGCCGCCACTGATTTGGGAAACGCCGAGGGGAAGGACTTTTTCACGGCATTGCTGGGATTCACGAGTGGAGATGATTATGCCGGTGTAGGGAACGGCGATACGAATGAGGGCGCATATTTTGGCGAAGGTATCATCGGAAATGCCGTTGCTGAATTCACTGGGATCAATGTCATCGGCACGTTTGACTCTGGGTACGCTGATGGTATGGGGCCCCACGCCATGCACGGCTTCGAGATGTTCCGCATGCATGAGAAGCCCTGCAAATTCATAGCGGTATTTCTCCAGTCCGAAGAGAACGCCGATCCCCACATCGTCGATGCCGCCCTCCATTGCACGATCCATTGCTTCGGTATGGTAGGCATAGTCATGTTTTGGCCCTTTTGGGTGGAGTGTCTCGTAGGAAGCCTTGTGGTAAGTTTCTTGAAAGAGGATATACGTTCCGATTTCAGCTTCCTTTAGCTTTCTGTAATTTTCTACTGTCGTTGCGGCGATGTTGACGTTGACACGGCGAATGGAGCCGTTTTTGTGCTTGATGCTGTAAATGGTTCGGATACTTTCCAAGATGTACTCGATGGGGTTGTTGACGGGATCTTCTCCTGCTTCGATAGCAAGGCGCTTGTGTCCCATGTCCTGCAAGGCGATGACTTCGGCACGGATTTCGTCCTGTGTCAGCTTCTTGCGGGTGATGTGCTTGTTTTTTGCGTGATACGGGCAGTAGACGCAGCTGTTGATGCAGTAATTGGACAGGTACAGCGGAGCGAACAGGACGATTCGGTTGCCGTAGTAGTCCTGCTTGATTTGTGTTGCCAATGCGTAAATCTCGTCCAGTGTGTCTTTGTTTTCGCAGGCAAGCAAGACGGAGGCTTCTCGGTGCGACAGCCCCTTTCGCAGTCTTGCCTTGGCAATGATTTGGTCAATGAGTGCGAGATTGTCCTTGTTTTTATCGGCGTAGTCCAGTGTCTCACGGATTTCTTCATCGGAAATGAATTCTTCGGCTTTCATGGAACTTGCATTGTACATAGCAATTACCTCTTATCTGATGATATAGTGTCTGATGGTGCAGGGAAGCCTGCTTCCTGTGGGTTGGGATATGGCCTGAAGCCACCAATATCCACGGCAATGGTGCAGCCTATGGCTTCCAGCTTTTCCTTTAGGATGTTCAGGGACTGGGCGCTCTCCGTTCCCGTGTGGCGTTTTTTGTCGTAGATGGCATATTTTGCGCGCACGCTTGGCGGGGATAGGTTGGGCATGATTACGTTTGCACCGGCAAGGATGCCTTCTCTCTGCCCATCCTGCATCAAGGTGGCAAGTGCCGTGGTAGCAGGAAGGAGGGCAGACGGGAAAAGGAGGCGCAGGATAGAGAGGAGAAGCAAGGTCTGCTCGCTGGAACCGGCAGGTTCTTTGGCAAGGGGGGTGTCATGCTGAGGGATGAAGGGCCCAATTCCTATCATGTGAGGCTGGAGCCTGCGGAGGAATTGGAGATCCTCAAAGATGGTTTCTGTTGTTTGCCCTTTCGTCCCTACGATGAAGCCAGCACCTGTCTGAAAGCCGATATTCTTTAGGGAATGCAGGCATTTCATGCGGCGGAGGAGCGACATTTCCGGCGGGTGGAGGATTTTGTAGTGGCTCATGCTTGCCGTTTCGTGACGCAGGAGGTAGCGGTCGGCACCTGCCTGACGGTAGGCTTCGTATGAGGAAGAATCCTTTTCTCCAATGGAAAGCGTGACGGCACAGCTTGGGTGCTGTTTTTTTATACTGCTGACCAGTCGGCAGATCTTTTCGTCCGTAAAGAAGGCATCCTCTCCTCCCTGAAGGACAAAGGTGCGAAAGCCTAAAGCATATCCTTCTGCACAGCAGGCAAGGATTTCTTCTTCGGTCAGCCGGTAGCGGCTGGCTTTTTGGTTGCTCCTGCGAAGCCCACAGTAAAGGCAGTCGTTTTTGCAGTAGCTGGTAAATTCAATCAGTCCGCGAATGTAGATATCTCTGCCGTAAATTTTCTTTTTTACAGCAAGGGCACGTTCCTTGAGGTGGGCAGCTTCTTTTCCCTGCAAAAGCTGTTTTAGCTGGGAAAGGCTGATTTCCTGCGTGGCTTCTATTTGGTCAACGATGTTCATTGCGGTTACCTCGAATGGCAGGGAGAATTCCTGTGTTTTGGATGGGGGAAATGGGAAAGAGCGGTATCGGGCAAGCTGTCCGATACCGCTCTTTCTCTTTGGGCATGCCGAGGATTATTCTGCAAGATATGCAGATGGATCAATGTGGATTTCATGAATAAAGTGGAGAAGCTCGATGCCTGAGACAACGCCTTCCACGGCACGGCTCCCGTCAGAGGTCAAGTCAATTCGTATAGGATCGTCAAGAATCCTGCCTTCCTTGTCGGCAAAGATGCAAACCTTTGGTGTTCTTGTATGCCCAAATTTACATTCCGTGACGACACCGAATCCGTAAACAGTTTTTACGACTGTGCCGACCGGATAGAGCGCTACGTTGTCAAAGAAGAGCTTCAAAAGCTCTGGATCGAATTGTCCCTTGTTGACATTCGTCATGATATTGAAGGCGATGGAAGGCGTATAGGCTTTCTTGTAGGGACGCTCGCTGGTCAGCGCATCGTATACGTCTGCGATGGCAACGATTTTTGCGAACTTGTGGATTTTATTTCCAGTGATTCCTCTGGGATAGCCGGTGCCATCGATATGCTCATGGTGCTGGGAGGCGATGGCTGCCAAGATGCTCGGGGATGGCAGTCTAGGTCCCATCTCATGAATTTTCGCAGAACCTGTCAGCGGGTGGTTCTTGATGATATCAAATTCCGTTTTTGTGAGGCGCTTTGGCTTTGTCAGGATGTCTGTGTCAATGCTGACCTTGCCCAAATCGTGGAGCAGTGCGCCGAGTGTCAGCAGGGACAAGTCCTGCTTGGAATAGTGGCAGAGAAGCCCCAGCATGGCGGATAGAATGGCTACGTTTACGCTGTGGGCAAACGTATAGGTATCATGCAGGCGAATATCCGTCAGTTGCACGAGGTTATTTTTTTTCTGTATGATGTCAAAGATAATCGTGTCGGAAACGTCCTGCACGGTTTGGACATCAAACTCTCCAGTGTTTTCGACACTTTGGAAGGTGTCAAACATGCGCTCGATAGCAACCAAGCGAGTGACTTCTTCCACGACATCATCCGGTGGGGCGATTTTTAGGGAGGGATCGGCAGATGTGACAGTAACGGTTGGTATGCCAAGTCGCTCCAGTTGTTCAATGTATTGAGAAGAGAGCGGCTGTCCCTTGACCAAATAGCTTCCTCCGCGCTTGTTGAAGATGCTTTGGGAAACAATCATGCCCTCCTTGAGTTTTCTTACAGGAATCCTTAGCACAAGAAACCCTCCTTTTATACTATCTATGTAACTTATATCATAGCCCATTTTTCGTTAATTGAAAAGATGAATTTTTCTGAAAAGAAAAAGGATGTGAACCGTTTAGGATTATGCCTTGCTGTACCACAAAGGGAAATTAGGTGAGTTGGCACGGAAAATCTCACATATTTACTTCGAGAAGGGAAACTGTTATACTGAATAAGTTAAAGAAACACTGATTTAAGGAGTCTTGCTTATGCGACAGGTGCGTCGAAGGCGGCGTAGCTTCAGGAGAATAAAAATAGCGGGTGCAGTCCTGCTGGTTTTGCTGACTGTTTTGGCGGGATGGTATCTGGGCAATCGAGGAACGGGCGGTTCTGGTCTTTTGCCTGAGACTCATGTATTGCATGTCATGGTTTTGGGCGTGGATCGCAGGGCGGATGATGCAGGACGCAGTGATACGCTGATGATTGCCGCATTTGATGAGGAAAAGGAAAAGGCTTCGCTTTTGTCCGTGCCGCGTGATACCCGTGTTGCGATTGACGGGCATGATTATGACAAAATCAATCATGCGTATGCGTTCGGGGGGCATGAGCTTTCCCAAAAATCTGTAGAGAATTTGATCGGGACGAAGATAGATCATTACATCATGATTGATACCAAGGCATTTGAGCGCATTATTGATGCGATGGGCGGCGTGGATATTGACGTGGAAAAGCGAATGTATTATGAAGATCCATGGGATGATAATGGAGGCCTCCTCATAGATATTTGGCCGGGGCAGCAGCATATGAACGGCAACAAGGCAATCCAATATGTACGCTATCGTGACGGCGAGGGAGATATCGGTCGCATTGGGCGGCAGCAAAAGTTTATGAAGGCAGTGATTTCCAATTTGATTTCTCCGCAGACGATACCCAAGCTTCCTGCTATCGTGAAGGAAATCAGCTCGGCAGTGGAAACGGACATGTCCGTGACGGAGCTTTTGGAGTTTGCGAACCATTTGAAGACGGTGCACGAAAATGGGGTTTCTGCGCAGATGGTGCCGGGAAGGCCTGCCTTTTATGAGGATATCAGCTATTGGGTTCCGGATATCGTGGCACTTCGCAAGATGATGGCAGAGGATCTTGGCATTGAGATGACATCGGCTATTGAGCGAGCTGCGGAAAGGGATGCGGAGGCGTATGAAAACGCATTGCCCAAGGGGATTCAGATTACGGGCAGCTCGGAAGGTACTGGAAGGCTGGAGGAGAAGAAGGAACCGCAGGATGATACGCCGATGAAGCCGGAGGAGATTTCGGTTTTGGTGATAAATTCGAGTGGCATCAATGGTGCAGGGGCTGAGGTTGCAGGCATCCTGCAAAGGAAGGGCTTTATCATCTCGAGCGTTGAAACAGGAAAGACAAATTCCAGAGAGCGGACAACGATTACGACATCTGCTCGCAATACGGACTTGTTCTATGGCATGCCGTTCCCGTGCCTTATCATGAATGAGGGCGGAAAGGCACAGGCTGTGGTCAATATTGGACTGGATTATGTAAAGCAGGGACAATAACGAAGCGAAAGAGGGTCCCTTCTTCAACAGCTTGCTGTAAGTGGGGAAATCAAATTTTAACAAGCGGTGAGCATATCTCCCGCTTCGTTGAAACGCAAATTGTTCAAGAAAATGCTTATGGCATTTTCTTGAACAATGGCATTATAATAAATCTCGTAAAACTAATCTTAATATCTGCTCAAAAACATAAAAAATAGACATAACCCAAACTACCGAGTAGAATGATGTACGGAAGGCATCATAAATTAGTTGTAACACCCCGACCAAATAAGATATTATTTTAAGTGGAACGAAGCATGTTAAAAATGTGCCAGCAAGAATACTGGCGAAATAAAAGTACAAAAAAGAAAACACAGCAAAAACAAAATACACAAGGCATTTTGCTCTGCTGGGTTCTATCCACCTGAAAACCAATGTTAGGAAGTGATTTCTTGAAACGTTTTTTTACCATTCTCGGTATTCTCTTTATCATGGCAGGAGGCTTCGGTCTTTCCTACCTATGGCACATGGATCACCGCACGGCAGACAGCCTGTCTGCCTACTGCCGCATTGATTTCCAAAGCTCCCATACAGAAAACGGCAAATTGGAGGGAGCCGTACTCTCTATTTGGGACTACCGCTACGATGATGCCAAGATGGAGCCTCGCGCCATTCTCTACACGGACAGCGAGCCGTGGGAGATGCGTGCCAATGTAAAGCAGTCCGCCGCATCAGCAGACGATGCAGAACACCGCTTTCAGCACGAAAACAAGCTGTTTGTCGAGCTTCCACGCTCCAGCCTTCCTGCGATCCGCAAGGCAGACAGCGTGCGTTTCCGCTTCTACTACAGCAACGGGCAGACCATCGACCTGCCGCTCAACGAACCGGATCTGGAATACTGGAAAAAACAGCTGGACTGAAGTGCCTCTCATCCTCGATAGATTCTCGGCACTCGCTCTGAGACAAGGCAAGTGACCTCATAATTGATGGTATCCAGCCAGCCTGCCGCCTCGTCCGTGGTCAGGGTCTCCGAACCAAAGAGCGTTGCAATATCCCCCACCTTTGCCTCAGGAATGTCCGTGATATCTACCATGAACTGATCCATGCAGATACGTCCCGCGATCCTTGCCCTCTTGCCGCAAATCTCCACCTCGCCCCTCTTGGCATAGGCACGAATATAGCCATCTGCATATCCAAGAGGAAGCGTTGCTATGCGCGACTCGCGCTTTGCGATGAATTCCCTGCCATAGCTGATGGATTCCCCGACATGCACCGTCTTGATAAACGCAATCCTTGCCTGCAGCTTCATTGCCTGGCGAAGCGCAATCGGATGCGATACCTCATCTGACGGCCACAGCCCGTACTCGATAATGCCTGCACGCACCATGTCAAAATGTGCCTCAGGGATTTCAAGAATTGCCGCAGACTCCGCTATATGCTTGATAGGGACATGTATCCCTGCCGCTTCTATCCCGTCTGCCGCCTGCTGAAAGCGTTGCAGCTGCTGCTTCGTAAAGCTCTTGTCCTTGGTATCCGCCATGGAAAAATGAGAAAACATGCCCTCCAGCTCAATATTCGGAAGGCTTGCCAGCTTCTTTGCCAGCACGGGAGCCTCCTCCGGACGCACGCCGATACGTCCCATACCGGTTTCTACCTTGAGATGCACCCTTGCTGTTTTTCCTTGGCGAACAGCCTCCCCGGAAATAGCTTCTGCCAGTTCCATATCACAAACTGCCTGCGTAATGTCATGCGAAACAAGCGCATGCGCAGATTCCTTGGGAACAATTCCCAAAATCAAGATAGGTGCCGTAAAGCCTGCCTGACGAAGCTCCAACGCCTCACTGGGAACTGCCGTTGCCAAGTAATCTGCTCCTGCCTCGAGTGCTTTCTGTGCTACTGCAACCGCACCATGCCCATAGGCATTCGCCTTAACAACTGCACAAAGCTTTGCACCTTCCTTGATGCAGGTTCTGATTTCCCTAAAATTGTGCGCAATCGCCCCAAGATCAATTTCTGCCCAAACATCACGATTCGCCATTTATATGCCTCTTTTCCCAATATCCAATAACTTAAACTCTTACCATATTTTACACCACATGAGAGAAAATAAAAAGACAAGAACCCTAGAGTTCCACGGAGCGTAACGATGAAAAAAAACGATATCCTTCTGATTATCTTCCTGTTCCTGCTTTCCCTCCTGCCTGTCCCATTCCTTGCACAGGAACACGCAGGCACCCTATATGCAGAGATCAGCATGGACGGAAAGCCCTATCAAACCATCTGCCTAAGCGGCCACCAAGGAACGGAAACCATCTGCCTGCAGACCGCATACGGAAGCAATGTCATAGAAATCAAGGAGCAGTCCATTTCCGTCATAGAAGCAGACTGTCCCGATGGCACCTGCAGGCGTATGGGAACCGCCCAAAAGAGCGGTGACACGATTGCCTGTCTTCCTCACAAGCTGTTGATCGAGATAAAAAAGACCCCTGCCATGCCGATAGAAAAAAAAGGAGGCGACAGTAAATGAAGAAAACCTTCCGCCTCGTTTACCTGTCCCTCCTGATTGCGCAATCCCTTGTGCTTTTCCTGCTGGAAGGATTGCTCCCCCTGCCTTTCCTTGCCCCCGGTGCAAAGCTCGGCCTTGCCAACCTTGTCACCATCGCTGCGCTCTATACACTGCCAAGTGCCTATGATGTGCTCCTTATCGTTCTTGTCCGCACCCTGCTTGCTTCCCTTTTCGGCGGTGGCCCTACTGTCTTTTGCTACAGCATCGCCGGAGGTCTTGTCAGCCTCTCCTTCATGCTGCTCCTAAAACGCTGCTCTCTCTTTTCCGTCATTGGGATCAGTGCCGCAGGCGGGTTCTTTCACAATGCAGGACAGCTTCTCGCCGCTATGCTCATCATGCAAAGCATGGAACTAGCAGGATATTTCCCAATCCTTGGAACCTGCGGCACAGCAACAGGAATCCTCATCGGCTTCCTTGCAAACTTCCTTCTGCACAAGCTCCCTCGCACCGTCCTTAGTCCTCATACAAAATAGGTGCCCAGTACGACTCAATGCCTGCGATTTCATACTCGCTAAACCTTGCGTAAATGGCGGAGGGATTTTTTCCGTGCAAAAAGCAGGAAAAGGTCAGATAGCCTTCCTTTGTCCCCGAATCGGCCCGAAGGCTCACCTGTTTCGTTTCGGCAAATTCCTGATAGAGATATGCTCCGCTCTCCAGCTGGATGGGATCGTCCTCCGTGATCTCCTTTTCATAGAGGATCTCCGTGCGTTTTTCTTCCCGCAAGGAGGAACTGACAGGCTTTACGACAGAAATCCGGCTTCCTTCCCTGCCCCACACAGGCTTCTTCACATACTCAAGGCTCGAAGATGCATTCGCCAGAAAATCCTTCTCATCAAAATACGAAGGCAGCATGTATTCCCCTATCACCTCATGCTCCTCTGCCGTGAAAAACTTCCTATCCTCATGCAATGCCCAGATCAGCGCCTGCAGTGCCTTGCTCTGCAAAACGATAGCCTCCGGAGGATTGAACATCTGAAAGCACCCTGCACGGTACCTGTCCATGAAATACTCGCCAAGGCTGGTATCGTCCTCCGCCTTTTCCTCAATCAAAAGCTCCATCGGGTGAAGGCGGTAAATTGCTCCTGCATTTCTCCCGTCTGGCAAAAGCACCCCATCTTCATCTACCTGAAGGTCATAGAATGAGCAATAACATACTGCCTGTTCCGTATCAATGAGCGGATACATGTCCTTCAACGCCAGCTTCAGCTGGTTCATCAAGAACAAGGTCGTTGCCTTATCCTCCACATAATCATCGAAGCAGGAAAAAACAAACGGGCGGTCATAGCTCATTTCCCCATCGGACAAATCCATCGCCATCAACTGAAAGCTTTGGTACATCTGCACCAAAAAGCGTCTCAGGCTCTCCACGCAGCCCTTGTTCGGATTTTCCTCCCGAAAAAAATCAGCCGCCACCTGATTCCCGTAATAAGCCTCCACCACAGCACAGGGCGTATCTGCATTCAGCTCCACCATCTTGAACTTCCCGTCCTCACGCAGCACATAATCGAACCGACTGAGATACGTCGGCAGCTCCAAGCGGTTTTTAATGTCCAAGAAAGGACGAAGCGGCAAAGCAATTCCCAAGCTATCCAGCAGGGTTGCATCCCCTGCCTGAATCACCTGCATCGTCTTTTGAAAAATTCGGTACAGCCTTCCGCTGGCTGCCCGAAGCTCCTTCACCCGCTCTCTGGGCAAGCGCACAGCCTCCTGCGTCGGATAACGATCCTCATACCCCTCACAGGAAACAAACGTAAAGACCTCCCTATCCAGGCAATCGGCGAAAGTGACGGGACGCACCCGATTAAAAGAACGCATAAATTTCCTCCCCTATCCTACACAAGCCCAACAAAAGTCATGAAGTACCGCTTCTCGCTCCTGCCTTCCCAAATCCGCTTTTGGCTGACTTGCTTTTTGCGGTACTTTTCCCATTCTTTTGCACACTAGAGGAAGACGATTTCTTGGCAGATGACCTGCCTGCGCTTCCTGCCGCAGTTCCCCCCTGCTTATCTTCCTTTTCCTTCTTCGGCACCCTCGTAAGCGTCTGGCTTGGCACATATTTTCTTGTATTTGAATCATACGAGCCAAAATTCCCTGCCGCTCCCCCGCTGAAGCCATGCGCCAGATAATACCCTGCCGCCATCGCTCCCAAGAGTCCTGCCGCACCGGAAATAACCGACAGGGAATTATCCGGATTGCGGCAGAAAGTCACCTCTCGCCCGTCCGGATAAGTCGCCGTTTCCGAGCCGTCCCTGTTCCTGTGCAAATGATAGAACTCCCCATTGCTGTCAGCCAACTGCTGATCCTCCGGCAGTTCCTCCTCTGCCAAAGCTTCCGTATTTTCTGCTGTACTCTCCGTATCGGAAACCTTCTCTTCCGCCTCATCGCCACAGCCTGCCGAAACAAAGCAGACCGCCGTCGCAAAGGCCGTCAAAATCGCTGCCGTCCTGCTGCATCGAAACATCACTTATCATCGCACCCCCAATAAAACAACACATCCGTCATTTTTCCTCAGGAGATAGTCTCCAAGCGGATCGTGTTCGTATTTCCCGACTTGCCGCTCGTTGGCCCACCCGTGATAACCACATTATCTCCCTTTTCTAAATGCAGCAATTCCTTTGCATGCCTGACCGCATGATAAAAAATCACATCTACCGAATGGAACTCCTCACTCAGAACCGGAATAACGCCCCAGCTAAGGTTCAGCTTTCTCCACGCCTTCTCTGAAATTGTCATCCCAATGATATCTGCAGGACAGCGGAACCTGCTGACCATTCTTACCGTTTTTCCGGAAAGGGAGCTTATCACGATGGCTTTTGCTTTCGTGTCAATGACCATGGCACAGGTCGAATGGGAAACTGCGTCAATATTGCTTTTAATCACATAATCTGTTTTCTTGAACCGCTGTACATAATCAATTTTCTTTTCGGTATACTCGGCGATTTCTGCCATGCTCCTTACTGCCTCCACGGGATATTTGCCCGAAGCAGTTTCCCCTGACAGCATGATTGCTGACGATCCGTCATACACTGCATTTGCAACGTCAGAAATCTCCGCCCTCGTCGGTCTTGGGTTGTGAATCATGGACTCCAGCATTTCCGTTGCTGTAATGACTCGCTTTCCCACAAGGCGACATTCCCCTATCAGATACTTCTGGATCGCAGGAAGCTCCACGAACGGAATTTCCACGCCAAGATCTCCTCTTGCCACCATGATTCCGTCTGCAATCTCGCAAATTTCATCCACATTTTCTACGCCCGGCCGATTCTCAATCTTGGCAATCGTCTCGATTTCCTCGCCGCCGTTTGCATCCAAAAATTCCCGAAGCGACTGTATATCCTGTTTGGAAGAAACAAAGGAAGCCGCAACAAAATCCACCCCATTTTTTATGCCAAACAGCAAATCCTCTTTATCTGCTTCACTCAAGTACGGTCCCTTCATGACATGATTCGGGAAATTCATGCTTTTCCTGTCAGAAATCACGCCTCCAGCGATCACCCTGCAAATAACATCGGAGTCGGTTAATTCCTCTGCCTCAAAAACCAGAAGCCCGTTATTGACCAAAATCCGATCGCCCTTATGCAGTTCCGTGACCAAGTCCTTGTAGTTTACGGATACCCGCTCCTCGTTGCCGACAACGTCATTCACGGTAAAAACAAAACGGTCTCCCTCGTTCAATGTGACGCTGTGGTTCTCAAAGGTCTTGATACGATATTCCGGCCCCTTCGTATCCAGCATAATTGCAATCGGCAGATTCAATTTTTCCCTCACCTTTTTGATGAGATCTATTTTTTTCTGATGCTCCTCATGCGTGCCATGCGAGAAGTTGAGCCGTGCTACGTTCATCCCTGCCAAACACATCTGCGTAAGGATTTCCTCCTTCTCGCTTGCCGGGCCAATCGTGCATATTATTTTCGTTTTTCGCATTGCTCCTACCCTCCATAAATCTCTCAACGTACCATTTCAAATATTATACCAGTATTTCCCGACATACTCAATTTCTTCTTAGGCTGGAACGAACCTATGCAAAAAATCCCTTCCACAACAAAACCTCTCGTCATGGAAGGGATTCTTTTCACAAAATATTTTTACGAAACAGCATCAAACGAGATGCGCCCGCAATTCCTCGGCACTCTGCGCAGACAGATAGGACGGTGCAATGTCAAGAACGGTCTTGGCTCCCTTTGTGCCTTCCTTGGAAAGCTTGTATGCCGCACGGGCATACGCCACAAGAACACTTGTCGTGAATTCCGGATTGGAATCCAGCTTCAGGCTGAACTCGACAATGTGCTTATGCTCCTTCTGATGTCCCGTGCGCCCGGAGCGAATCACGAAGCCGCCATGCGCAAGGCCGCTGTGATTTTCCTGCAGCTCCTCCTCCGAAATGAAATGCACGACCGTATCATACTCATCAAAGTAATTCGGCATCGTCTTGATTTCCTTCTCCACACGAGCAGCATCTGCGCCCTCTTCGAGAACGACATAACACTCACGCATGTGCTTTTGGCGAGTCGTCAGTTCCGGATTGCTGCCCGATCGCACAGCCTCCAAAGCCTCATCGAGAGGAATCGTGTACTGCTTTGCGTTCTTGACCCCCTCAATGCGGCGAATCGCATCGGAATGCCCTTGGCTGACACCCTTGCCCCAAAAGGTGTAGTCCCTGCCATCCGTCAGGATAGCATTGCCGTAGGCGCGCGCAAGAGAAAAGAGTCCCGGATCCCAGCCAACGGAAATGATGCCGACATGCCCCGTTTCCTTTGCCGCTGCATCCACGTTTGCAAAATGCTCCGGAATACGAGCATGGGTATCAAAGCTGTCGACCACGTGGAAAAGCCTTGCGTACTCCGGTGTCTGCTTCGGAAGATCCGTTGCACTGCCTCCGCAAAGAATCAGGACATCAATCTTGTCCTTCCATGATGCTGCCTCAGAAACATGCACGACCGGAACGCCTGCCGTTGCAATCTTCACGGACTCCGGCGAACGGCGCGTGAACACTGCCACCAGTTCCATATCCGCATTTGCTTCAACGGCGCACTCAACGCCCCTGCCTAAATTCCCATACCCAAGAATACCAATTCGAATGCTCATGCTAAAACCCCTTCCTAGCAGGATAATTTACTCCTATATCATAATCCATATAGCTTATGCTAACACTATACCACAATCACATAGTACAAGCTAGACATTTTTCATGTATACAATTCGATTTTCTTTGTCAAAAAGTCCCCTCTGCATTACTGCTTGCCACTCTATGTTCCGTGTACGTCCATTGTATCACCTGAATCGGGAATTTTCATGAGTTTTCAAAGTACCCTTTATAACGCCATTGTTCGAGAAAATGCCATAAGCATTTTTCCTCCAATTCGCGTTTCAACGAAGCGAAAGTTTGCTCACCGCTTGTTAAAATTTGGCTTTCCCCCACTTACAGCAAACTGTTGAAGAAGGGGACATCTTTAGCTTCGTTATAACAGTCAAGTCCATACCTCCAATACAGCAGCGAAGCAGGCGGACGGGGTCATCTTTGCCAATTTGAACTTCAAGATTAAAAGGAAGATATACTTGATAACTTCCTTCAAAAGACGTATAATCTCTCCGTAAAATTGTTTTTTTCATACCTTAATTTTACACCTAATCCCGAGGAATTTAAGCCTTGGGATTATTTTTTTGCATCAAAAAAGCTGTTGCACGTTACAGTTACGTGCAACAGCCCCTCTCACTCATTCCCCTCTGCCAATCAGCACCTTTTTCCCTTGAAACGCAAAGCCATAGGCACGAATCCTCTCTCTTGCAAATCCCTTCTCTATCAGTGCCTCCCGATACTTCTTCTCCTCGATCTGCCAGAGTGCCGCCTGCACGGTGTCTTCCAGTCCCTTCTCGTCATAATCATCATAGACCTTGAACTCAATGATAACCGCATGATCCTTGTCATTCTTTGGTTCCAGCATCACGTCATACCTGCCAAAGCCGCTCTCCCGATTCGAGGTCAGCACGAACCTGTCCCGAAGGTCTGCCATCAGTCCCAGCACAAAGCCGTGATAGAACCTTTCAGGACTGGACTTCCCCGATGGCCTGTTTCCTGTATCAAAGCAACTAAAGACAGCAAGGGAAACCTCATTCATGTAATTCGTCATTGCCCGCACATCATCCAACAAAAGTGCCTGCACAAAACAGTTGTAATCAGCACTCGCCTTCGTGTCACGGAACCAGCCTTGGAACATTCCCGTAAACATCCGATGCGTTTCCCAGTTCGTGATTGACAGGTCGTCATAAATCAAGTCGTCCGTTGCCGCATCCTTGTCAATCCGTGCCATGCCCTTCACATAGCCACTTGCCAGAAGCAGCGACCAAATGGCATTCGGCCTTCCATCCAACTGGCTGAACACGATTTGGTCGTCCAGTGCAACCTGAATGGATTTCCCTGCAAGCAAGTCCTCGAACTGCATCTTGAAACTCGGATCTGCCCTCTGAACCAGCAAACCAACGAGAGAATTGGCACTGGTATTTGCCCAGTATGCCTTGAGCTTGCCTTCCTGCAGGAAATTGATGATTGACCAAGGATTGTAGATATCCGTTTTCTTTCCAATCGTAAAACCGTCATACCAGTGCTTGACCGCATCCTTGTTCGTATAACCGAACTCATCCATTGCCGCAAAGACCTCTGCCTCAGTGAAGCCGAAGGAATCCGCATATTTATCCGATTCCAAGGTAATGACCTTGAGATGATTGAGATCCGAGAAAATAGACTCCTTGCTGATTCGAGTGATTCCCGTCATCAAGCCACGCTCCATGTAGGGATTCGTCTTGAATGTCGCATGGAAGAATACCCGCAGGAAACTCACCATATCCTCCCAGTAGCCATGCACATACGCCTCCTGCATCGGCGTATCATATTCATCAAGGAGAATGATTGGCTTCTTTCCGTAGTAATCAAACAGATGCTTTGCCAGCCTCCGAACCGCCACTTGGTAATCCTCAGATGGAATCCTCCCCCGAACAGCAAGAAAATATGCCCTCTCCGTTTCGTCCAAAAAATCATTTTCCAGCAGGAACTTGTACCTGCCAAAAGCATCGGCTATCACGCCTTGCAGGCTGCGTCTTGCTTCCTCAAAGGTCTTGTGCTTCACATCCGCAAGACTTAGGAAGATTA
>CALELM010000021.1 GCA_937902665.1 uncultured Selenomonadaceae bacterium
CTCCAATTCGCGTTTCAACGAAGCGAAAGTTTGCTCACCGCTTGTTAAAATTTGGTTTCCCCCACTTGCAGAAAGCTGTTGAAGAAGGGGACATCCTTAGCTTCGTTATACCTGCCTGCGATAGGTCTCGACCTCCGGTCTTTTCCCCTCTGCCAGCTCCACAGTCATGAAGGAGGGACGCACCTCATCCCTAGGTCTTGCCGCACTTCCCGGATTCAGGATACAGACATCCTCCTGCACGCATTCCATGACGTGCGTATGCCCGTAAATGGCAATATCGCAATCCAGATCCCTTGCGGCTTCCGCAAGCATGTCCGTCCCATAGCGCACCCCATAGGTATGTCCATGCGCTACAAGAATCCTATGTCCCTCTGCCTCAACAACTCTCTCATCGGGAACATTTTCATTCGGCCAATCGCAATTCCCAGCCACGCCGAGAACCTCAACACCTGACATCTTGGCAAGATATGCATGATCGCCGGAGCAGTCCCCCGCATGGATCCAAAGCTCCACGTCCTGTGCCTCGCTCACTGCCCAGTCAACCGCTTCCATGCTCCCATGCGTATCGCTGATAATTCCTACCTTCATTTTCCTCTCCTCAACCTTTCAAATACTGCCGCAGCTCTTCCGCCATCTTGCGAAGCGCCTCGCCCCGATGACTGATTTTATCTTTTTCCTCAAAGCTCATCTCCGCAATCGTTCGCTCTCCCCGATAGAAGTACGGATCATAACCAAAACCATTGCTTCCCTTCGCAACTTTTCTCACGATACCGTCGCATCGCCCTTCCGTCAGGATTTCCTTTCCGTTCGTATCAAGAAATGCCAAGGCGCACCGATAATCTGCCGGCGATTCCTCCGCACCGGCACGGGAAAGTTCCGACAGAAGCTTTGCATTATTCGTGTCATCATCCGCATGGCTGCCGGAAAAACGTGCTGAATAAATGCCGGGGGCGCCGCCCAGTGCCTCGACCTCCAAGCCGGAATCATCCGCTATGCAGGCACAGCCCGTAAGCTCCCTGTAAAACGCCGCCTTGATGCGGGCGTTCTCCGCAAAGGAAGCACCATCCTCTACTGCATCAGGAAGTCTCCCGAAAGTTTCCAGCGAGACAACCTCCACAGGAAGCACAGAAAATGCGTCCTGCATTTCACGAAGCTTCCCTTGATTTTTTGTTGCTATCACGATTTTCTTCATGCCCTCACCCCTCACGCCCGACACGCCAGACCAACTGGCCGCCAAGCACGTCCTTTTGATAAGAAATCAGCTCCATCGCGCCCTTTTCCCCATAAGCAAGCAGCTGATCCATTTCCCTGCGTGAAAAAGGCCTTCCCTCGCCGGTTCCCTGCACTTCCACAAATTCCCCGCATCCCGTCATCACGACATTCATATCCACGATTGCATGGGAATCCTCCTCGTAGCACAGATCCAAAATCGGCTCACCCGCATCAGAGATCCCAACGGAAACAGCAGCGAGGAAATCCTTGACAGGAAAAACATTGCCCTTTCGGTAAAAAGTCTCGCATGCCTCGACCAAAGCAACAAACGCCCCCGTAATCGCTGCCGTCCTTGTCCCTCCGTCTGCCTGCACTACATCGCAGTCAATATGTATCGTTCGTTCCCCCAGTGCCTTGAGGTCAACGACGGAACGCAACGATCTCCCAATCAATCGCTGTATCTCTTGCGTCCTCCCCGTTGCCCTGCCCTTCGTCACCTCTCTCTGCGTGCGGCTGGAGGTTGCGCTTGGCAAAAGGGAATACTCCGCCGCAATCCAACCCGTTCCCGTACCCTTCAAGAAAAACGGCACACGATCCTCCACCGTTGCTGCGCAGATTACCTTCGTATTTCCCATCTCAATCCATACCGAACCTGCCGGGTACTTCTGAAATCCCCGTATCATCTTCACGCGCCGTTTCTCATTACAGGCACGGCCATCCATTCTTCGCATGTGAAAAACCTCCGAAAAACAAAACTCCTTGGAAAGCAGGAAATCGCCTTGGCGATTTCCCGCATTCCAAGGAGAACCCTTTTACATGGACGAATTCTTTTCCTGATACTGTCTGTAATTCTTGATAATGCAAATCGGTGTCTTTTGGGAAGCATTGCCGAATGGATTATCAATCAAGAGCTTTGCCGCAAGCTCCCCGTCCAATCCAGCCGAAACACCGACCACACGGGAACGCTTGAGGTCGTTGACATCGGAAATCATCGCCGCAAAGCATCCGACACGCTCCTTGATGCGTGTTGCCACATTGTCAGGCTCTGCAGGTCCATAGACAATGCACTTGTCAAACGGGGGCATCGTCCCCGTAACATCATCGATCATTGCCGTCTGCTCGCCGCCCCATTTATAAAAAAGCCCGCCTTGTCCCACAAGCTTTCCAAGGAAGCCTGCAAAAAGCGCAAAGACCACGCGCCACTTGCCCTCCACATTCATCAGGGACTGCATCCCATGCGGACTTGCCAAACTGCCATAATCAGGAATAAACCGGCAACAAAACTGTGCCGCGCCGGAGATCTCCAGTTCCTCCGGACGTACCAAGCGTCCCTGCGTGATTGCAACAACGCTCTCTGCGCAGCAAACGAGATCATCTGCCGTAACCTTGCCCTTTGTATAACGCTCGATCGCATCAACGATATCATCCTTCTGCGTCAGGATGCGCGTAGGCACCGGAATAATTTCCATCTCTGCCATCGTTCTCCTCCTCAATCCCTCACAAGCTCAACGCCTGCGAGACTTGCAATCTCTTCTGCCGTCAATATGATTTGAAACTTGCGGTAATGCCACGGAGTACGCCCCGTCTCCTGCCAAATGAAGTCCATCGGGACATCTACCATGTGGGAAAGAGCTTCCTTGAGGCTCATTCCCTTGCGAGCCGTCAAGCGAACCTTCGCAATGAAATTAGCGCGATCCTCGTTTCGCACATAGCCCTTTTTCTGCAAAATATATGCCTCAAAATAATCATCCTCACGAGGCGCTCCCTCACGTTCCGCCTTTCCTCTTGCCTCGATGCCGTCATACTGCTCATAGGGAAGCAGCGGGCGGACAAAAGCATCCATGATGGTTGCGCACTGCTTTCCTTCATTGGCAAACTCAATTTTCGTAGAAAGAACTATGCTCGTCTCTGTCTGCTCCTCCACGGCAAAAGGCGTGCGGTTTTCTACCTTCGCCACGATTTTTTCCTTGCCGACTGCTGCCAAATAAAGCCTTGCCAGCAAGACAGCCGCAATCACAACACCTGCCAACAGGTACAAAATAAACAAAGTAACTCCTCCCATCAACCTTGCTCCGCATCCATAGCGGCTTTCAGCTTCAAATAATACTTATCGGGCAAGCGAACTATTTTTCCAGTTTCCTCGCTCGTATACACATTCTGCGTATATCCCGTCACAAGAACCTCACCCGTCTCCTTGCGAAGCACACGGAAAGTAAACTCCATCTTTGCCTTTGTCAGCGCCTTTGCCGTCGTTTCAACCAACAAGACATCATCGTAGCGGGCAGGAGAAAGATACTTCGCCCGAACCTCCGTAATCGGAAACATAATGCCGTCTGCCATCATATCCGTCAGCACGACACCAGCCTCGCGCAGATAATGCACCCTGCCAACCTCGAACCAACGGACGTAATTCGCATGATGCACAACACCCATCGCATCCGTATCAAAAAAATTTACTCGGCACTCTGCACTGTATGACAAAAAAAAGACCTCCCTATCTCTTGAAGCAAGTTTCATGCATTACATTACACTAGAACAAACAAGCCAAAAAGTCAAGCCGTTAATCCAAGAAATACATCTCATCCAAGCGTCGGAGATAGCCCTGCAAGCGTCCCAGCTCCAGCAGATCCATGACTTTGCGCCCTGAATAATAATAGTCCACAGTCTGTGGGAGAGTTTCCAAGAGATCCCTTGACCGAAGCTGGCGGACAAGCTCTTTCACAGTCCCCGAATTGCCGTCCACGAAACGCACGGAATCCGGCAGCAGCTTCCGGAACGAGCTCTTGAAATAATTGAAATGCGTGCACCCAAGCACCAATGCGGAATACTGTGTCAAATCGTAAGGTGCAAGCTGTGTCCTGAGATACTCCATCACTTCCTCGGACTGGAACTCCGACCGCTCTGCAAACTCCACCAAACGGGGAAGCGGCAGCAAATCTACCAAATGTCCCAAATCCACGGTTCGCATCAGCTCACGCATCTTCTCGCCCGTTACCGTAATGGGCGTTGCCGTCACCAGCACACGGTGGCTTCCATCCATATCCAGCGCCCGCTTCACGGCAGGCTCCATTCCAATGATAGGAATGTCATACAGCTGCCGCATCTCCTCCACAGCCACACTGGTAGCCGTATTGCATGCCGTCACGATTGCCTTCACGTCCTGCTTTGACAAGAAAGCAAAGGCCTCCTCGACAAACCCACGAACCTCCTCGCGCGGCTTTGTCCCATACGGCACATGATCCTCGTCCGCATAAAAAATGAACTGCTCGCCCGGCAGTACCTTCATCGCATGATGAAGCACTGCAAGGCCTCCGATTCCCGAATCAAAAAATGCTATCTTCATTGCATCCCCTGCTCCATAACCAGTACCTTCCCACAACGGAGAACGGTATTTTTCTGACATGCCAACGCAAGCGTCAGCACTTCCATAGATTATAACGCCATTGTTCAAGAAAATGCAATAAGCATTTTCCCTCCAATTTGCG
>CALELM010000022.1 GCA_937902665.1 uncultured Selenomonadaceae bacterium
GTACGATGCGTATCATTTTCTCTGATCGACGATTTTCTTGCCCATCATGCACTTCACCATGCATTCCACGGCAGGAACCAAGCTCCTCACTGCCTCCCGAACCTTTGGGACATCCTCCTCCGGAAAAGAAGCCAACACATGCTTCACTACGGTCCAGCCCGGAAGCGGTCTGCCGATACCGATACGTACACGAGCAAAATTCTCATCTTCCACATGCGCCAAGATAGACTTTATGCCATTATGCCCGCCTGCGCTCCCCTTCTTGCGAATCCGAACCGTCCCCACAGGAATATCCATATCATCATGCGCTACAATGAGATCCTTCGTATCCAGCTTGTACCAATTCATCAAGGCACCAATTGCCCGCCCGCTCTCGTTCATGTAAGTGAGTGGCTTGACCAAAAGCACCTTTTCCGCACCGATACGGCTTTCCAAGACCAACGCATCATACTTTTCCCGCCAGCTGTCCTCTCCAAGCCTTTCCGCTAATGCATCCATGAGCATAAAACCGGCATTATGTCTGGTTTTCGCATACTCCGTCCCCGGATTTCCAAGCCCTGCAATGATTTTCATGCTGCTCCTCCGATCTTTTCTCACTGGTTTGCCGTAGGATCTCCTACCAAGAACAAATATGCAATGACTACAATACCAAGTGCAATACGATACCAGCCAAATGCCTTGAAATCATTGTTCTTGATATAGCGAAGCAGGAACTTAATCGAGAGAATCGAAACGATGAACGCCGTTACCATGCCAACCACCATAATCAGAATTTCTTCTCCTGTGTAATGAAAGCCAAACTTCACCAACTTCAATGCACTTGCACCGAACATGACAGGAATCGCAAGGAAAAAGGTAAATTCTGCAGCCACATAGCGAGATGCACCAAAAAGGATACCGCCTAAAATAGTCGCTCCAGAACGTGATGTTCCGGGTACCAAGGAAAGCACCTGAAAAAGCCCTATGATAAGTGCTGTCCGATAATCCAATCGATCCAGATCAGTCACTCGCGGACGGCGATGTTTATTGTAGTTTTCCACCAAAATAAACATAATTCCATAAAAAATCAAAGTTGCCGCAACTACAGGAGCTGTCATGAAATGTTCCTCCATGTATTTGTTAAACATCAGTCCGATAACAGCAGCTGGAACGCAAGCAACACATACCTTGCACCACAAGTTAATGGTATCCTTTTTTTCCCGTTTTGATTTGAAAGACGAAAAAGGATTCAGCTTCTCAAAGTTCAATACGACAACTGCCAGAATAGCACCAAGCTGAATCACGACCAAGAACATGTCCATAAAGGACTTGCTCACGTCCAGTTTTATAAACTCATCTACCAAAATCATGTGTCCTGTGCTGCTCACAGGAAGCCACTCCGTAAGACCCTCTACGATACCCAAAATCACGGTCTTTAACAGCTCAACGAAACTAAGATCCAATTTTCTATCCCTCCAACAAAAATATATGTTCTGCATCCGTTTCATTAAAGCATAGGCAGAAAACAGTGTCAAGGTACAACAACGTGAATTTGCAGCAGGAGCGCAAATTCAATGAAGCTGAAAAAATTGCAGCTGTCATTCATTTAAACTGGAAAAAAACAAGCATCTTCTATATAATATGAAACTAGAATTCAACTACCTATTCATGACAAAGCTCACAAGAAATAACAAAACACAAAAAGTGAAAGGAATCTATTGTATCTATGAACACGCAGCTTCTTCAGCTTCCACAGCTTTCTATCCAATCCTCTGTCCCTATCCCTCAAAAACAACATCTTCTGATTTTAGGAGGGCGTCCTCCTGCCGACCGCTGGCTGCAGGAAGTCTCCAAAAATCGTTCCCTTTGGGCAGTTGATCACGGACTTGATTGCTTGTACCGCAATCAACTTCTCCCTCAACATTTGATTGGAGATAATGACAGTGCCAGTTTATCGGCTCAAAAATGGTGTTCTTCCCACGCTGTCCCAATTCACCAATTCCCGACAGAAAAAGACAGGACAGACACCCAGCTTGCATTGGAAATAGTTTCTAAGCAACCTGACCCTTTTGCTGTCATTACTGGAGCCTTTGGTGGACGCTTTGACCATGCCTTCAGCACAATTCTCTCCTGCGCACATGCAGATCTCGCCTGCTGCTTGGCAGATGAAAAGGAAATACTGTTCTTTTTAAAAAATGATTCCAGCATGTCCATACAATGCAATATGCTCCCATCCGCAATCTCGCTTCTCCCATGTACTGCAAACTGCAACGGCGTTTCTATCAACAATGTGTATTGGACTCTCAGCAATAGGAATCTCCTGCAAAGTCTCCCTTGGGCAGTCAGCAATGAACTACGAGAGGGAGACAGCTTCTCTGTCTCCCTCAAAGATGGCATCCTAGGTATATACCTATGCTTTTATGAATAAATGCTTTCCCATTAAAACGCGAAATTCCCATGAACAAAGACCGGTACCTTCGTACCGTCTTTTTTTATTCCAGTGATAGAGAGATCTCTTGTACCAATCATGAAATCTTCATGCAGCAAGGAATCGTTCACGCCATGCTGCAAAAGCTCCACGGACTGCATGTTCTCTCCTCCCTTGATGCAGGTCGGATATGCCTTTCCCAGTGCAAAATGGCAAGAAGCATTCTCATCAAACAACGTATTGTAGAATAAGATGCCGCTCTGCGAAATGGGGGAATCAAACGGCACCAATGCCACTTCCCCCAAGAAGCTTGCCCCTTCGTCCGTTGCCAAAAGCTCCTTAAGTACCGCTTCCCCACGTTCCGCAGAAAAATCTACGACCTTCCCATTCTGAAATACCAACCGAAAGTTCTCAATCAAATTGCCATGAAAATTCAGCGGCTTCGATGAAACTACGATCCCGTTTACGCCATCACGCTTTGGCAAAGTATAAACTTCCTCCGTCGGCATATTGGCAACAAAACGTATCTTCGTATCCGTATATTCTGCACCGCCTGCCCAAATATGTCCCTCCGGAAGCTCAACCATCAAATCTGTTCCCAAATCATTTTGATAATGCAGAAACTTAAAATCATGTCCATTCATAAAGTCCGAAGCTTTTTTCAAAAATGAAGTATGCTGCCCCCATGCCTCCACTGGATCACTATCCTCGGAAATTCGCACCGTTGCGTAGATTTCTTCCCAAAGTTTCTGAACCGCTTCGTCCTCTGTAACCTCCGGAAAAACTTTTTTTGCCCATGCAGCGGTTGGCACGGATACCACGCACCAGCTGTTCTTGTTGCTCATCAATCTTGCACGATACTCCAAAAGTGCTGCCCCAGCCGCTTGGCTTGCCATCGTCAAACGGTTCGGTGCAATATCCTTGAAAATCTCTGGATTGCTTGCCGCAATGGAGACAAAAGCTGCCCCCTGCTCCGCATAATCCGTATAAAATCTCCTTTGCCACTCTGGATACTCTGAAAAAACCTCTTCCTTGGCATCCCGATAACGAATATGCGAAAAAATCTCATCCTTCCAAGAAATCACGACATCATGTGCTCCAGCTTTATAAGCTTCCCTTGCAATTCGTCTTGCAAAATCTGCGCACTCAATCGGGGAATTGATGACCAATAATTGCTCCTTTTGCAAATTCACCCCCGTACAAACGACCAAGCGTGCATATTTATCCAGCAAACCATTATCTTTTTCGCTCATAACGGCACTCCATTCCCTGCTATTTCCCAAAACAGCCAACTTCCCATGCGGTCATTTATCCGTGTCATACAGCAAAGTAACAGGTCCATCATTGACAGACGCTACCTGCATGTCTGCACCAAATTCCCCATGCTCCACATGAAAACCAAGATTTTCACATTCCGAAAGGAACTTCTCATACAATGGAACAGCAATATCCGGCTTTGCTGCATAAGAGAATCCCGGTCTCCTGCTTTTTAAGTCGGCATACAAGGTGAATTGAGAAACAACCAAGAGTTCTCCATTTACCTGTTCCAGACTTCGAGACATCTTTCCGTTTTCATCCTCAAATACTCGCAAGTGGCAGATTTTATCAGCCAAATAAACAGCTTCTTTTTCCGTATCCTCAGGGCCAACCCCCAAAAGTACGAGATATCCCTGCTGGATCTTCCCATGCATTTCCCCATCAATTTCTACAGATGCACTTTTCACGCGCGTTACTACAGCTCTCAACCAATGATCCTCCCGTCACTCATACATTTATCCTTTTATCTTCTGATGCCATTTCCAAGCCGTTTCCATGATTGCCTGCAAATCATACTTTGGCTGCCACCCAAGAAGCTTTCTTGCTTTTTCCGCGCTTCCAATCAATCTCGGCGGATCTCCTGGACGACGCTCCACATATTTTACAGCAATCTCTTTTCCTGTTATCTTTCTTGCGATATCTATAATCTCCTTTACGGAATACCCGACTCCATTTCCAAGGTTAAAATCCTCGGAGCATTGATGCTCCTTGATGTACTGCAATGCACGAATATGAGCATCTGCAAGATCCAGAATATGAATATAGTCTCGCACACAAGTGCCATCCTCTGTAGGATAATCTGTTCCAAAAACAGAAATGCTGTCCCTTGCACCGATTGCAGCATCCAGAACCAAAGGAATCAAATGCGTTTCCGGCTGATGCAGTTCTCCTATCTCACTGTCCGGATCTGCCCCCGCAGCATTAAAATAACGAAGCACGCAATAATTTAATCCATACGCCCTGTGATAATCTTCCAAGATTTTTTCTACCATCCATTTTGTGCGGCCATACGGATTGATGGGAGCTTGCGGCATATCCTCAACGATTGGAATTTGCTGAGGCTCTCCATAAGTTGCGCAGGTGGACGAAAAAATAAAATATTTTACGCCATGCTTTACCATAGCATCCAGCAAATGAATCGTGTTCGCAACGTTGTTCCTATAGTATTTTGCTGGATTCTCTACCGATTCCCCCACATAGGTAAAGGCTGAAAAATGCATGACTGCTTCTATCGAATACTTAGAAAAGACTTCATCAAGCAATGATTCATCTGCCAGATCCCCTTCCACAAAGGTTCCCCACTTAACAGCTTCCCGATGCCCATAAACCAAATTATCCAGTACCAAGGTTTCCTTGCCCTGCTGTGCCAGCAGCTTGTTCATATGACTTCCAATGTATCCTGCACCGCCAACAATTAAAATCATATATTTCACCTCCAATAGTCACGTTTTCATTCCACACACAAACTCATTCTACGCCACCATTGGGACAATCGCAAGAAGAATGTTTTTCTTTTAATTCATTACAGGTATCAGGAGCGTCTGTCCTGCCCTCAAGCCCCCCTCCGAATTCAATCCATTGATTTCTATAATCGCCTCCCGCAGCTCCTTTGCATGCTCCGCATTTTTCTCATAACGTGCCGCCAAGGACCATACCGTTTCCTCCTTTTGTACCGTAATCGATTCAAACGTATCACAACGCAAGTAAGTATTCGTCAGCTGCAAAGGCATCATTGCCAGAACCAATAGTAAAACTGCAAAAAAATGCTTCTTCATGGTACACCATCTCCTTGAATATCGTAAAGCGAACACACGTTCTTTTTACAATATACCACAGATGCTGTACTCTTTCAATATTTTTTCGAACATATATTCGTTTGTCTTTTCTTTTGTGCTTTGCTACAATCAGAGCAAATGCAAAGAAAGGCTGATGAAAAATGACAATACATGGTGCAGTCATTATCGAGCAAGGTGTCACTTTTGCTGTAATCTCAGTAAACGCATCCGTCACACGATATACGGCACGTCTCGTTCAGGTTCGCAGGGAACTTTCCCAATTCTTTCCAAACATGCCGATCATTCTCATGTCACAGGATCGAGACGGAACGCCTCATTTCTACGGGCGGAAGGATATCGTTGAATTCTTAAAAAGCATTCGATTGGATCAGATACCATGGAAAACCTATCATCTGTATTAAATATACTAAAAACAGGTTTCATGCAGGTAAAGTGTCCCTGCATGAAACCTGTTTTCTCTATCCTTCCATATTTACAAATCCCAGCAACAATTTCTCTGTATTATCACCCAACTTGGTAAACCGCACATAGCATTTCTTCGGTTTGCCATGAATCAAAATTCTTGTAAGAAACTGATATACCTTCCTTTCCTTGAGAGCCTCCAAAACCACATCTTTCCGTACAGCCCGCAAAAAGTCTTCCAGATCCTCAAGGAACACCGCCCTGCAAACAAAATAGCGCAACCGTTCCATCTCCGAAGAATCTTCAATATCATTCAACAGGTTCCTCGCCCAATCAGAATAGCAATACACATCAAAGACATCCCGCCTGAAATCCAGAACACCAAGCAACTCATAGTTGACGCAGATTCCTCGAATGATTTGCAGCAAATCAAACTTAGATGGATTTTTTACAATATGTGTCTTGGAATGCATCTCTTCCAAAGCACCATTTAAAACCCAAACCGATCGCAAAAATGCCTCATCGGGAGGAAGGGGAATTCCTACTTCACAATAGGCACAGACAGAGCCTATGACATTTTTCAGGAAATCTATCAGCACATGAAAAGCATCCTTCTCATCAACCCCTGAATTTCTGATAACATCAAAAACCTTGCTCTCTATAAATCTTTCCCGCATCAGCTTCATTGCTTCTCCCGGCACAAGAGCAGGATCCATCAAAAAGTTGGCAGCAAACAGGTAGCGAATATCTCGCTTTTGCGCTTTATCCTTCACATCATGCACTACCATAAGAGCAATTTCCCTTAGGCTTGCATTCTCTGGAATTGCATCAAAGACAGGCAGGATCTGATTGCGTATCACTTCTATCAAAAGTCCGCACTTTCCACCAAAGCGTTTGGTAATCAGCCCCTGCGTAATTCCCGCCTTTGCCGCCACAATGCCAAGTCTGGCATCATGATATCCATGCTCAGAAAACTCCCTCAATGCAACCTGCAAGATTTTCTTTTTTGTTTGTTCCCTCTGAAGTTCTTTTTTCGTAGGCATACATTCCTCCGGCATTTTTATCTCAACTTGTACAAGGGCATCTCCTATCCATCCTGCTTGTTCTTTTTCTGTCATATTTCACAGAAGCTTTTTATTTTACTGACGAAAAATCCCTAAGCGATTTGAATACATCAAGTTTTTAAAGATTGCCATACTATATTCCGATGTTATTCCAAAAACTATTCTACTTAGAATTTAACATTTTTTTCTTTCTTTTTCAATAGTTCCTGGCATAAACACAAACAAGGGCATCTCTGAAAAGTTTTTTTGCATTTAAGATGGAGAACATCTATGCTAAGTTGCAGCAATATCCATCAAGATTCCTTTTTCACCAAATTCGATCCTCTAGTCAACCTTCATGATTTTCCCATCATGCAATAAGTAAAGATATTTTTCTTGAACCCTCCTTCCAAGAATTTGCTCCGTCACCTGAGAATAAATACGCAGCTGCAATTGATATTTCTGTTTTACAAGTTTTTCCTCCGTATTTTTATCGGTCTTGTAATCCACTAAAATCAAGCTTCCATCCTTCTCTTCAAAAAGGAGGTCTATGATACCCTGCACAAAAAGCTCCTCGTCCTTTGCCTGCGCATAAAACTGCTGGGCTGGAATCATGCAGCTGAACGGCAATTCCCGCCACACGTTTTTCGCATTTCGCAAACGCTCTCCCAACTTGGAAAGAAAAAAGCCTTGTACCGTCTTAATATGAATGATTGGCATTTGCTCCTGCGGGAAAATCTCTTTCTTTGCTAACTGCTCCAGCTGTTTCTTGATTCCTTCGTAACTCAAATCCCCTCTTACATCAACATGCTGCATCACGGTATGCAGCAAAGTTCCATATTCCGCTCCTGTCAGTCCTTTCTTTTCCTGCAAAAAAGCCGGCCTCTTCCAAGTTTGTTCTTCTGAAACAGAAAGCAGTCCCGTTGTTCCATCCTCCTGTTCCGAAAAACGCTGCTTAAGTTCCGTAACAGAAAGCTTTGCCGGCACTTGCTCCAAATCATGCAAGTCATACTGCCAATTTAATAGCCTTCGCACTTCATCTCGGTATTCCGTACTTTCCAGTTGCTCCATTTTTTTCACCTTTTCCAGCAAAGCATCGCTTTCTGGATTTGAGGGCTGGCTTCCCTCAGTTGTTCCTGTCTGCACAAGCGATATCACCCAATGGGAGGAATCCTCATAATCCAAAAAAGGGCTCCATTCACAAGGCTCTGACGCAGCTTTTCGCAAGACCTCCCCATCTCTGTGATGCATCAATGCAGCTACCACCCATTCAAGGTACGATCGTGCCGAAAGGGAAGCATAGTCCGGAAGCTGTACCTGCTTGCGTCCAACGTAACGGCTCCAACGGTCTGCTAATCTCCTCACACTCCCATTCCTGCTCAACGTACCGACCAAAATGAGTTTTTCTCTTGCTCTTGTCAATGCCACATAGAGGATACGCATTTCTTCTGCCTTTCCTTCTTGCCGGATTTTAGAAGCTATCGCCTGACGGGCAAACGTAGGATAGCGGAAACGTGCCTCATAATTCACACAGTACGGTCCAAGCCCGTACTCCCTGTGAAGCAATACTTGTTCGCTTGCAGATCTTTCATTGAAATTTTTACCCATCGCCGCAACAAAAACGATAGGAAATTCCAAGCCTTTGCTCTTGTGAATGGTCATAATGCGAACGACATCCTCACTCTCTCCAAGCGTCCTTGCTGCAGCCAAGTCAGAATCCATTTCCTGCATGCGATCTACAAAGCGAAGGAAACGAAACAGCCCTCGATAATTGGTCTTCTCATACTCTGCTGCACGGTCCGCCAACATGCGAAGATTGGCTTGCTTCAAGAGACCGCCCTTCAGGCAGCCAACATAATCGTAATATCCCGTATCCCGATAAAGCTTCCAGATGAGCTGCGGCACGCTCAGTTCACGCAGCAAACTGCGCCATCCCGACAGCTTTCTCAGAAATGCCTCTGCCTTTTCCTGAACCATCGGTGAAACCTGCGTCTCTGGATCTCCAGCCTGCAGCAATGCCGCATAAAGGTCTTCTTCCTTCGTTGCCACCCGAAGCATGGCTAGTTCTTCAAAACTCATGCCTCCCATGGGCGATGTCAATACCGCCGCAAGCGGGATATCCTGATGGGCATTGTCCAGCACTGACAAAAGGGACAACATCGTGCGAATTTCCTGTGCTTCAAAATACCCTCCATCTGTGGCAGCATAAGCCGGGATATTATTTTGCCGCAGGACATCAAGGATTTTGTCTGCTACTCCTTTCATGGAACGAAGCAGGATCACAGCATCCCGCCAGCACATTTTCCGATAGTCTTCCGTATTTTTGTCAAAGACCATCGTATCCTTCTTCATCAGTGAATGCAGGCGATCCGCTATCAGCTGTGCTTCCAACTCAAGCCCATCTATTTTGTCGATTTCCTCACTGTTTTCCTCATCGCCCTTTATGGGCTGGCTTTCCAAAAAGCTTTCCTCCGAGTCCCCATGATGGACAAGGATTATTTCAGAAGGACCTGCCAAGGAATTTCCGCAGCAGGGCGGATATTCCAGCCCATGATACAGGGCAGCCTCCTTATCATATTCCATTTCCATCGTTCCGGGAACCATCACTTGAGCAAAAATATCATTGATGCAGTCAAGAATTTCTGGGCGGCTTCTAAAATTTTTAGAAAGGTTTATGCGCTCAAACTCTGCTCCCAGCTGCGGATATTCTTTATACTTCCTTAAAAACAAGGTTGGATCTGCCAGCCGAAAGCGATATATGCTTTGCTTGACATCTCCTACACAAAATAGGTTTGGCTTGCTTCCATTGGAAACAAGCGACAAAATCGCCTCCTGCACCCCATTCGTATCCTGATACTCATCTACCATGACTGTCTGAAACTTTTCCTGCAAAGCACGAGCAATCTCAGACGGACGCAGGAGCATACCGTCCTTAGGTTTCTCGTCTGCACAAAGAATACGTATCGCAAAATGTTCCAAATCATTAAAATCCGCCACGCATTTTTCTCGCTTGCTCTCAGCAAATTTCTCTGAAAATCGTATTGTCAATCGGCAAAGTTCTTTTACATCAGGAGATGCCAGCCGCATATCCTCCAAAATAATATCTGCCGCATCAAAAAAATAACGTTCCTTCAAACCGTTTAATCTTTTTTTGTAACTCTCCCGCAAAGGTTTTATGCAATCATTTGCCACTGCCTTAATGCTGTCGTCCACACCTCGCAGCTGCCCAAGTCTTTCAAAATTCAGATGCAAAAAAGACTTATGAAGTCCTTCCCAGTTTTCTTCATGCCATTCCGCATATATTTTATCCAGCAGTTCCTTGTCCAGCAGCGCAGTTTCCCGATATGCCTCAATCCCGTGTTCCTCGATCAACTCCATCATTTTGGTACATTCCTGCCTTGCTGGCTCCAGCTCAAGCCTGACATCTTGCTTGACGATGGAAAACCACGGCGTATCCCAAAGCTTCTGGTTCTCAGAGAAAGAAAACTGCTTGGAAAGTGATTCCAACCAAACTTCCGGGAAAGGCTGGCTTTGCGCATATTTATAAACATCAAGGAGCAAGCGGTAAAGGCTTTCGTCACCTCGTTCATTTCCTCCAAAATCGTCCGCAAAATGAAGAAATACTTCATCGTCCCGCTCATACTCCTCCTCAAAGAGCTTGCTCAAAGCATCCTGCTTCATCATATCCAGCTCACGCTCATCTGCCGCCAAACGGAACTCTGGATCCAAATCAATAGCAGAAAAATTTTGGCGGACTATGCTTTGGCAAAAGGAATGCATTGTCGTAATGGATGCACCGGACAGCAAAACCATCTGGCGTTCCAGCCGTTCCTGTTTTTTTTCATCGGTTTCGAGTTCCAACTGCTTTCGGATCGCAGTCTCCATGCGCATTCTCATTTCATCGGCCGCCGCATGAGTAAAGGTCACGACCAGCATACGATCCACGTCGCAATCCCCATTCAACAGCTGCTGAATAATCCGCTCCACAAGGACTGCAGTTTTCCCAGAGCCTGCCGCCGCTGCTACCAGCAAGTTCTTTCCCCTTGTCTCAATGGCTCTCTGCTGTTCCTTTGTCCATGACATCTTTCATCATCCCTTCTCCCTTTTGGTTCAAAAGCATATCCTCGGACAAGCTTTCCAATTCACGATAGGAATATCCTTCCTGTTCCGGATCAAATCCGCATACGGAATGGAACTTGCAATATTCGCATGGCACTGGCTTTCCCTCCATGCGTGCAGGCTGCGGCTTGATATTGCCAGACAAAATTTTCCTTCCGGTGTTCTCCAGCAAATAGTTCATGTATTCCATCAAGCAATCAAACTGCTCCATCGTCTTTATTTTCCCTTTGTCGCTTCCATGTATTCCTTTTGCCGTGATCCGAACCTTTATAAAATCTTGATGATGGTCAATATTTTGGATTACCTCTGGATCTGCCAATACCCAGCCCGGCATTTTCAATTCATTTTGAAGCTGCTTGTGTGCAGCCTCTTGCGATATCCTCTTTTTGGCAGAAATCATGGGATATTTCAAAAAGAAATACAGCATGCCTGCTGGAAGCCTGCCGTTTTCTTCACTATCCTCAGCAAGCAAGTTTTTTGCCACCAGCAAATAAGTCAAAAGCTGCATACGAAGCCCATAATACACTTCCAGCAAATTGATTGCGCTGTTGCCCGTCTTGTAATCAATAATAAGGAAATATTTTCCGTCCTCCGAAAAATCCATGCGATCGATCTGCCCTACGATCTCCACACGTTTTTTCTTGTCCAGCATATAGGAAAGCGGTGCCATACTGTCCATACCTCTGCCAAAGGCACATTCATAAAGTGCTG
This sequence comes from uncultured Selenomonadaceae bacterium, assembly GCA_937902665.1. Classification (GTDB taxonomy): domain Bacteria; phylum Bacillota; class Negativicutes; order Selenomonadales; family Selenomonadaceae; genus CALELM01. Next base: position 11,796 of record CALELM010000022.1, read on the forward strand.
GATGAAACTGACTGACCTTATCTAACGCAATCAGCCGATGTATGCTCTCCTGCGCAAGAATACGAATTCTGCCCAGCTGATATTTATACTGTGCCGAACTCATCAAAAGCTCATTCTGCAGCCTTGGTGCGAGCTTTTCCAAGATAGCATTGCAAAGCATGTGGCTCTCTGCCTCATCAAGTTCGCTCCATCGCTTGCCGGAAGCTTTCAGTTTTTCACCGAATTCCTTCAAGACTGCATGCAGCAGGTTTCCCAGATCCATTGCCTGAAACTTATATTCCTTCCGTTCCTGCAATCTCAATCCATAGCTTGCAAAATGCCGAAAAGGACAAGCTTGATAGGTTTCAAAACGTGTCACGCTCCCACGAAGGCAATGATGATTCATGAAAAGATTCTCTGCCATCGCCTCGGAAAGCCTTCCTTCGCCTGCATGGGCAAACAGTCCAGAAAATACCAGTCTTGCCAGTTCCCTTAACCCCGCCTGCTCCAAAATCCAGTTATAGGCATCCTTCCACCAAGACGGCATAATTTGTTCCTCTTTCTGACTGCGAAGTGCTGCTGTCAACCCAGAAAGAGCCTTTCTCCCATCTGTCATTGCAAGAACCGTGCGCCGATCCAGCTGCTCATGTTCTTGACGCAGGGATTCCAATGGAATTGACAAAAACTCTGCATGCGGCAGCATCGTACGAATCTGTCCTATCAAAGAGGATGGATTCAGCCCATTTCCTGCGGCATCTGCCAAAGCATAGGACACCCAAAGATATTCCCTTGCTTCCGTAAACGCCCGATACAGCAGGCAACGCTCCGACAAACTGCTCTCCAATCCGCCAGCAGAGATTTCCAGTCCAGCTTCCAAAAGGTGGAGCCGATCGGCATCCGTAAAGATTCCCTTTTCTTTACTGCGTCTTGGCATTGCACCCTCATTTGCCCCCAAAATGAAGATAGCACGGCAGTTAGAAAGACTGTTTTGATCCAATGGGGACACGGACACATAATCTATTCCCGGCGGGATAAGGGATAGTTTCAATGCTTCCAAGCCATCCAGCAAAATTTTTTCATATTCCGTTACCGAAATTTTCTCATCGCCGCTTGTTTCCACCATTTGATTTAAGAGATCCATGGCTTCATCCCAAATCTGACGATGCTCCATCGCAGAATCCAGCCGTTTTCCTTCCTCTGCTTCCATTGCCCATCGTTCCAAAGTCTGCGGAGCTTTCATCTCCATCAGCCAATAATAAAGAGCTTCCGTCAAATCCCTAACAGTCTGAGAATTTTTTACATGGGCAAAAAAATCCTTCAAGCACTCTGCAGCCTGCCGTCTTGCAAAATTCACCTCCATCAATACTTTTTTCGTTCGTTCGTTTATATCCTCTGAACTATCATCCAATGCTCTGCGCCGCCAGCTCCAGTCTTCTTCCATCAGCCAGCGCGATTTCCCTTGAATACCGAATTCCAATACATAGTTTTCCAACTGATCCAGCTGTTCCTGCAATATATCGAAAAAACCTGTACGAAGCATGCGGAATACAGCCTCGTACCTCCAACCATGAAACACTTCAAAAACAGATTGCAAAAGCTCTGACAAAGGATGCTGAACCGCACTGCGCTTGACATCCCGAAAAAATGGTATATGCCGATCCTCCAGTGCAAGGTCCAAAAGCCCCCCGTAGGCTTCCTCATCACGAATCAATACACCAATTTCTCGGTAATGATATCCTTCTTCGCGGCAAAGGCGCTGGATTTCCCCTGCCATAGCTTCCGCTTCCAGCCTGCGATTTGCGGTCTCTACTACATGAACCCCGCCCATGACATGTGATTTCTGCGGCGGAAAACGAAATAGCTGCTGGTCCAACTGCAAAAGTGCCGGCATACGATACCGAAAAGGCGTTTTTAAAGGAGATATCTCATACTTCACTCCCAGATCCTCTGCAATCTTTTTCAATGCCTGCATCGTATCGTAGCATCTATGAAAAATACCCGTCTTTGAAACATTTGCCCTCGCCGCTGCATCGCCATCCATTAGAAATGTTACATGAACATTCCTCGCTGTCTTCATAAGCTCTGCGAGCACCCTTCGTTCCTGCGGATTGAAAAAAATAAACCCATCCACCCAAATCTCGCAGTCTCTCAAAAAAGGCGCATCCGGAATATGTTCTGCAAGCAGATCCATCCTGTCTTCTGTATCATCGTAACGTCCTGCCATAGCTTCCTTGAAATCAGCAGACAACAGTGACATGTCATGCAGTTTCCCCTTCAGCTGTGGGTCCCTAACAACTGACATAGCTTCCCTAAGCCGTTCTGTCGTTAATCCATAGCTCTTCAGTTCCTGTATTGTCTCAGACAGCACGCCTCCAAAACCACGCTGTTTTGCCGCACGCCCAAAAACCTTTAACTCCTCCTGCCGCTTAGAAAGAATTTTTTTCAAAAGCAAGTGTTTTCCTATGTCTGTAATGTTGGAACGAAGCAATCCTCCCGTTTCCAAAAGCACATGCCTCGCAAATCGGCGAAATCCAAAAACATATCCCCGAAAAAATCCTTTTTCTTTTTCTATTGACGCAGACAGTTCCCGTTCCATCTGATAGGTCATATGCTCCGGCACCAGCAATATCAATGCAGAACCTATAGGGGTTTCCTGAAGTCTTGAACGTATAGCAGAAAGACATGTCTCTGTCTTTCCAGTGCCTGCCCGTCCAATAATAAACTCTAACATTTTCAACCCTCCAAAAAAATCGCTCCTGCGATAAATATCGCAAGAGCGAAACGATTTCACAAAAAACTGAACGGCGTGCCTACCCGCACCAAAGTACGTCCACAAGCACACGGATCTGACATACGGCTGACTGCCTGCCCTGTTCGATACCGTATCAGCGGCATAGCCTCCGCAACCAATGCAGTAACAACCAATTCCCCCATGCGGTTATCTTCCTCCACAGGAGTATCACTGTTAAACTCCATAATCTCAGGATAAAAATAATCTTCCTGCACATGCTGTCCTGCGTGTGCTTCACACTGGAAAAGCATACCTGCCAAACCGATTTCTGCCGGTGCATAGAGATTATAGACCTTCGTTCGGGTACGCTCCTGAATATGCTGCTGCAAAGGATTCTGTATATTGCTCATATTGATGCACATGATCTTTGAAATGGGATAATCAATAATATTTTTTCCCGTTGCCTGCAACTGAATGATCAGCTGCATGACGAGCTGGGGCGTACTGATCAAGGTATCCATTCCAACAACATCCATCAAACGCAGCCAATGCCTGTAATCCGTACCCAAAGGTACCACCGTAGCACCAACAGCCTCCAAGGCATACTGAATATCCATCATACGGCTATCGGACAATTCCCCCTGCAACCCAACGATAGATGCCGCATGTATCCCTGCAGCCACCAAACAACGAGACATCATCTCTACATTACGGGCAATGTCCCCATTGGTATACAGCTTCGTGATCTCCCCAAAAGGCTCCTGCATATGATTAAAGCGCAAGACCCCGCTCAAAGGTATCGTCAAAACGTCCAAGGAATCAACCTGACGAAGCTCCGTTGCCTGCAAAAAAGGAAACCTCCGAAGGTCCTCCAAGCTCTGAAAGTCTTCATGGCTTACGCCTGCCTCCCGAAACTTTTGCTGATAAAAAGCGCTCTTCGTATTTGCCCATTGCAGTGTCTTCTGCAATCGCTCCAACTGCAGGACTTCCATTTCCCTCCTGCTCATTTGCTCGATCCGCGTGTTTGCAATCATCCTACTGACTCCCTGCTTAAACATCGATATAGCTTATTCCAAAGGCTTCTGATAAAAAAACGGCTGGAAACTCGTGTAGCCTAATTTACGGAAATTCAAAATCGCCTCTGTTGCCCCAACAAAAAGAATGCCTCCCGGTCGCAATGCCTTGAAGAAATTCGCATACAGCTGATCCTTAGCTTCCTCCGTAAAATAAATCACGACATTTCGGCAAAGAATCAAGTCAAAATTACTCTCAAACGGATCCTTCAGCAAATTATGGCGCTGAAACTCAATGACCGACTTGATTTCATTTTTTACAGCCCATTTATTTCCTTGCACCGAATCAAAATACATTGACTTGCGTGCTGGGGTAATACTCTTGAGCTCATTTTCTGTATAAATGCCAGCCTTTGCCTTTGCCAAAATCTCAATGTCCAAGTCACTGGCAAGAATACGATGCTTTACGCCTGGTGTCATTTCCTTCATGATAATGGAAAGAGAATACGGTTCCGCTCCGATTGAACAGCCAGCACTCCAAATATTAAGCCTTTTGGAATCCTTCAACAAGTATGGAATCACGTCCGTTTCCAATTTGTCAAATTTCTCCGGTGTCCTGAAAAATTCCGATACGTTGATCGTCAAGTACTCAATAAATGCGGCAAAGTCATCCTTGTCCTTGCACACGCTGTCAAAGTAGTCTGCATAAGAATCCATCATGGCACGAGTCACAAGATTACCTATCCTGCGCTTCATTTGAGGTTCCTTGTAAAGATCTAAATCAATTTCCGTCTTTGCTTTCAGTTTGTTCTTAAAAACCTGCCAATCCTTGTCATCCATCATAGGCTTTTCCCTCCAAGTCTGCAATTCTCCTGCTTATATATTCCACGTCTCTTGAAAAAATCCTGCAACATATAGAACTTAAAAGGCACTATTTCTAAAAATAGTGCCAATAATTTTCATTTTTGAGCCATGCTCACGCAAGGTTGACAGCATAAAGAAGAATTTACCTCAAATTACTTGAAAAAAATCCTTGGAATATGTATCCTCCAAGATTTCAACCGCCAGCTTTCTCTCTGCCAATTCCTTCTCCAACCGCATCCGAAGAGCAGCCACGATGGGAAACTCGGTCGAAAAATGCCCCGCATCCACCAAATGCAATCCCTGCTCTGCTGCATGTTGCGCATCATGATATTTTATGTCGCTCGTGACATAAACATCTGCACGATAAAAAGCGGCTTTTCCAATAAGCTCCGCCCCACTTCCGCTGCAAAGGGCGACTTTCCTTACTAATTTGCTGCCTGCGGAAACTATACGCACATGAGATGCAAAAAGCTTCTCTTTCACCAGCTCTGCAAAAACTTCCAAAGAAAGCGGTCTTGCAAGATAACCAATACGCCCAAGCGTCCCCATTTCGCCAGAACCAAGCGGTTCGATATCCTGAAGCCCAATGCGCTCTGCAAGCACATCATTTACACCGCCCTCTGCAATATCCAGATTCGTATGTGCTGAAAACACGGCTATATCATGCTTCAAAAGCTTTTGCAATCTCTTTCCCAGCGGAAGATCGGTCCTAATTTTTTTCAACGGACGAAAGATCAATGGGTGATGGGAGATGATCATATTGGCACCCGTCTCTACCGCACGTTCCACTGCTTCATCGCTGACATCCAGACACAAATAGATCCTTTCTATGTCCTGCTGAGGACTTCCTGCCAGCAACCCCGGATTATCCCATTCCTCCGCCAGACCTTTCGGAGCAATACGCTCCATAATTTCCATCACCTGTTGGCATTTCACCATTTCAACCGTTCCTCCAAAGCCTTGATGTTCTCCACTGCTTCCAAATATTTTTTTGTATGCTTCGCCCGCTCGCTTTTTTCCATTCCTGCTATCATCCGCTTGACTTGAAACAAAAGAGACTCAATATGATGCTTCAAGAGCGGCGATTTCTTTTCCCAAAGGACAGGTCCAATGGACAGCATCAAAGGCGATGGGTGCTTGCGCCGCCCATGCTTTGCCATGATAATTTCATAAATGCGTCCATCCGCCAACGCCAGTTCCTCATCTTCAATATGCCAGTAATGGCGGTAAAGCCACTTTCTCAGCTCTGCTGCTGCATTCATTGGCTGCAGCACTAAAGTTTCGGTTGTTTCCAACACCTCGGGATGTGCATGCAAAATCTCACTGATGAGAGTTCCTCCCATTCCGGCAATGCACACCGTATCCACCTCGCCGGGAACAAGAACACCCAGACCGTCTCCATGACGCACCTCTATGCGGTCAGACATTCCATTTTCCTGTACCGTGCGTTTTGCAGCCTCGCAAGGACCAGCATTCTTGTCGCCAGCCACTGCAAAGCTTACCTTTCCCTGCCCTACCAAATAAACAGGAAGATAGGCGTGATCCGTTCCGATATCTGCCATGCGGCTTCCTTCTTTTACAAAATCGGCAAGTGCCTGAAGCCTGGAATCTAACTGCATATCATCCCCCCACATCCTTTTCATTCATAAGCTTGTCTTGCAGTGCCTTGAAATTCAAGCCGCCCTCATAGAAAAGGCTCTGCGTAATATTGCTAAGCTCCAACCGATACGCCTCCGGTACGGAAACACTTTTCTCGGAAGCCGTCTTTTTCTTCTGTAGGTTTTCCAAAACAGCAGAAAAGTTTTTGCCGCCCTGCTTGTCCTGATACTCTTCCTTGCGGCGAAAATTTTGTTCCTGCTCATAGCCAATGCCCTTGACACGCGACACTTTCTCGATGCGATCTATCATTTCAATCACCCCCGTTCACAAAAAACAAAGAACCCTATATATACTATATCGCATATCCAATGAAATACTAAAGTTTTTCGTTCTTTGCCAATGTAACTTTGTGGTTGAATCCCTTGAAATAAGACTTTACGTTTCAACGAAGCGAGAGGATATGCCCGCCGCTTGGCTGCTCATAAGGTTCCCGCCACCTATGGAGGCGAATACTTCTGTGCTGAGTTATTGACGATAATTATGACATTTCCCACTGCAATGAGGACACATACCTCCACTGCAACACTCAGACGCACCAGAAAGCATGTTTCGATAGATATGTCTCACAGCAAAATACAAACTGAGGATCAGTAAAAAAATGATAACGCAATCGCCCATAAGCTCACCCCAATCCTAAAGCTTTGCCAATCTGGTAAACAAGCAAAGAAACGACCCATGCTGTCAAAAACGAAAAAACCGCAGAGAATCCCGTCCACTTCCAACTGCCAGCTTCTTTCTTGATCGTTCCAAGAGCCGTAACACAAGGAGTATAAAGCTGCAAAAACACCATAAAAGAAAATGCGGAAAGAGCCGTAAAATCTGTGCCGATTCCACTTTTCAAAAACAAGTTTGCCTGCTCTGCAGCTCTTTCGGTATCTGCATCAGCTAAGCCATAGAGTACCCCCAGTGTAGAAACAACGACCTCCTTGGCAAAAAGACCAGAAATAATAGCCGCACCGGCTTCCCATGTAGCAAATCCGTGAAAAACAAATAAGTAAGACACGCCCCCACCCAAAAATGCCAAAAAACTTTCGCTCATTTGTGCCGCAAAACCATGGAAATTGTACTTTGAGAGAAACCAGATCAGAACACTGCACACAAAAATAATAGTACCTGCCTTCACCAGAAAACCTTTCCCCTTGTCCCAAGTTTCGAGGAAAACCGTTTTCATATCCGGCATACGATAGGGCGGCAATTCCAAAAGAAAGGCAGCTGTATCATTCTTGAGCAAAGTCACGCCTAAAAGCTTTGCTGCAAAAATAGCAACGATAAAACCCAAAAGATACATGCAAAACACTACGTTGGCTGCATGAGCTGGAAAAAACACAGCAGCTAAAAGTGCCATAACCGGAAGCTTTGCACCGCAAGTCAAAAAAGGAGCAACCAGCATGGATATGATACGATCTTTTTCTGAATCCAATGCACGGGCTCCCATAATAGAAGGAACCGCACAGCCAAATCCCAGCATGAGCGGCATGATTCCTTTGCCAGTAAGCCCAAAACGTCTCATAAATGGATCTGCAATAAAGGCAACACGCGCCATATAGCCAGTCCCATCCAAAAAACTAAGACAAAAAAACAAGACAAAAATCAACGGCACAAAGCTAACAACTGCACCCACTCCGCTAATAATTCCATCGACCAGCAAAGACCGAAGCCAATCAGACACTCCAGCAGAATACAAAAAATCCCCTGCATGATTTGCAAACGAGACACAAATCAAATCATCCAATGCATCTGTCATTGGCTGCCCGATCCAAGAAAAGGTAATCTGAAAGACTGCATACAAAATCAGGAAAAAAATGATGGGGGCAAACATTCCATTTGCCAAATAACGATCTATTTTTTCTGAACAGCTTGCCTCTGTTTCACTAAATACAACTGTTTTTTCAACAATACGATCTATCATGGCATAGCGTGCCGAAATCACATCTTCCTCTATCAGATGTGCCTGCTTATTGCTGTTCCGAATCGTTTCTATGCTGCCGATATATTCTTTTAACATACTGGAGGGATAAACGTTCTTCATGTCTATTGAAATAAATAAATCCAATAATTCCTGTGTAGTTTTATTGCTTCGCCCAATGGTTTCAACCACTGGCATTCCCAACAGTTGTTCCATTGCATGCATATTTAATGACATTCCACGTTTCTTTGCTTCATCTTTCATATTGAAATCAATCAAAAGAGGTATTCCCATTTCCAAAAGCTGAAGCGTCAAAAACAAATTCCTCTCAATATTTGATGAATCCACAACATTAAGAACAATATCCGGCGTATTATGCCGGAAATAATCTATCACAACCTGCTCTTCAGCAGAACGAGTACTGATACTATACGTTCCAGGTAAATCTACAACAGATATATCATAGCCTTCATAATTGACATATCCCTCTTTTTTGTCAACAGTAACTCCCGGCCAGTTGCCAGTTTTTTGATGAGCACCTGTGAGCTCGTTAAAAATAGTAGATTTTCCAGTATTGGGATTGCCAGTCAATGCTACTGTTAAGCTTGGCATCTATATGTCTCCTTTTAGCTAAACATTCGTCAACTAATTTTCTGGACTTCCACCATAGTCGCATCTTCACGGCGCAAAGCCAAATTATATGACCGAATGCGAACTGCCATAGGGTCACCAAAAGGTGCTGAACGCAAAACCTTGATCTGCGTCCCAGGAATCATCCCCATTGCCATAAGCCTTTGTTTTAAATCAGAATCGGCAACATGCTTTACTCTCAGAACCATCCCCGCTTTTCCATCCCGCAAAGTCAAGCCGACCACCTCCAGTGCTTCTATTTTAAATACGTTAATGATAATGATTATCTTTTACAATAATAACCTATCCCAACAAGGTTGTCAATGCCGCTATGACAAGCCATCACAAAATGAACAAAAAATGCCATCGTTTCCTAAAAGAAAACGATGGCACGAAAGCATAAAAACACAATGCTAATGGCTACACAAGTTATCCCATTATTTCAGCATAGCAAGCATCGTTCCAGCAGCAACTGCTGTTCCAATGACACCTGCCACATTCGGTCCCATAGCATGCATAAGGAGGAAATTTCCCGGTTTTGCGCGCTGTCCCACGACCTGACTGACACGAGCAGCCATAGGAACAGCGGAAACACCGGCAGAACCAATGAGAGGATTGACCTTTCCGCCCGTCATCTTATACATGATTTTACCGAAAATAAGACCGCCTGCCGTTCCCCCCATAAAAGCAATCAATCCAAGCAATATGATCAACAGTGTCTGCGGCACAAGAAAATCCTTAGCAGACATAGTCATTCCCGTACCCGTTGCGAGAAAAATCGTAACCATATTGCAAAGCGCATTCTGCGCTGTGTCGGAAAGCCTGTCCATTACTCCGGACTCCCTAAAAAGATTGCCAAGCATCAGACAGCCAAGAAGTGCTGCGATGGGCGGAAGAAGGAGACTGATAAATATCGTTGCGACAATCGGGAACATCACGCGTTCAAATTTGGTAACAGGGCGAAGCTGCTCCATAGTGACCTCACGTTCCTCTTTTGTCGTCAAAAAATTCATGATAGGAGGCTGAATGAGCGGAACGAGTGACATATAAGAATATGCAGCAACCGCAATAGCACCAAGCAAATGCGGCGCTAATTTAATGGACAAATAGATGGCAGTCGGACCATCTGCACCACCAATGATACCAATAGCAGCAGCTTCTTTTACATTAAAGCCAAGGAGCATTGCTCCTCCAAGAGCCACAAAAACACCTACTTGCGCAGCCGCTCCCAGCAACAAGGTAGTAGGACGGGCAAGAAGCGGGCCAAAATCCGTCATCGCACCAATTCCCAAGAAAATGAGCGGCGGGAAAATTTCATTTGCAATACCATAATGGATTGCCATCATAAGTCCCATTTCATCAAAAAATCCTGTACATGGAAAATTCGCAAGAATGCATCCAAAGGCAATCGGACCCAAAAGCAATGGCTCAAATTCTTTGACAATCGCCAAATAAAGCAATACCAGACCAACTGCAATCATAATTCCATTTCCAACGGTAAATGCCGCAAACCCACTGTCTGACCATACAGATTGCAGGGAAACGGCAAACGCATTAAAAAGTTCCATACCTTACTTCCTCCTTTCATCCATCAATGCCAAGAACTAATACTTACACGACCGGAATTCTTCCACCCATTGCGTTCGATTGGGCGAATGGAGCGAACCACGCCCGTTGTGCCAGAAGCAACAATTGCCGCAGCAATCGCCGCAACTACCTCATCGGGAATCCCAACAGCCACAGGTTCAGCTGGCAACGGCGGTTTCACTTCGGAAGGTTTTTCCTCAACAGGAGATTCCTCCTTGCTTTCCTTTGGCTTCGTCGGGTCAATGATGTGAATCAACTTAATGACATACATCAAAACCGACAATACAATAAATACCACGGTCATGTTAATCAACATAATAATAATTGGATTGGTAGTTACTGGTTGTTCCATAAAATCACCTCATTTTTTCTTTCAAACTACGCCATAGTAAGTGATTGCAGCTTCCGACAAAAAAACTGCCGAAATGCAGGAATTTCCCCCATGCCTTTCATGACCACACGCACTTCAAACCCTGCATTTTTCAACACCATCTTCCATGAAGATTCTCCATTACCGGCAATATCCCTCCCGATATGTGTTCCCATAGAAAACAAAAATGGTATCACGCAAACCTTTTTTATGTTTTTCTGTTCCATGCAGGAAACAATATTCCCCAAAGTCCCATTCTCCTTTGTTTCCAGCTCAACCACATAAACAGGAAAATGCAGTTCATCAGCGTATGCCTGAAATTTTTCTCTGACATCACTTGGGCAATCATGTACCCCATGCAAAACAAGCAATATGTATTCTCCAACGGAAAGAGAAGCTTCTTGCATTATTATATGCAAGGAGGATACATAATCCTCCTTGCTGGCAAGCAGGAAATCACCTAGCTGCAACTTCTGAAAATCCATCCTGCAATTTTCAATCTGTTTTTCCAGCTGCTCCCTATATTCTGGTCTATGCGATAAAAAAACAGGCTGAACAATAACATATTCATATCCTTTCATCTTTAACATCCGCAAAACATCTGGAAAAAAAACACACAGACCTTCCTTTACAGACAAACAGCCGGAAATATATTCTGACGTATATGCAAACGTCACAAACCAATCCGTGCAAACAGCTTCTAGTTCCTTTACCAACGCATACCAGCTTTTCTCTCTGCCTTCTGCGGATAAAGTACCAAATCCCAAAAGCACTATGGCCTGTTTTCGTCCATTATCCCTGTTCAGCCTTTACCACCTCAGCAATCCTGTGACAGATCACATCTAATTGCTCCTGATCAGGACCTTCTGCCATAACACGAATCAGCTGCTCCGTTCCCGATGGGCGAACCAATATTCTTCCATTTTCGCCAAGCTCCGCATTTCCTTTTTCAATCGCTTCTTGAATCGCAGGATTCTCTTCCCAGCCTTCCTTGCTTGCAACTTTGACGTTCACCAAAAGCTGCGGATATGTTGTCATCATCTCTGTAAGGCTCGATGCCTTTGCTCCGCTTCGCTTCAAGGATACCAGCACCTGCAATGCTGTGATCAAACCGTCACCTGTCGTACTGTAATCACTAAAGATAATATGCCCTGACTGTTCTCCGCCAATGCAATAGCCATTTGCCAACATATTTTCCAATACGTAGCGATCACCGACTTTAGTGACCTCAGTCCTTCCGCCAATCTTTTTAATCGCTTGATGGAAACCGATATTTGCCATAACTGTTGTCACAACCGTATTGTCCTTCAGTGTTCCCTTTTTGATCATGTCATTGGCACACATAACCAAAATATGATCCCCATCTATCAACTGCCCTTTTTCATCAACACAAAGACAGCGATCCGCATCACCATCATGAGCAATACCAAAATCGGCATTATTTTCAATAACTGCCTTCTGCAAGGATTCCAAATGCGTGGAACCGCACCCATCATTGATGTTCACCCCATTGGGCAGTGCATGAATCACCTTGAGCTTCGCACCGAGACGGCGAAGCACCGTTGGCATTGCTTCATAGGCTGCACCATTTGCGCAATCCAAAACAATCTTCATGCCATCAAGGCGCTCTTCACAGGTATTGCAAACAAAATCAATATATTGATTCAAAAGATCGCTGCGATACTCAATATGACCAACCTCCTCACCGGTAGACCGAGGGAAGGTATCATTTTCTCTAATTTTTTGAACGATTTCTTCCAGCTCATCTTCCACTGCATCAGGAAGCTTATAACCGTCCCCTCCAAAAAACTTAATTCCATTGTCTTGAAAAGGATTGTGAGAAGCAGATATCACAATGCCTGCCTTCGCTTTCATTTTTTTTGCAAGATACGCAATAGCTGGCGTTGGAATTACTCCTGCAAGCAAAGCAATACCACCAGCAGAACAAATACCTGCCGAAAGTGCAGCCTCAAACATTTGCCCAGAGATTCTCGTATCGCGCCCAATCAAGATGAGAGGCTGTTTTGCATGATCCTTCCCAAAATACAGGGTAGCTGCCCGTCCCAAGCAATAAGCCAGCTCCGGTGTCAAAGTACCGTTTGCCTCACCACGCACACCATCCGTACCAAATAATCTTGCCATTTAAATATCCTCCTTAAATTCTCTTGTTCTTCCATTCTTCTTCATTATCATCTATCAGTATGCATATTTGATTCCAAAAATGCAAGTGCTGCCTTCATGCCATCAACTGCGGCACTCATAATTCCTCCCGCATATCCTGCGCCTTCTCCTATCGGATAAAGCCCTTCTATATTTTCTGACATAAAACTTTTCGGATTCCGGCAAATACGGCACGGCGCAGAGGAACGTGTTTCTACCCCTGTCATCACAACATCATTTGCGGAAAATCCTGTGATTTTTTGCCCGAAATAAGGAATCGCACGTTCCAGTACATCCGTGACAAACTTAGGCAGGCATCGATGCAGATCAACAGCTGACGTACCCGGCAAATAAGTTGGTGCTGTCATAAAATCAGTTGAACCAAAATGCCCTGACAAAAAATCTCCTACCGTCTGCACAGGTGCCTTATAGTCCTGCCCAGCTATCTGAAAAGCCAGTCTCTCATGTTTTTGCTGAAACCTGATGCCGGAAAGCACATCCCTTCCAAAATCCTCGGAAGATACCGTTACCAAAAGTGCGGAATTCGCAACTCCTGAATCACGTTTATAATTGCTCATTCCATTGGTCACTACGCAGCCATTTTCAGAAGCCGCCGCTACCACCTGTCCTCCCGGACACATGCAAAAGGAATACGCTCCCCTGTTCAAAAGCTTATCCTGATACGTCAGCATATAATCCGCAACTGGAAGCTTCCCTGACCCAGCATCTTCCCCATATTGTGCCGCATTGATCAATTCCTGCGGATGCTCTATTCTCACACCAATGGCAAAGGGCTTTGTCTCCATTTTAACACCTTGCGCAAAAAGCATTTGATAAGTATCACGAGCCGAATGACCTATTCCCAAAAACACTGCACTGGACTTGATCTCTTCCTCGTCATTAACCTGCAATGCTGCTATTTTTCCATCCGAATCCATAACAATTTTTGTAAGGCAAGAGCGAAACCTGATTTCCCCGCCCAAGCGAATAATTTCATTACGGATCCATTTTACGATCCCTCGCAGCAGATCTGTACCTATATGCGGTTTTTGCAAATACAGTATCTCCTCCGGCGCACCAGCCGCTACAAAATCTTCCAAGATTTCCCTCGTATGCACATCATTGATGCGAGTTGTCAATTTTCCATCGGAAAACGTCCCTGCACCGCCCTCTCCAAACTGCACATTGCAATTCGGATCAAGAATGCCAGTATGCCAAAAATGATTTATTTTTGTTAATCTTGTATCAACATCATCTCCACGTTCCAAAACAATAGGAGAACAGCCCGCTCTAGCGAGCGTCAACGCCGCAAACATACCAGCAGGGCCAAACCCTGCAACAACGGGGCGTTCCTCAAGCATTATGTCGGCAACCCCCGTTCCAGCTTGGCGGCCTCTGCTTTCCGGTGCAGCGGATATATTCTTATCTTTTTTCCATTTTGACAATACACGATGCTCATTTTCCTTTATTTTTACATCTAAAACGTAAACAAATCGAATAGGCGCACCATGATATCTTCTAGCGTCTAATGCTTTACGCACAATTACCACCTCAGACACAGCCTGAGGTGGTAACAGCAATCTTTTTGCAGCTAACATATTCAAAGGCGTTTCCACATCAAAAGGAACGGAAAAATTAGAAATACGAATCAATTCTGCTACACTCCAATACCCTAGAAAACACAACATATTCCATCATGCAAGCGAGCCTTGCCTTTCATGCACAAGGCATGAACAAGGAAAAGATTTGCCGCACCATATTACTATCAAGCCAAAACAGACACAAAAGAATCCAGTATCAATCAGGATTTCCCTTTATCTTCTTTATTGCAACCTGAACATCAATTACCGAATTTGTCACAGTGACACCCTCCGGCAATGCCAGGCTTGCCTTCGTCTGAAAGCTCCCTGTTTTATCTTTCAAAGGAATCTTCCCCGTATCTACAGACTTTAATTCCTTAAGGACCTCACTGTCACCAGCAATCTCAATCTTTTCCGGTGTTACCCGTACAGATTCCACTTTATATCCAGCAGGCAGATCCTCCCCCATGACTGCATGTACAGAAACAATTTTCTTGGAAAGTCCACGTGCCAGCTGAACATTAACTTCCGTCACCGATGGAATAACACGGACTCCCTCCACATCCTTGCCATCCGCTTTAACAGCAAAAAGCGGTACTTGAAACTTAAAATCCGTATCGTTATTCGTAAGCTCGACACAGCCAACGATTCTTGCGACAAGCGAGACTGCAGATTTAGGGCCAACAATCGTTACGTTGGGATTCGCTTGGGAAATTTGCGATATTACCGCCCCAGAAGCAGGCAAGCCTGTAACAACAATCTCCGTTTTCATCTGCTTTTCAATAAATGGATCCATTACTATTTTTGTGCTTTCCAGCGACTTCCCTATTACTTCAAAACCAGTCGGCAGATGAAGCTGAATCGCAGCATCAAAAGTGCCTTCTGCCAGCCCTTCCAAATTCACTTGCGCCTTAAAATCATTGGAGTCTATATCTGTATAATTTGACCTCTGCGCCCGTACCTTAATCTTTAAGGCATCATCCGCCTTCGTTATTTTATAATTGTGCGGAGCATTTACCATTTCAATCGGGATTATATATTCCTTCTCAATCGGCGGATTCTGCTCATCCATGGCAATTCCCCATAAAATAACAGCAACCACCAACGCAAGAAGCTTTGCCATAATATTATGCTGTACCAAAGAACGCAACCATTCTATCATTTTTTGCGCCTCCAGTTCATAATCCAGTCCTTAAAGGTAATGCTTGGCTTCTGAAAAACAGGCTGAAGAATTTCCCTCAAGCCTTCTGAATCCAAATGCCGCAGCATATGCCCGTTCTCCGTTACGGAAACAATTCCAGTTTCCTCGCTCACTACAACAATCAACGCATCGCATTGCTCCGAAAGACCAAGTGCCGCACGATGTCTTGTCCCCAGTTCCTTCGACAGGGACAGGTTCTCCGTCAAAGGAAGCAAGCAACCTGCGGAGATCAATCGGTTTCCGCGAATCACGGCTGCCCCATCATGAAGCGGTGTATTGACAATAAATACATTCAACAAGAAATCTGCCGTAATCAGCCCTTCAATTCGAATTCCCGTCAAACTGATATCGTCTAACCCCATGTCACGCTCTATAACAAGAAGTGCCCCTGTTTTAGTCTTCGACAGAATTTCTATTGCTTTTACAAGCTCATTTACGACAGATTTCGCTGCTTCATTATCCAAAATGACTGACCTGCCGAAAAAACTGCCCTGCCCAATTCTCTCTAATCCTCTGCGCAATTCAGGCTGAAAAACGATAGGCAATGCCACAAACAAAAGCGTCAATGCCTTTACGAGAAGCCAAGATACCGCATGGAATTCTAAATAACGGCATGCCATAGTCACTGCAAACAGCACAAGCAAACCTTTCACCAAGGTTATTGCGCGCGTATCCTGCAGCATTACATAAATTTTGTATAAAATAAGTGCAACAATAAAAATATCAACAACGTCAAAAAGAGTAATCGTTGACCAAACACCCTTAAAATGCACCGGAAAAAAAATATTTAGCTCTTCCAATTCTGTTAGCATGATAAAAAACCTCACAAAATCCCATTATTTATATTCTTCTCCGTCAATAAAATGAAATCCTTGTGACTTCTAAAATTTTTTACTGCTAATTATTGAAAAAACTCCCTGAAACCATGCCTGGTTTCAGGGAGAAAAACATTACTTGATTTTATGGATCCAACCTTCCGGAGCTTCCACCATTCCCAGTTGAATGCCCGTAAGAGTCTCATACAGCTTCTGCGTAACAGGTCCCATTTTTTCCATGCCGCTAGGGAAACAAATTTCCTTGCCATGGTCAACGACCTTGCCTACCGGCGAGATAACTGCCGCTGTTCCACAAAGGCCACACTCAGCAAAATCAGAAACCTCAGAAAGCTTGACTTTTCTTTCGGTAACCTTGAGTCCCAAACGATTCTCTGCAAGATAAGCAAGAGAACGACGGGTAATCGATGGCAAAATGGAATCTGATTTTGGAATAACAACCTCATTCTCCTTTGTAACAAAGAGGAAGTTTGCTCCACCAGTTTCCTCAACGTACGTACGTGTTGCAGAGTCAAGGAACATATTTTCATCATAACCATTCTTATGTGCTTCCACATAAGGATGAAGGCTCATCGCATAATTCAAGCCAGCCTTGATATGTCCTGTACCAAACGGAGCAGCACGGTCAAAATCACTGACACAAAGAGTGATAGGCTTCGCTCCGCCCTTGAAATACGGTCCCACCGGCGTGCAGAAAATACGGAACTGATACTCCTCTGCCGGCTTTACACCTATAACAGGCGAGGAAGCAAACATATACGGACGAAGATACAAGGAAGCTCCTGTTCCATAAGGAGGAACCCAATCCTCATTCGCTGCCACGACCATTTCTACTGCCTCAATAAACCTCTCCTTCGGGAAAGGCGGCATCTCCATGCGAACTGCCGAACCTTCCATGCGTTCCGCATTGAGATCCGGACGGAACGTAACAATACTTCCATCCTTTGTCGTGTAAGCTTTCAGGCCTTCGAAGATTTCCTGGCAATACTGCAAAATACCAGCACATTCATTCAACACGATGCTGGCATTATCAGTAAGCTCTCCATCCTCCCACTTGCCATTTTTATAATTCGCAACAAACCGCTGCGGAGTCTGACGATAACTAAAACCAATGCTTGACCAATCTAAATCAACTTTGCTCATAAAAATGCACCTCTCTTGGTATTTAACGCCGAGCCGCCACCATGGCGCTGGACGATACAGCAACTTTATTGTATGCCTGCCATGATACAACTGTCAAGCACAGTTTAAGGATTTTGTGAATTTTTGAAACCATATTGCAAAAAAGTATCTCACGAAAATACTTTTATTTTCTTTGAGCAACTTGCGTTTTCCGTAAAGCTTCCTGTGCTGCAGGAAGCATATCCAGCACATCTCCTGACAATAAACCGTTTCCAAATTTAGAATACGCCATATCTCCAGCAAGGCCGTGTAAATAGACTCCTAAAAGTGCCGCATTTTCCATACCCACTTGCTTTACTAATCCTGCAATCGTCCCTGCCAGCACATCACCACAGCCAGCGGTTGCCATTCCTGCGTTTCCTTTTGTTGTAAAATACACGCTTCCATCCGGAAATGCCGCAATCGTACAATCACTCTTAACTACAAAAATAGCCCGATACTCCATGGCAGCTTCCTTAGAAAAAGCCACTACGGATTCCTTTAATTCCGGAATTGGTATATCTAAAATACCTGCCATTTCCCCAAGATGCGGTGTAAGAATTGGTATTTGCTTAAACTCCCTTAAAAGCTTCAAATGCCCACGAAACGCAAAAATCCCATCTGCATCCAGCACAACAGGCTGTACCAACGCAACAGACAGCTTTCGCACAAGCTCACATGTTTCATTCCTGCGGCCGATTCCAGGTCCTATCAATACCGTATCACTTTCTTTTGCCAAATCTCGTAACTGCTCCAATGCGCGGATTCCATTAAAGCAGCCTTCCTCTTCCTCGCAAACGCCTCGAACCATAACTTCTGGCCGTTGATTTCCCATAAATGCAAGCAAGCTTTTTGGAACAGCCAAGGTGGATATCCCAGCTCCTGCCCGCAACACTGCCGAAGAAGACAAGACAGCAGCCCCCGCCATTCCCTGAGAGCCTGCAACGGCAAAAACCTTTCCGCATGTTCCCTTATGCACATCTCTGCTTCGAGCAGGATAAAGCTTTTTTGCCAAGCTGTCATCCAGCAAGGATAGCTTCAAACGACTATCCTCCAATAACATACTGGGAATACCAATATCATCCACCTGCAAAATACCAACATGCTCAACCCCGGGATAAAGATAATGCCCCGGCTTTGGAAGCCCCAGCGCTAAAGTCATGGTTGCACAAACAGCTTCACTATTTATCCTTCCCGTGTCAGCCTCAACACCTGTCGGAATGTCAATCGCCAGCACAGGCTTCCCCGATGCATTCACTGCATGAACAATGTCCCTCACCGAATCCCTCAGCATCCCCCGAAATCCTGTGCCAATCATGCCATCCATGATTCCATCAGAAAATCTTGCTAATACGATACGAAGGTGTTCCACATCCGCATCCTCTAAAATCTGCTTAATCACAACCCCCATCCGTTCCAATATCCTGTAGTTTATCTCTGTTGCTGAAGTTCTATGTTCCAGCTCACCCACAAAATACACCTTTAGCTTGGCACCATAATTCAGCAAATGCCTTGCCGCAACCAAAGCATCCCCACCATTATTTCCAGAGCCTGCCAAAACAGTAATCTCTTTCCCATGGATTTCTTTCAAAAGAAGCTTCATGGCTTGTGCCGACTGATGGCCCGCATTTTCCATAAGCACCATCTCCGAAATCCCGTATACATCCGCAGATTCCCTGTCAATTCTTTTCATTTCCTCGCTCAAAGAAATTTTCATTCTGTCCCCTCCATGACACATTGTGCTGTCGCATATTCTTGTGCATGACTCAAGGAAATATGTACCTTGCATATTCCCCGTTTTTCTGCCAATTCTTTGTAAAATCCATATAAAAAAACTACAGGACACCCTTTTTCATCCGGCAAAATTTCTATATCAAGCAAGCTTCCTCCAGAAAGGCCTGTCCCAAAAGCTTTCAGCACAGCTTCCTTTCCTGAAAATCTTGCAGCGAATGATGCCGCTGCCTGCGCACCTCTTCCCTCGCAATACGACCGCTCTTTTTCCGTATAAACACGTTCACGAAATTTTTCATTTTTTATTGCTTTGCGTACACGAAAGACCTCAACGATATCTGTTCCAATTCCAACAATCATAATATGCTCCTGTCATTCAAAAAGCCGGCATGACTGCCGGCTTCTCCCATCCTTTTTAGCTCTTGTTGCTCGCTTCTTTTGCTTTTCGCTCTGCTTCATGCACATCAAAATGCTGGCTTCTTGCAATCAGTACCTCAACGCGACGATTTTTGCTTTTTCCTTCTACGGTAGAATTATCTGCTATTGGACGATATTCACTGTAACCAACAGCACTAAAGCGCGCAGGATTCAGCTTTGGATTTAATGACAACAAAAATTTCATAAAATTCAAGGCACGCTGCGAGCTAAGTTCCCAGTTGGAAGGATATTGCGGCGTATTGATTGGAACATTGTCCGTATGACCGGAAATCATGACACGCTGTGACATCGTCCCCAATAACCCCGCTACAACAGGCCCTATCTTTTGTGAATCGCCTACCAGCTCTGCAGAACCAGATGGGAACAACGCACGCTCTTTGATACGAATCATCAACCCATCATCTTGCAGCTCCGTACTCAATTCATCCTTCAAATTATTTTGGTCGATATATTCATCTAATTGCCTTTTGATAGCTTCCATCTGTTGGCTTTCCTGAATATAAGCCGCATTTCCAGCATCCTCTTCCGCAGGAATTTCTGCCATGCGGCCTTCATTCGGTCCCATCTTGTCAAAGAAAGACGGACCGCCCATGTTAAATGCCGCCGTAAATGCTTGAGCCAGCTGCGTTACCTTCGTCTCATCTGTCTGCGAAATAGCAAACAAGCAAATGAACAGTGCCAAAAGCAAAGTCATAAGGTCAGAGTAAGGCAACAGCCAAGCCTCACTGGCTTCCTCCTCATGAGGCTTACTACGTTTCTTTTTTGCCATACCACATTACTCCTTCTTCAAGCCTTCACGGGCACTCTGCGGAATAAATACCATCAGCTTCGCCTCAATTGCCGTTGGCGAATCACCTGCCTGCAAGGAAAGTATTCCTTCTATAATCATCCGCTTCTCGCTCACCTCTGCCTCAGACATAACCTTCAGCTTATTGGCAAACGGAAGCCAAAGAACGTATCCCGTAAAGATACCCAGAATCGTTGCAATAAATGCTGCTGCAATAGAATGGCCCAGCTTGTCGATATCGTTCAAGTTACCAAGTGCCGCAATCAATCCAACCACGGCACCAAGAACGCCCAACGTCGGTGCATACGTTCCAGCCTGCGAAAACATGGACCTAGCCTCCGTATGCCTCTCCTGCATGACAGAAAGCTCTGCATCCAAAACGTCACTCACAAAATCCGGATCCATACCGTCAATAACCATACCTAAGCCACCGCGAAAAAACGGATCATCAATTTCCTGCACCTTATTTTCCAAAGCCAAGATACCCTCGCGGCGGGCAATCTGGGAAAGCTCAATAAAAAGCTTCAGCAACTCTGCTTTTTCATGTGTTGGAGGTTTTTGAAATGTCTTTTTAATCAAATTAGGAAAGTTCTTCATTTGCTCCATCTTGAAACCGATGAACAAGCAAGAAAATGTACCTCCAATGATAATCAGGAATGCAGCTGGGTTATTGAGTGAAGACAGCGGCGCTCCCTTCAAAACCATTCCCACAAAGATGGATATGATACCCATGCCTATTCCTATAGCTGTTGATATTTCCAATTCAACAAACCCCCTTACGATTTCTCATACCTCTTATTATTCCATAAAACAAAAAAAATTCCTAGTACAAATACATACTTTTTCATGATAATTTTTTCCTATTATATCATATATTTACAAAAACCATGATATAATTATATAAAATAAATTTCACTTATGATAGCCCTTGAAAATTCATTGCATTCAGATGGTTTTGGATTTTCGCCAAATGAAACCAAAAGCACAGGAAATACCAGCCGCCCTTCCGAGCATTTTATGAAATATGACAAAAAAGAGCAAGCAGAAGGGGCAAAAGAATTTATAACGCCATTGTTCAAGAAAATGCAATAAGCATTTTCCTTCCAATTCGCGTTTCAACGAAGCGAAAGTTTGCTCACCGCTTGTTTAAATTTGGTTTCC
>CALELM010000023.1 GCA_937902665.1 uncultured Selenomonadaceae bacterium
GCAACTGACTCTTAATCAGTAGGTTCACGGTTCGATTCCGTGGTGGGTCACCATTTGTGGGCGATTAGCTCAGCTGGGAGAGCGCCTGCCTTACAAGCAGGATGTCAGCAGTTCGATCCTGTTATCGCCCACCATTTGAATAGTTCAGACCGCTCTTTTGGGTGGTCTTTTTCTTTTGGGAGGGAATGCCGTGAAAACAGAAGAACGAAGGGAGAGGCTTCGGCATCGGCTGGAAATGGCAGGCAGTGCAATTAAGGGGACGGTGCTTGCTCAGGAATTTCATGTCAGTCGGCAGGTAATTGTGGGGGACCTCAATATTTTGAGGGCGCAGGGCGTGAATGTTTTTGCAACACCGCGAGGCTACTTGATTCCAAAGAAAGGACAGGAAAAGAATTCTTTGCTGGCAACCTTGGTTTGCCGCCATGATGCGGAGGGCATGAAGCGGGAGCTGGAAATCATTGTCGATAACGGAGGGCATGTGAGGGATGTCGTCGTGGAGCATCCTGTTTATGGAGAGATTCGGGGAGACCTCATGCTCCGCAGCCGGCGTGATGTGAATGCTTTTCTGGAGAAGATGATGGAATCCGGTGCAAGCCCGCTTCTTGCGGTGTCAGGAGGAATTCACCTGCATACCGTGGAAGTGATGGACAAGGAATCCTTGCAGGAGATTCGTGCCGGATTGGAGCAGGAGGGAATTCTTATTGAATGATTGGAGAAAACAAAAGATTTTTGGGGAATGATTGTGGTATAATAGTGTAGTTACCTGTTTTAAGTGAGGGTTGTGCTATGAGGGAATTGCTGGAGGAAATGCATGCTTGGATGTCCGCATATATGAAATCCTTTTACACGGAGGATGCGGAAGTCCAGAATGGAATCGAGAAAAAGGAAAAGCATACGGAAATCGTGATGTGTCATTGCATGGATTTAGCAAGGGATTTGAAGCTTTCGGAGCATGATTGCCAGCTTGCCGAAATGATAGGGCTGTTTCATGACGTGGGCAGGTTTCGGCAATATACAATCTATCGGACGTTCAATGATGCTTTGTCGGAGGATCATGCAGAGCTTGGGCTGAAGGTGCTGTCAGAGCAATCCTTTGTGGATAAGTTGCCTGCGGAGGACAAGGAGATTCTTTATTTTGCAATCAGCAACCACAACAAGAAGGAGATTACACCGACAGAGGATGAGAGCAAGCTTCTCTTGGCAAGGATCATTCGGGATGCGGACAAGCTCGATATCTATCGGGTACTGGAGCCGTTTTTGACTGGTGACACGATGGAAAAAGCACCGAATTTTATTCAAGGGATTGCAGGGCAGGAAATCAGTCCGGACTTCATGGAGCTTTTTGCGGCTGGGCAGCAGGCGGATTACCATCGGATTCGTACGCATGGCGACCGCAAGCTGGTGCGGCTTTTGTGGGTGTACGATATTTCCTTTGCGTGGACCATGCAGCGTATTGTGGAAAAGGGCTATTTGGACAAGATTATAGCGTCCCTTTCTCCTGTCAATGAGAAGCTGCAAATGGGGATTGACAAGCTTTGGGAACATGTGCGCCGGAAATGCTCAGAATAGGTATTTATTAAATAGATAGCAGATAGAGGGGAGAAGCATATATGGCAGAAATAATGCCGAGCTCCAATTTCGTTCAGAATGCGATTGAGGATGATTTGAAAAATGGAAAATATACAGAAGGAATCCATACGAGGTTTCCGCCCGAGCCAAACGGGTATCTCCATATTGGACATGCAAAGTCCATTTGCCTGAATTTTGGCTTGGCAGAGAGAAATCATGGCCTTTGCAACCTTCGTTTCGATGATACAAATCCATCGAAGGAGGATACGGAATTTGTGGATTCCATACAGGAGGACATTCACTGGCTGGGCTTTCAGTGGGATGACCGCAAGTTCTATGCTTCGGATTACTTTGAAAAGCTTTACGGTTATGCAGTGGAGCTTGTCAAGAAGGGGCTTGCCTATGTGGATGATCAGTCGGCAGAGGAGATTAAGGCACATCGAGGCACTTTGACGGAAGCCGGCGATGAAAGCCCGTTTCGCAACCGAAGCGTGGAGGAGAATCTTGACCTTTTTGCCCGCATGAGGGCTGGCGAATTTGCCGATGGGGAAAAGGTTTTGCGCGCGAAAATAGATATGGCTTCCCCGAACATGGTCATGCGTGATACGGTCATTTACCGTATTGCCCATGCAAACCATCATCGCACGGGTAATGCGTGGTGCATTTATCCGATGTATGATTTTGCGCATCCTCTTTCGGATGCAATCGAGGGAATTACGCATTCCGTCTGCACATTGGAGTTTGAGGAGCATCGCCCGTTCTATGACTGGCTGCTTGAAAATCTTGGTTTTGATGTCATGACACGCCCTCGCCAGATTGAGTTTGCAAGGCTGAATTTGACCAATACAATCACGAGCAAGCGGAAATTGCGTGAGCTGGTGGAAGGAAACTATGTGCGGGGATGGGACGATCCCCGCATGCCGACGATTTCCGGCTTGCGCCGCCGTGGCTATACACCTGCCTCTATTCGCAGTTTTTGCGAGGAAATCGGCGTGGCAAAGGGAAACAGCCTCGTGGATGTTGCCATGCTGGAGCATTGCGTTCGGGATGACTTGAACAAGAATGCGGATCGAGTGATGGCAGTGCTGTCGCCTCTCAAGGTTGTCTTGACAAATTATCCGGAGGGCAAGGAAGAATACCTGCTTGCTGAGAATAACCCTATGCACGGGGGCTGCCGTTTTGTCCCGTTCTCTCGCGAGATTTACATTGAGCAAGAGGACTTCATGGAGGATGCACCAAAGAAGTTTTTCCGCTTGAAGCCGGGCGGTGAGGTTCGCCTGAAGCATGCTTATATCATCAAGTGCGAGGAAGTCATAAAGGATGCGGCAGGAAATGTAGTGGAGCTTCGCTGTACCTGCGATATGGATTCCAAGTCGGGCGGCGCTACGGCAAATCGAAAAATCAAGGGAACGATTCACTGGGTAGAGGCAAAGACGGCATTGAAAGCAGAGGTTCGCATGTATGACTATTTGCTGGAAACGGACGAGAACGGAAATGTGCCTGAAAACTATCTGGAGGCACTCAACAAGGATTCTCTCCAAGTGATTGAGGAGGCATTGATTGAGCCAAGCGTGAAGCTGGTAGCAAGGGGAACGCACTACCAGTTCCTGCGGAAAGGCTATTTTGTGGTGGATGCGGATACGACACCTGACAAGCTGGTCTTCAATCGAGTAGTTGGCCTTCGCGATTCTTGGGCAAAGGCTGCAAAGAAGGACTGAGGTGCCGTATGTCGAAGATGATGAAGAAGGCAAAGGCGGCACAGACGGCAAAAATACCTCGGGGGCTTTCTGACAAGGATATGCTTGCGGGATTTGTCGAGGAGGAGTCCTTGGAGGAAAAGCTTCTGGCGGCAGAAAAGGCGGCGGAGAAACGAAGGAAGGAAGAAGCTGCGGCAGAGCCTCCCATGAATCTTGCGAGAGCCGGCCTGACTCCCGATATCATGGACAGGCTTGGCAAGGAGCTTTTGCAGCTAAAGATGGAGCTGTATCGCGAGGACATCAAGAGCTACACCATGCAAATCAAGCGAGAGGGAAAAAACATTATACTTTCTCCCAAAGCACGATAGCGTGCGGACTTCTTAGAACATTGAAAATTAAAAAGGTAAAGGAGTGATATTTTTGAGCAGTACAACGATAGCTGTCATTATTTTTGTGGCGGCGTATGCGCTTATTATTTCCGAGAAAGTTCATCGTACCATCGTTGGTATTTTCGGAGCCATGCTGATGATACTGTTTGGTATCATCACGCAGGAAACGGCAATCCATCATATTGACTTCAATACGCTTGGGCTTTTGATGGGAATGATGATTATCGTAAATATCACGAGTGAGACAGGATTGTTTAATTTTTTGGCAATTTGGGCGGCAAAGAAGGTCAAGGCACAGCCAGTTGCTCTTCTTCTTGCACTTTCTGCGATTACGGCAGTATGCTCGGCGCTCTTGGATAACGTGACGACCGTGCTTTTGACTGTGCCGATTACGTTCAGCATTACCCAGCAGCTCAAGGTGGATGTCAAGCCATTCCTGATATCCCAGATTTTGTCGTCCAACATCGGTGGAACGGCTACATTGATAGGGGATCCGCCGAATATCATGATTGGCAGTGCCGTAGGGCTTTCCTTCATGGATTTTGTTGTGAATCTGACAGCAATCTGTATCTTGATTTTCTTCGTTGTGGAAGGGTTGCTGATTTTAATTTATGGGAAAAAGCTGCATACCCAGCAGGATCTTCAGGACAAGGTAATGCGTCTCAATGAAAAGAGCCAGATTACAGATCCGGCACTTTTGAAGAAATGCCTGTTTGTTATTTTCTGCACGATTTCCTTGTTTGTGCTTCACAGCACGCTTCACTTGGAAACGGCAACGGCGGCACTTTCCGGTGCAGGGCTTTTGCTCCTCATCACCTACACGAGCAACGAGCATATGATTGCAAAGGTTTTGAGCAAGGTGGAGTGGCTGGCTATTTTCTTCTTTGCAGGGCTTTTTGTGCTGGTTGGCGCACTTGTGGAAACAGGAGTAATCAAAATGCTTGCGGCAGAGGCTATCCAGCTGACGAATGGGAATGTGGAAGCAACGGCGATGCTGATTCTTTGGATGAGTGCTTATGCATCGGCGTTCATTGATAATATACCGTTCGTTGCAACGCTGATTCCGTTGATTCAGGATATGGGGCAGATGGGACTTTCCAATCTCGATCCGATGTGGTGGTCGTTGGCATTGGGAGCTTGCCTTGGCGGAAATGGTACGCTGATTGGTGCAAGTGCCAATGTTGTGGTTGCTTCCATGGCAGCACAGCGAGGGCAGGCGATTTCCTTTATTGAGTTTATGAAGATTGCGCTCCCGATTATGACATTGACGATTGTGATCAGCAGTGTTTATGTTTGGCTGAGATATCTTTAATAGGATTTTATGCAAGAGGTGCAGGGATGATGTCTGCACCTCTTTGTGTTTTTTTCAAAAAAGTACAGAATTCATGAGAAATTTATTTTTTATAGGAAAATGTTTTTGTTTTGGGAGGGATTTTGGCAATTCGTATCGAATAAAGTGATAAGTAGGAGCAGTGTTGTGCCTTGCATTGGTTTGCGTGCAAGTGATTTTTAATTTACATGGAGAAGCGGGTGAGTTTTTGTGGAGAAAGTCAGAGTTATGGTTGTCGATGATTCCAAGATTAGTCGTGCGATTATTCAGGGACATTTGGCAAAAACCAATTTCGAGGTATGTGTGGAGGCGAAGAATGCGGCAGAGGCCGTTGCCTTGTTCAACGAAACGAGACCTTCTATTATTACGATGGACATGAATTTGCCGGACGCAGATGGCATTGAGTGCAGCCGCAGGATTCATGCGATTGACCCGAGCGTGAAGATTGTCATGATTAGTGCAATGAAGGATGCAAGCCTTGTGGCTGCGGGACGGGAGGCCGGAATCAGCGCATTCCTCCAGAAGCCGGTTACGACCAATGAGCTGATTGATACGATGATGATTCTTTGCCAGAGCATGGTTGGAAAGGTGGCAGTGCTTCGGGAGTCGTATGCCAAGGCTTTTGTTCGTGCCTTTCAGCAAGGACTGTTCAGCTTGATTGGCGTGAACAGCGAAGTGAGCTTGGAGCAGGATGAGCGCCGATTCCTTGAGGTCAGCGGTGTCGCTGTCATCATTGGGCTTACTGGCATGCCGAGCGGACGGGCGATTGTTTACATGAATGAGGATACGATGCGGAAGTTTGCAGGCATCATCCTGCAGCTGGAAGATACATCCTCGTTGGAGGACGAGGATGCCGGGGATTCCGTAGAGGAGGCGGCAAACATTATTGTTGGTCGTGGCGTATCGAACATCAATGATGTGTTTAAGGATAAGGAAATGCGTATTACTCCACCCGGAACAATTTGTGGCACGAATATTCGTATTGCAAGTCCTAAACTTACAACGTTCCGCATTACGGCAGAAACGAAAATCGGGACGATGTACATGAACGTAGGATTTGCGGAAGGAGAGTGATACGATGGATGCAAAGTTGGTAAACCCTTTCGTAGATGCGTTTGTCGGCGTTATGCCACAGATGGGATTTCAGGAACCCAAGAGAGCAAAGCTCTATGTGAGGAGTCAGAATGCAGTCAGCCGTGGAGTTTCTGTAATTGTTGGATTTACGAAACAGATTCGCGGGAACGTAGTATATAACATGTCGCTGGAAACAGCAAAATATATCGCTTCCACCATGATGATGGGAATGCCGGTAGCGGAGCTGGATGCGATGGCGCAGAGCGCAATTTCCGAGATGTCGAACATGCTGACAGCGAATGCAGCAACAAATTTGACGGGCATGGGCTATGAGGTGGACATCTCAACGCCAAGCCTTTCGATTGGCGACCATTTTCAAATCAAGATCAGCGATTCGCAATATCTGACAGTGGAGATGGATTTGGGTGGTCATATTGTGGAGCTTGATATTGCAGTAGAACAGCAGTAGGGATTGCTTGTTTCTGAAAAGTTAAAGGGTGCTGTGAAAAATGATGCGTCATTTTTCACAGCACCCTTTTATGCTAAAAAGAGAGAAGCATGAAAAAATATGGAATGGCAAGTTAGGTTTCATCAAAATTGTAGGGACATTCTACCTTCTTGTAAGTGGTATGGAGAAGCTCGTGAGCCTTCTCGCTCAGTGGGTGGTCGAGAAATTCCTTGTACAGCTCGATGATTTCCGGATTTTCATGCGACTTGCGCAATGGCAGGCTGCGGTCAATTTTATAGAGGGCTTCCATGCGTTTTTTCTTGATGGCGTTGGTTGTGCCGATAGGCTGGCCGCCACCGCCGATGCAGCCGCCAGGGCATGCCATGATTTCAATGAAGTCATAGGGGGAAGTGCCCGCTTTGACTTGTTCCATCAGTCGGCGGGCATTTTTGAGGGAATGGGCAATGGCAACTTTCAATTTGCGGCTGCCTAGGTCGATTTCAGCTTCCTTGATTCCGTCAAAGCCTCGAACCTGCTCAAATTCAAGGCGTTCGAGCGTTTTTCCTGTCAGTTTTTCATAAACTGTTCGGAGTGCGGCTTCCATGACACCTCCTGTTGTGCCGAAAATTGCTGCGGCACCGCTTCCCGTTCCAAGAGGGCTGTCAAAATTGCTTTCCTGCAGGTTTCGGAAGGAAATTCCTACATATTTGATGAGCTTGATGAGTTCTCTTGTCGTGAGAACAATGTCAACGTCCCGCATGCCGTTTCGTCCCATTTCCGGACGGGCGGCTTCGTATTTTTTTGCGGTGCATGGCATGATGGCAACTGTTACGATGTCTTTTGCGTCTATGCCTGCCTTTTGGGGATAGTAGGTCTTGGAAATTGCGCCAAACATGCTCATTGGGGATTTTGCCGAGGAGAGATGCTCCGTGAAGTCCCCAAAATGCTTTTCGAGGAAGTTGACCCAGCCCGGACTGCATGAGGTAATCATGGGGAGCATTTTGCCATTCTCCAGCCGCTGCAGGAATTCTGAGCCTTCTTCCATGATGGTGAGGTCGGCACTGAAATTCGTGTCGAATACCTTGTCAAAGCCGAGAAGCCGAAGGGCTGTGACCATTTTTCCCGTGACGATATCGCCGGGTTCCATGCCAAAGGCGTCTCCTAAGGCAACACGGACAGAGGGCGCAACCTGCACGATGACATGCTTCTTTGGATTTTGCAAGGCATCGAGCACGGCATCGGTGTCATCCTTTTCCACGATAGCGCCCGTGGGGCATACAAGGCTGCATTGACCGCAGAGTACGCAGTCGGTAAGTTCCATTGGCTTGTCGAAGGCAGTCGTTACTGTGATATCGGAGGAACGGTGAGCATAAGTCAGGGCGGCAATTCCCTGCGCATCTTTGCAGGCACGAATGCAACGCCCGCAACGAATGCATTTGGACGGATCGCGCACGATGCTCGGATTGGTCGTGATGCGGGGACTTTCCTTGACTACGCTGGGAAGATGCGATTCCAGAATATTGAAGCGGCTGCAAAGACGTTGCAAATCGCAGTTCTGGTTTCTGGGGCAGCTCAGGCAATCCTTATGGTGGTTTGCCAGCATGAGCTGCAGAATGGCGACCTGCGTGTCACGGACGATGGGCGTGTCCGTGTGAACCTCCATGCCCTCCCAAACTTCTGTGGAGCAGGCGGCAAGCAGTCGCCGTTTTCCCGTAACCTCGACGGAACAAAGACGGCAATGCGCCTTGATGCGCTGGTCCTCATGATAGCAAAGATGAGGGATATCAATGCCAAGCTTTTTCGCTGCCTGCATGATTTTTGTTCCCTTGGGAACTTCAAGGGGGATGTTATTGATGGTCAGGCGGACCATTGGCTGTTCCTGTGCTTCAGACATATTTCGTACCTCCGATTTCAAAGACTTCCGGGAAAACCTTCATGGCGGCGAGCAGGGAGTTTTGCGCGGTTTCTCCCAGTCCGCAGAGCGAGGATCTGGACATGACACGGGCAATTTTTTCCATGAACGCAACGTCTTCTTTCGTTGCCGTTCCTGCTGCCATTTTATCCAAGATAATTTTGATATGCAGGTTGCCCTCACGGCAGGGGGTGCATTGCCCGCAGCTTTCCTCGGAGAAGAATTCTTGGTTCATGCGGAGAAAGTCCAGAACGGAGGTGCGCTCATCAATGACCAGAATCGCTCCGGAGCCTACCGTGACACCTGCGGCACGCAGTTCATCGTAGGCATAGGGGGTATCGAGAATGGAGGCATCTGCGATTTTTCCGGACGCTCCGCCGAATTGGATCAACTGGATCTTTCTGTCTTTCTGAACGCCGCCGGCAAGCCCATAAATGATTTCTCTTACGGTAGTGCCGAACGGAATCTCGAAGCAGCCGGGATTTCGCACGTTGCCCGCCACAGAAATCATCTTTGTCCCGATGGAGCTTTCCGTGCCGCATGACATATAGAGTCCTTCCTCGTCCATCAGGAGATGGGGAACGAGGGACAGGCTCTCCACGTTGTTCAGGCAGGTGGGACGGGCAAAGGCACCGCTTTGCTTGATGAAGGGCGGCTTCATGCGGGGCCTGCCGGCTTTTCCCTCGATGGAGCGAATCAGGGCAGTGCCTTCTCCACAGACATAAGCACCAGCGCCAGAGTAAAGATGGAGGTTGAAGTTGAAGCCAGTTCCAAGGATATTCGTTCCGAGGAAGGCATTGTTGAGCGCTTGGCGGATAGCGCCGAGGAGGAGGGGACGGTAGCAGGAATATTCTGCCCGCATGTAGATGTAGCCGTCTGTTGCTCCGACCACATAGCCTGCGATAATCATGGACTCAATCAAATTGAAGG
Organism: uncultured Selenomonadaceae bacterium; assembly: GCA_937902665.1. Lineage (GTDB taxonomy): Bacteria > Bacillota > Negativicutes > Selenomonadales > Selenomonadaceae > CALELM01. Next base: position 9,350 of record CALELM010000023.1, read on the forward strand.
GGTCGTTCTTGATGAGTTCCCGATCCTTGAAGGTTGTAGTCTCGCCTTCGTCCGCATTGCAGATGATGATTTTGTTTTCTCCTTTTACGGCACGGGCCTGCGCCCATTTGCGGCCAAGGTCGTATTCCGCGCCGCCACGTCCTCGTATCTTTGCGGCAGAGATTCGTTCTGTGACCTGCTCGGGTCCCATGGCGATTGCCTTGCGAAAGGCTTGGAATCCGCCGATGTTCATGTAGGAGCCGATGGAGGTCGTGTCATACCGCCCAAAGTTCCGTGTCAGAAATTTAATGTCTTTTTTCATGTCAATTCTCCTCAAGGCAGGGAACGCAGGAGCTTTTCGATTTTTTCCTGCGTGTCCAAATGGTCGTAGACGGTTCCGTTGATGCGTACGGACGGCGCACGGTCGCAGGCACCGTAGCAGGTAGTGGTTTCCAGTGTAAAGCGGCCATCATAGGTTGTTTCGCCCATTTTGATGTCGAGCAGCTGCTCCAAGGTCTCGATGAGGCGTTTCGTGTCGATGACATTGACACGGCAGGCAGGCGAGCTGCACACCTGAATCGGGTACTTGGCACGGGGCGTGGACGATAGCTGCGCATAAAAGCAAAGGCAGTCAAAGATTTGCGAAATGGGGAGATTCAGCTTTTTGGCGATGTAATAGGCAGTAGGCTCAGGCACATAATGCCGTTCATTGAGTTCCTGCACCTCAAGGAGAATTCCAACGATTTGCGTTGCATCGTTTTCATGCTCCTGAATAATGCGGTCGATGTTGTATTGCAGCGTACTGTCGAGGGGATAATCCTTTGTCAATTCTGTTAACATGGTATTCCTCCTAAAGTATACAAATAACGTAGTTCTATTATAACGCCATTGTTCAAGAAAATGCTATGGCATTTTCTTGAACAATGGCGTTATAAAATTTTTTGTTAAAATGAACAGGCACGACCGTATATATACAGCTTCATATCGTTGCTAGCTTGAAATTTTCTTGTCAATACAGTATATCTGAAGCGGCTAAAAGAAGCGGGTTGACGGAAGCAGCATTTAAGAAAATTGCGGTGCTTTAAAAGAAGGGGCTGTGCCTGAGCGAGAAATCGCTTATGCACAGCCTTATTATTTTGAGTTGGCAATATTGTATTTGAGTGCAAGAATGAAATTTTATGGAATGGGTTGTTGTCAAAATTTGATGAAACTGACCAACTGGCGGAAACAATAAAAAATTTTTCAAAAGGTTGCCTGCTAGGCAACCTTTTGGGAGGAAACATCATTTATACTGTACTTGTTCGAGGCAAGCAACAAGCAGGCAGGAGGCAAGCTTACGAGGTGCTGCCAGAGAAGTTTGAGACTAGACACGACACAGGCTGCTTGGGGAGGCGTTGGGAGGTGCGATAGGGAGAAAGGAATTTTACCATGCAAGGATTTTTCTGCAAAGAAATCAGAAAAAACAAAGAATTTTTCAAAACAGGGAGGATTATCCCCCCCCGAAGAATATAGTATGTCGGGGAGAGATTTATTTTGCGATGATATGGAAACATTTTAAGCCGCTATCATCTATTTAAGGGAGGAAAGTTTATGCAATTAAGGAAAAATCAGCAGCTTCGCTTGCGGGACGGCAGGAGCATTACCGTCACGGACAAGCTGGGAACTGGTGGACAGGGCATTGTTTACAAGGTTCGCTTGGATTCCGGCGAGGCAAAGGCGCTCAAATGGTACTTTGGCGGGAAGTTGGGCGATCCTAAAGCATTTTACCGTCATCTGGCACAGAATATTGACGCTGGAAGCCCGTCCCGTGCTTTTATCTGGCCGGAGGAGCTTACGGAGTGGAGCGATGATACTTTTGGCTATATCATGCCGCTCTATCCGCAGGGTTATGAGGGTTTTTCCAAGTTCACCCTTGCAAGGGTGCAGTTCAAGAGCATTGATGCCATGGTCAATGCCGCATTGAACATCGTTACTGCATTTATGGATTTGCACAATAAGGGTTATAACTATCAGGATCTGAACGATGGCAACTTTTCCATCCATCCCGCCACAGGGGATGTGCTGATTTGCGATAATGACAACGTAGGCGGCCACGGCTTTGAGTCTGGAATTTTAGGCAAGGCGCGCTACATGGCACCCGAGGTGATGCGAAAAGAGAAGAAGCCGGACAAGCTGACAGACAGGTTTTCCTTGGCAGTGGTGCTTTTCATGCTCTTTATGGGTGACCATCCCTTGGAGGGAAAACGTACCAATGTGCCGGCTATGACCAGCAAATACGAAAAGCGGTTCTTTGGCGAGGAGCCCTTGTTCATCTTTGACCCCAAGGATGACAGCAACCGTCCTGTGCCGGATCTGCACCGCAATGCCATAGCCAACTGGCCTTATTTCCCCAGCTATGTTCAGGAGGCTTTCATAACATCCTTTAGTCAGGAAAGCTTGAAGAAAGGAGAGGGGCGTTTGCTGGAAGCTATGTGGAAGCATGTGCTGATGCGATTAAAGGCTTCCCTTGTGAAGTGTCCTCATTGCCATGAGCCAATCTTTGCTGAGACAAGTGAGTTTGCTTGCCCTTCCTGCGGCAAGGCTGTAAAGCCGGCAGGTTTCATAAAATTCCCCAAGCGGTCGAATACGGAGGTGGTGGTTCCTGTCATGGGGGGCGCGAGACTTTTCGAGTATCACTTGGGTGAGAACGCCAAAGAAGGCACAAAGGTAGCAGCCCATGTACTGGAGAAGCCGGGCAAGATTGGGTTGAAGAATGAATCCACCAGCAAGTGGACGATTACAGCTCCCAATGGCTCGCAGGCAATAAAGAATCCTGAGGAAGTGGCTGTCATAGGTCCAGACTTCAAGTTGGATTTTGGTCACGGCGTGGTTGGCGAAGTAGCAAAAATTTAAGGAGGCTATAAAAATGGCAGGTATTTTGGATAAGGTAGAGATGACTAGACGTATGTGTCCCGTAATTTTCATACTAGATACTTCCGGCAGCATGGGGGGCGCTGACATTGGGGCAGTGAATGCCGCTATTGAGGGAGTGCTTCCGGAGCTTTGTTCCATGAATGACGAGAATGCAGATGCTGAGATCAAGGTAGCTATTATGAGATTTTCTATGGGAGCAGACTGGGTGACGGGAGAGGAGCTGGTCTCTCCGCAAGATGTGGCATGGAACGGTATGGATGCCATGGGTCCCACGGAGATGGGAACAGCTTTTCGTGAGCTGAACAAAAAGCTTTCTACCCAAACAGGATTCATGAAACGTGCCAGCGGATCTGTGGCACCCGTGCTGTTCCTTCTCTCTGATGGGGCACCCACGGATGATTACCGTTCCGCATTGGCAAAGCTGAAGGAAAACAACTGGTACAAGGTGGCTGTTCGTGTGGCTGTTGGTTATGGCGACGATGTAGATGACGATGTTTTGGCGGAATTTACCGGAAATAAGGAGACCGTGCTGCACACCAAAAATCCGGAGGATCTGAGAAAAATGATCCACTTCGTCTCCATCACGTCTTCCATGGTAGCCAGCCGCAAGGTGGCTGGCAATACGGATGCGAATGCTCCGGATGACAATACAGCAGCACTGGCGGAAGAGCTGGAAGCACAAGGCGGTGAGATGACCGCAGCTTCTGCTGATGAAGAGTGGTAAGAAAACACAGGAAGGAGGGGGAACGTATGCCGTATCATCTTTTTTCCCTGTCCAGAGCGGGCAAAAAGTACGCTAGGCAAGGTTTCAAGTGTCAGGACAGTTCCGGTAATTGCACAAAGAACGGTGTGCAAATCGTGGCTGTGGCAGATGGCCACGGATCCAGTGATTGCTTTAGAAGTGAAATTGGGGCAAGCATTGCCATCGACATGGTTTTTTGCGAAGCGCTGCCCCTCCTCTATGAGGATGACCTCCCTTTCAGCGAGCAGGGAATCAGGAATTTCAAATACAAGCTGTGGCAAAGATGGCGGGAAATGGCGAAGCAGGACTGGGACAATCGGCAGGAATTGGGAGAGGAAGAAGCGCGCTTTGCATTTGTCAGCGAAAAATACAAGAAGCGCTATCAAGACGAGAGCGAAAAGTATCTCTATACTGCTTACGGTACCACGCTCATAGCTGCCATTGCGATAGAAAATGAATTGCTCTTGCTCCAGATAGGGGATGGTTCGGCAGTGGTACTCCGTGCTGACGGACTGTTCACCACGCCGATTCCGCAGGATGAGGAAAATTTTCTCAATGTCACCACCAGCCTCTCAGAGGAGGATGCTGACCGAAAGATTCGTCATGTTGTGCTGCCGCTGGATAAGGCATCTTGTGGATATCCAGTAGCCGTGTTTTTGTCGAGTGATGGGGTGGATGATTGCTTTCCGTACTATCAGAATGAAGAACATCTATTCAAGTTATACAAAGTCTTTGCAGAAACCGCGGCAGAAAAGAGTGCTGAGGCACTTTTCACGGAGCTGAAACATAATGCATTGGCTGAACTGTCGGATAGGATGAGCCATGACGATATTTCCTTGGGGATACTGCTGACGGAGGACAGGGAAGTGTTGCAGAAGGCATGCCAGCAGATAAATTTGCCGCAAGCAGACATGGAAACCGAGGATGCAGAAAGCGAAGCGAAAAATTTGCCGCAAGCAGATATGGAAACCGAGGATGCGGAAAGCGAAGCGGAAAATTTGCCGCAAGCAGGGATGAAAACGGAGAATGTGGAAAGCGGAGGGGAAAGGGATGCTCGAATTATCGACACTAGGGGAATATCTCAAAAAGAATCCTAGGAGTATGGACGACCGAGCCGTCTTGCAGAGTATACTGAGGGATATTTTTCCCCAAGACAAGCGGACGGTGAACCTGCTGCTCATGGGCTTTGATGAAAAGATCTTCTCTTTGGTAGGCACGAATCCCACTTGTGAGAGATTGTCAAAGCTGGTACGCACTATAATGGATAACTATGGTGTGGGAGAGGAAAGTGCCGTTTATATCATTGAAACTTGGCTTGGGGAGGTGTTTCATGAAACACTTCCCAAAGGCTTCGGAAACCATGTCGGTTCAGCTTCTAAATCGTCATTTTCCTCCAGTTCCGCACTATCCGTCGATGATGTTCAGGAAATATTCTTCAACACGCACAGAGATGAGCGATATGGAATTAAGGACATGGACGAGATTCTAAGAGAGTTTATGATGGAACGTGGAATCGAGTACAGTGAGGACATGGCTAAGTGGGATATAGTAAGGAATGATAAACTCTATAGACACTCACACCCCGTGTACAAACATTACAGCAGAATCCCATCCCAACGGGAAAAAAGTCTTATTGTCAAGAGGCTAGGCAAAGGGCGATATCAAGAGAAGGATTTCGCCTACATCAGAAGCAGCGAAGATATGAGTCAATCGTGGGGCATTACTTATGACAGCCTTATCATTCCTCACGTTGCGGATGCCGTGATACCCTTTGATGAAATTGCTAATGTGGATCCTGGCACGGATAATATGTGGGCATGTAGGGAAATACAGGTTACTCTTAGAAACGGCAAAAGTTACATACTGGAGCCTTCTGACATGATGGCATATGATTATGGGGAAGAACTCTTTCAATTTTACCAATTCCTGAAAGTTATCAAGGATATGGTGTAAGAGGCGGTTGGATGCTTGCCGCAAGCAGGGATGGAAGCGGAGAATGCAGAAAGCGGAGAGGTGGAAGGATGCTCGAATTATCGACCTTAGGGGAATATCTCAAAAAGAACCCTGAGATTATGAGAAAACGCACATTGCTGCAGAGTACACTGAGGGATATTTTTCCCCAAGACAAGCGGACGGTGAACCTGCTGCTCATAGGCTTTGAGGAGGGTATTTTCTCTTTGGTAGGCACGTCTCCCACTTGCGAGAGACTGGCAAAGCTAGTACGCACTATAACAGATAATCACGGTGTGGGAGAGGAAAATGCCGTATACATTATTGAAACTTGGTTTGAGGTGGTGTTTCATGAACCGCTTCCGAAAGGGTTCGGAAGCCACGCCAATTCACAAAGCGAGCCTTTGGGCAACCCTGCGCAGGATAGCGAACAAAGAAGTTTCCTAGAGATGATGAGCCAATTATTTGGTTCGGGCTTCTCCAGCTCTGCAGCTTCCGCTTCGCCTTACCAAGCCACCTCCTCCTTATCTGTCGATGATGTTCGGGAAGTATTCTTCAGGACGAAAGGAAAGCTGATGCGCAAATGCGGAATCCGGCGAAGTCAGGACATGAGTACATGGGATGTTGTCGATATGCACAACGAGAGCCATTACAGCAGGAGCCCGTATCAGAGGGAAAAAAGTCTTATCGTCAGGAAACTGGGCAAAGGGCGGTATCAAGAGCCAGATTTTGCTTACATCAGAACCAGTACGGATATGACTCGGTCGTGGGGCGTTACTTACGACAGCATTATCGTTCCAGAAGATACGGATGCCGTGATACCCTTTGATGAAATTGACTATGTGGAATCAGAACGTGGCTTATTCACGGACACCATGACCATTTTCCTCAAGAACGGCAAACGCCGCTCCCTAAATGAGTATGAAATGTTGTCAACTCCTGTGCATGACAATATCTCAGACTTGGCAGATTTCCTGAATGTTATCAAGGACATGTGAGCAAAGGGCAAGATGCTTGGAGCGAAAACAAGATATGACCGTAGCTTGGTTACATCAAAAGGAGTTGCTGTGCGTAACTGTAACGTGCAGCAGCTTTTTTATTGATAACATATAACGAAGCTAAAGATGCCCCCTCCTTCAACAGCTTGCTGTAAGTGGGGGAAGCCAAATTTTAACAAGCGGTGAGCATA
>CALELM010000024.1 GCA_937902665.1 uncultured Selenomonadaceae bacterium
AACGCCATTGTTCAAGAAAATGCAATAAGCATTTTCCCTCCAATTTGCGTTTCAATGAAGCGGGAGATATGCTCACCGCTTATTAAAATTTGGTTTCCCCCACTTACAGCAAGCTGCTGAAGAAGGGCCATCTTTCGCTTCGTTATACCACAAAAAGAGCTGCCGCACAAGTGATATCTCACTTATGCGGCAGCCCTTCTCTTGCATCCGCAGCCTTCTTCCCCTTATCCTGCGTGAGCGATACGAACCACCTCACCGCACCTCGGAGCTCCCTGCATAACAGGAAGGAAGAATCCCTCGTACATCGTCTTACGACCTTCGACAGTGGATATGCTGCGAACCGGCATGGTCCCAGATCCACCTGTTACCCAACCTAATGAATCGCTCGTCAGCAAAGTCCTGTTATCTCTCGTCATGCTAAACACCCTTTCTTCGTAAAGCACACATAAGACTATCTTCTCACATTATGACATCTTTAGTAAAAAATAGCCAGTGCTGAATCTGTCAAAAAACACGCCAAATCTGTCATGACAGCTGACAAAAACATGAAGATTCGCCATCCATCAAAGTGTCACAATCTTCTTTCTGCACAAAGACTCTGCTTTCCTAAATCCATTCAGCGTTCACGAGGCGGCTGCCCTCGAAGCCGCCCCTCACCGTTCCTATATCGTGCTGTTAAACTTCTCAAAGAACTTCCACATAATCTTGTTGTAGCCTTTATAGTCCGTTTCCGGCTCATTATCCCTGTGATAGCGGTAAATCTCCCGTCCCGTACTGTCCTTCACCGTAATGTCCACATTGACCACATAGTTGAACCAAAGATGCCCTTGTTTCACATTCGGCACAGTCCACGTCCGCCGAATCGTATGCCTCTCCGTACGATCGAAGCTTCCCCATCCATCATCATAGTCAAACTTTTCCACATCCCTGTATTCCGTGCTGCTCTTTTCCTCACCTGTTGCACTGGAAGGTTCCCAATAATAATTGGTATCAAAATTGTTCACGCGGATGTATACCCTGCAATCCGCCGTATCCTCATCCGTCAGCTGCGCCTTTTTCAAGCAGTCCTTCGCATGCTGCCGAGCCATTACCTCCAGACCCTTGCGCAGTGCAAAGCAGTCAATTCTGGAATTCCCTATGCTGACCTCCTCGATTTTTACCGTCTTAATCTTCTTGAAATCAACACCGGATGCCTTCCATATATCCGTAGCAAATGCCGTACTGCATACCATCATGCAAAAACACAGCAGCGAAAAAGCAATGCCCCATTTCTTCATCTTTTCGACCTCCACTTTCTCAAAGCTCCCTGTCCTATTTCGTTACTGGCAAATCAACGCTGGCTGAACATTCGGCTGCATGCGAGCCCTCTGAACACCTGGCAAGAAATCGTCCTTAAAAAAACTGCGAATGCATTTTTCATACACATCCCGCCAGCCTTCCCTTGACTGGGAAGCCCCACCGTTGCCCCGATAGCAGGATCCAAGCACAGGAACCCCCTTCCTGTTGTAAACCACATAGGACACCTCTGCTCGATAAAGCACCTCATGCGCAGCAGGAACCTGCACTGGCTCATTGTGATGATACTCCCTGATTACATGCGTATTTCCATTGTATTCATCCGTTACCTTGTTGCAGCAATCAATATATGTCGTATAAGGATCCGTCCTGCCCTCCGTTCGCTCATGCCAAATGACTTGCGGAACAACAAACAGATCTGCCTGCCCATTCAGCTCCGCCGCCAGTTCCTCGCCGCTTCTGCCGTTTGAGGAATTGACGGAGACAGACCACGTCCATTGCGGCAGGGCGGAACGTGCCGCTCTCAAAAGCTCATCATCAAAATCACGGTCGAAGTCATCGTAGCTTCCAAAACTGTCATATTCCATCGGAAAAATCACCACGCTTTTCGCCGACAGCAGATCCCCTTCCTTGTCGTCTACCCAAGCACTGGTATATCTCTCATGATCCATAGCATAAGCTACCTGTGACAACACGAAAGCAAAACAAAACACACAAAAAAGAATACGTCTCATTCCCTTCACTCCTTTACACAAATCTTTCTCCTATCTCTTTTTCCCCCTGCCCATGCGAAAAGCAAGATATTTCACGGCATCGTCCATGATAAATCCAGCAGCAGCAAGCGGTGCCTTCCGCTCCCAAGCTGCCTGCATCTGCTTTTTCAAAAGCTCCAGCCCTGCCCCCTCGCTCTTGCCGAACGTGTCAAGAATCCACTTCTCGCTCGACTGGAACCTCCCAATCTCCGAGTATCTCCGATAAGCGGAACGAATCCCGTACTCATGGGAATGATGCACTCTCGCCCCTGCCGCATAGTAAAGTGCCCAGCCATTCATCAAGAGCTTCGCTCCCATGTACATGTCCTCGCTCACATTGAGCTTCGGAAATCCTCCCACTTCCCGAACTGCCTTTACCCGATAGGCAGAAAAGGCATCCGACAGAAACGCCGCTCGAATGCCGAGCGTCTTCCTGTCCTCAAAGACAATCCTGCGGTCACTGCTGCCATAGCTGAATTCCCTCTGAAGCCTTGTTCCAAGCGATGCGCCGACATGCGGAAGCTGACGGCCGCAGACCGCACCGACATCTTCATCCGCAAAAGGCGCAACCAAGGCAGAAAGAGCATCGCTCTCCGGCATCAGGACATCCTGCGTTAAAAAAACAACGATATCCACATCATCTGCCAGCCAATCGATTGCCTGCTGTCTTGTCAATCCATGATTGAACGACTTGCGGGGTATCACCCTCGTTTCAAAACCATGCTTCGCCGCAAGCTCCACCGTCCCATCTTCTGATGAGGAATCCACCACAAGCTTCCTTGCCAGCTTGCAGCCCTGCCTGTCCAACTGGCAAAGAAGCTGCTCAAAAGAGGCTCCCGCACGCAGCGTCGGTATTACCAAACCAATTCTATCCATCAATATGCACCCTTTTTCCCAAACACGACCTTGACGGTTTTCAAAAGATACACGATATCCATCCAAACAGACCAGTTGCGCACATACCATGCATCGAGATGCAGCCGCCCCTGAAAGCTGATGTCATTGCGGCCGCTAATCTGCCACAGCCCAGTGATTCCTGGAACGGTAACAACAATAGTAGACAAGTACTCGCCCATCATCTCTGCCTCGCGCGGCAGATAGGGGCGAGGCCCCACTAGGCTCATCTCCCCCTTGATAACATTGATGATCTGCGGCAATTCGTCCAAGCTGTAGCGCCGGATCCATTTTCCAACAGGCGTGACCCTTGGATCCTCCCCCCTAAGCTTTGCAAACTCCTCCCACTCTTCCCTTGCTTCGGGATGCTCCGCAAAATGCTTTTCCAGCATTTCATCCGCATTCATGTACATGGAACGAAACTTGTAGCAAACAAAATCCTTATTGTTCCGTCCGATGCGCTTCTGCCGAAAAAGCACAGGTCCCGGACTGTCCATAAAAATCAGGAAGGAAATGGCAAGCCCTATCGGCACGATTCCCAAGAGGAGAATACAGCTGACCACCACATCAAAAAACCGCTTGAACATGCGATTTTTCCACTGTGCCAGATTGTTATGCACCCGAAGGAGCATAAGCCGCGAATCCACTAAGGTTTCTATGTCGATTGTTCCAACCGGCGCCCCTACGAGATCCGGCACAAAGGACACATTCTTTACAAGCGGCTGGATCCGATTGACAAGCTCCACCTGCTTTTCCGAAGAAAGCCCCGGCACAGCAATAATGACCTCCCTCACCCCCGTCATCCGAATGACACGCTCAATGTTCTCAAAGCGTCCGAGGATACGGACCCTGTCCCGAATCGGTGATTCCTCGGGATGATCCTCGATAAATCCCAAAATCCGGTACCCAAAACCGGAATCATGCTCAAAAGAATCCAAAACCAGTTCCGCTGTCCTGCCCGCCCCAATGAAAAGCACAGGTATCTGGAACAGCTTGCGCTCATTGATGTATCTCTTAAAGAAATACCGCCCCGACAAGATAAACAAAAAGGAAAAAATTCCCGTCATTCCGACAAAGAGCCTCGAAACGACCTCTGCCACCTTGCCGAAATACATCAGCATCGTAATCGTCAGGACACTGTAAAACACAGCCCAAAACACGTTTTGCGCCATCTTCCAGAACGGGACACTGCGCATGTGCGCCTCCGAGGAATGCAGGAAGCACAGGAAAATCGTTGGCACAATGACATACAAATAAACTGGTGGCACATAAAAAAGCTCATTGGCGATTGGAAGCCATGTATTCCTCAGCCGATAGGAAAGGTATTCCGCCCCCACGACCATAGCATAATCCAAAACGACAAGCAATACAGACAGGATTCCATCTGCATAACGATCGCAGAACCATTGCAGGCGGGCTGACACATTGTTTATTTTCATATTCGAATCACCCTCAAATGAAAAAGCACGAACACGCCAATTTGCGTATCCATGCTTTTATCATATCATAGACAAGAAAAGAAACCAACATCCACCAGTTCCTTTTTACTCAATTCCCCAGTGGCTGTCAACCAATCCTTTTTGCATTCTTCCGGTTGCTTTCCGCCAGAATATAATGCGGCCGCTTCTTGCTCTCCGTATAGATCTTTGCCACATACTGCCCCATCACGCCCATGCAGAAAAGCTGTATCCCTCCGATGAATACCACGGCACAGATTATGGAAGCCCAGCCCTGCACGGGATCTCCAAAAAAGATTTTCCTCACAACGATAAACATAAGGATAGCAAAAGCAAGCAGTGTAAGCGACGCACCAAAGCCGGAAACCGCTGTCAATGGCACCTCCGAGAAACTAATCATCCCATCCACCGCATACCGGAACAGCTTCCAGAAGCTCCACTTCGTTTCCCCTGCCACACGTTCCAGATTCTCATAGGGAAGCCAATAGGTACGAAAGCCGATCCAGCCAAAGATACCCTTGGAAAAGCGGTTGTTTTCCCCCATAGCAACGATAGCTTCCACCATGTCCCGCTTCATCAATCGAAAATCCCTTGCGCCGTCCACGATATCCGCATCAGAGATCTGGTTCATGATCCGATAAAAACTTCTGGCAAAAAAGGAACGTATCCTCGGCTCTCCCTCCCTGTTCATTCGGCGAGTTGCCACGCTGTCATACTCCCCAGACTCCAGCCTCTGCAGCATCTCCGGCAAAAGTGCCGGAGGATCCTGCAAATCTGCGTCCATAACTGCCACATAATCTCCCATTGCATGGCAAAATCCGGCATACATCGCCGCTTCCTTGCCAAAATTTCGTGAGAAGGAAAGGTAGCTCACATGGTTATCTCCCTCTGCCAACGACCTCAAAATTTCCAGTGTGCCATCCTTGGAACCGTCATTCACGAAAATCAATTCATAATCGCAGTCCATTCCCTGCAAAACAGGAATTGCCGCACCGTAAAACTTTTGCAGCGACTCCTCCTCATTGTAGCAGGGAATAATGAGCGACAGCATTGTATTTTTCACTATTACTGCAACCTCCCACTAGGTTCTCAAGCTGCTTTTCGGCTTGTTCCTATACCTTCTCGCCTCGTCCTGCGTCGTCCAGCAGCTCCGGATGCCTTACCATCCATCCAGTCAGCTCGCACCATGCCTCCCGCTCCTCAGCAAACCTCGTTTCCCCCACGGTACCCAAGAGCTTCTCCGAAACGGCAAGCTCCTGCGAGGTTCCATGCCGATAGTCGCCGAGCCGATCCTCCGTTATCCAGCAATACGGCGTAACAGCATACTCTATTTTATCCGTAAGGCTTGGCAAAATTGAATAATAGGCAAAATCCTTCGGTGCGATCAATTCCATCAAGGTCGGCAGGATATTCATGTGACAGCCAATCGCATTGCCTGCCAGCATATCCTGCGTCAGCTCCCTGTGATACATGGCAAAGGAGGTCAGTACCTCCTCCCGAAGATTTGGCTCAGATCGAGGCACAACCCCATACTCAAAGGGAATCGCCTGCATCGAATGATCGCCCGTTACGACAAACAAGCTATCAGGAAACCGTACCTTCATACGCTCAATGAATTTCACAAGGCACTGATCCGCATACCAGATACCTGCCATCTTGCGGCGCGTCTTTTCATCCCAGCCCTTCGCCTGCGGAAGCTCCGGCATCAATTTCTCAATGGAAAATCCATATTCCTCATAAGGCATGTGGTAAGGACCATGATTTGAAGTCGTATAAAGGAAATGAAACGACGGCACATCCTCTGCCTCAATCCTCCTTGCCGCTTCCTCCAAGAACACATGGTCATAGATCCCAAGCCAAGTCCTTGGTGCATCCTTGGGGCAGATTTCCGTTCCGCCATAGCAGGCATCAAACCCAATCGCAGGCACGAAATGTTCCAAGCTTCCCCAATTCAGACCGCCGCCATACCAAAATTCTGCACGATAGCCCAACCGCTTCATCTGGAGCGGCAGGGAGGTTGGCACGTTCCCATACCAAAAATCCTTGTTCTCGTTCAGTTCCATATCCGCATCATAGATTCCCGTCAGCAGGCTCACAAGAGCCGGTTGGGAAATCATGCCCGCAGGCAGAAAATTCTGCAGGAAAACAGCATGCCCGTCCTTGCGAAGCTTCTCGCTCCCCTCCATCAGATGAAGCTTTCGGTAAAGCTCGTCAAAGGGTGCTTGGGCATGGCTTTCTCCCAACAAGAAAAAGACATGCGAGGGCTTTTTTATCCTTGCTCCCCCTGCCGTCCTCCGAAATTGCAGCAAAGGATTCTCTCCCTTCACAATCCCTGCTTTCAGCACAGGCTGCAGGATTTTCTCTGCTTCCTCGTCCGTATGCATCAAGGCATCGCTCACGGAATGTTTCCATGCAAACTCCAAGGCAATCAAGTCATCCATCGTTGCCTTGGCAAGAAAAATATCATCCTTGACAATCTTTGGCACTTCATCCCATTCCGGCTTTCGGCTATGGTGCAGGGTTCCGCCATAGCGAAACCAATAAAAAAGCAAAATCGCTCCAAGGAAAACCAATGCATTGAGCCCGTATTGCAAAAACGGCGAGGAAAGTGCCGCATAGGGAAGCCTTGGCAAGTAAAGAAGCTCCTTTGCCACTGCCGTCCATACAACCATGTAGGGGATATAGCCCAGCAAGATCCGTCCCCCATGATTCTGATGGAAAAATATATCCGCAAAGTTCTTCTTGTCTGCATGAAGCCCCAGCTTGATGGTCGGATTGAACACGTCATGGAAGTGAAAATAAAAAATCCACTTTCCAAAAAACGCAAGATAAAGTACCGTCAGGTAGGTACACAGCAGCGAGACACGAACAGAATCCGAAATCTCAAAATAAGCAGGCAAAAAGGCTGACGGCAGGCTTACAGCCAGCATCAGCACAAGAAAAACGTACGCATTGAAATCCATGCCCCACCAAAAGCCATAGCGAAAGCATTCCCACCACTTGCGCCACTCCCCCACGGGTGACTTCTTTGGCCCAAAGCGAAAAATAAAAAGGTAACGAAAACAGGCACAGACCACGGGAGGAATACAAAAAATCAAAAAGTCAGCCTGTATTCCATAAAAAAATAAGGAAAACATATTCTACTCCTCTAACTGTCATAATTCCTCTTCTTTACAATTTCTTTCTCATTTCATTCCATGCTTCCGATTCATTTCCATATCCGGCACAATGACAATCTCAATAGGATAAGGAATGATTCCCTGCCCATAGAGCAATCGGCAAACAGCAGGCCCCATATAATTGGGATGCGGCCAGTTATCAATATCATTCCCTTTCGGAACATGAAGCTCTACCCTCGCCGCCCCTTGATGCTCTGCCTCCTGAACCTGCGAAATCATATCCCTCGTAACCGCCATGCAAATGGCAGGGGGGACACCATTCACCGTTGATTCGGCAAGACTTTGTTCCGCATTGATGGTACGGCAAAAAATCACGAGCGAAAGAATCGGAAGTACCGCCAAAAGCTGCGGCTTTCGGCAAAAAACATAAGCTGCCCCTGCTGTCATCAGGAAGAACAGGCAAAAAAAGAAACCTATCACAACTTGCGGCCAAACAATATAGCTTCCTCCGGCCTTGGCGCAAACCAGTATCTCATATACTGCCCAAAGCACTGCAAGGGAAAGCATTTTAAGCTGGATGCTCCGATACATTGCATCTATGCTGTCCTTCTCCTTTCGCCGAAGCCACAGAACGACACTTCCGCCAAGAAACAAAACAGCAAAAGCCAGTGCCATATAGATTCCCTTGTTGTCCTGAACAACCACATGGAAAAAGGCAAGTGCCGTCTGTCCCACGGGCAAGTCCATAAGACTGCTGCCTATCTGTCCTGCCCTGCCGCCCGTTGCCTCAAAAAGAAGCGTCAAAAGCCACGCAATGATGATCCCCAAGGAAAACCTGCGTGTTTTCCATGCACGGAAATTCCAAAGGACATCTATCAATGCATAGCCTGCCAAGAGGATACTATGCAGTACATTCGAGCAAAGCGCAAGAAAGAGCAGAAACACCAAAAGGCAATCCCCAAACCTCGTAAAATCCATACGCCGATCCCCCGGCACGTCCTTCCATATAAAGTACAGCACCAAGGACGCATTCAAAAGCGCAGGCATCGTGTAATGGTAGTAATTCGTCAAATTGATTGCCCAAAAAAGATACGCATTGTTATAATCCCCATGCCGAAAAATCAAAAAGTGAAACAAAAGAAAGATGCCGCCAAGCAAGCAAGAAACCCACGAGGAAATAGAAAAACGAGATTTCAGTACCTGAACCACCAAGTAAACATACACCGTGGTCAAGCCTGCCATCAGGACTGCCGAAACAACCATCATCGAAGAAACCAGATCCCCCAAAAATGGCAACACAAAATACGCCGCCACAGAAGCTGCCAAGGGCATCAAGGATTCCGGCAGAACCTTGACAGGATTAAAATCATGCCACTTGGGAAATGCGATATTCCTCTGCTTTGACATATTCACCCAATCATCGCCGTCAAACATGACTAAGGGATGCACCTCTGTAAAAAACACGAACAGCGAAAGAAACACCAATGCAAAAAACAGAAGCTCACCCTTTGGTTCCTTCCAAGCCCCCATCAGACCATTCCCTTCTTTCCTGCCTCAAGCCTTGCCGCCAGAAATGCCGTTCCGCAAAGCAGCCAATATTCCCGCATGATAGGCACCTGCTTCATGTTCGTATCCGTCATGCCCTCCAGCTGAAGTCCCGCAAATACCAGAATCATCATCAAGCCATACGGAAAGGCCGCCTTTTCTGCTTTCCAAAGCCTGTAAAACCTCCACAGAAAATATCCATGCATCAAGAGGAACATCGAAAAGCCGAGCATCCCGCCCTCTGCCAAATTCTGCATCAAATTGTTGTGCGGATGCCCATGGCCAGACCACGGATCTGCTGGGTTCACGGCACGTTCCATTGCCAACGGTGAAATATATTCCGTATTGTAGAACCAGCCAAACATATCCATTCCTACCCCCGTCAAAGGGTAGTCCCTGAAAATTTCCGTTGCCGCCTGCCACATCAGCAATCGCTCGCTGTTGCTCCGAAAGCTGGGATCTGCCATAGTCGAAACTCGATCGTGGAAGGACGGCAGTACTGCAAACCCTGCCCCCGCCGCCACGGAAACTACCACCAAAAACGCCAATATCTTTTTCCGAAACCTTTTGTGGCAGCAAGCGTAAAGAACCAAAACTGCCAAGAAAGCCAGCCAGCCGCCGCGCGTTCCGGAAAGAACAAGTGTCACGAAAGACAGCACAGCCGTCAGCTGCAAAAAATTCCCTGCCCATCCATGCATATATTCACGCATCGACGTGAAGGACAGCACAGGAATCGCCATCAGCATATTGCTTGCTAAAAAAGTCGGAGAATGACTCAATCCAATGGGACGATTCCCCCAGCCATAATCCCAACCATTTGCGTATTGCCAAAATGCTGTACAGTCATTGACAAAGACAGAA
This sequence comes from uncultured Selenomonadaceae bacterium, assembly GCA_937902665.1. Classification (GTDB taxonomy): domain Bacteria; phylum Bacillota; class Negativicutes; order Selenomonadales; family Selenomonadaceae; genus CALELM01. Next base: position 9,925 of record CALELM010000024.1, read on the forward strand.
GCACCAAAGGCAAGCCAAAGCCACTTCAGCTGCCATTTATGCCTGATGTAAAGCATTGCAAAAAAAAGCGGAAGAAAGCGATACGATGCCCCCAAAAGCTCCCGAAAGCTGTGCCATGCATCTACGGAGCAAATCGAGATCAATGCCCACACGGCAATATAAGCAAGGAAAACCCTGACTATGCCAGTATCCACCCGTGGAAATTTCTTCGCACGAAAACCTTGCACGAGCATCACTGCTGCACCAAGACCAATCGCCGTGCTTGCGCCTCCTGTTGACGTATTGATTGACAGCATCATCAGCATCAATACGGCAAACATCCACTTGTCGTATCCACCCAATGACTTCCACATCGTTTCCTATCCCCTCGCCTTCCTGCCATTTTGCAGCTGCGGCAAAATCTTCTCACATTCCTCAATCACTCTGCCCGGCAATAAGTTCCATAAGCATCTGGGTTTTGGTGCATACGGGCATTCCTCCGGTCTGCAGGCACAAGGACAGCATGCCTCATCCGTCGTGAGAACTCTCGCCGCCTCGCTCGCTGGATGCCATCGGTCTGGATGCGTGCAGCCATACAAAACAACCATAGGCTTTCCTGCTGTCGCAAGTACATGGGCAGCGCCAGTATCTACCGTAAGAAACAACTGGCATTCCTGAATCAAGGCAAGCAGGTCAACGATCGATGTGTCACCGCAAAAATTAGCGACCGTCAGAGAACTTCCGCACAGCTTGCCGATTTGCTCGATCACTTCCTCCGCATATTCCCTGTCATTCGGCGCTCCAACAATAAAAAATGCAGCATCATATCGTTCGGACAAGCTTTTCACTGCCTCCGCAAAATACTCCTTCGGCCACGTTTTTAGAGGAAACGTCCCCTTGACGCAAAGAGCAATTCGATAGCTCGCCTTCGGCAGTCTTGCCAAAAGCCCCTTTGCCTTGCTCTCGTTTTCAGGCCTTACACATGCCATAACGGGCATGGCATGCTCCTTGCTTCCCGTGAATTTCCTAATAATTTCCTGATAGGTTTCCCTCTGCAATGTCTTGTTCAGGTCATGTCCTATCGGTATCGTCTGCGTGTAAAACCACGTCACCTTGCTTTCCTTATCATCAAAAACCTTGCTCGGGCCAATCCTCTCAGGAATCCTTGCCAACCAGCAAAGCAACGCCGGCCTCAATTTGCGATCAAGAGAAACAGACAGGTCAAAATTCCTCTGCTTTATTCTTTGCACCATATCCCGCATTTGTTTCCATGAACTCCCCTTGGCACGATAGTCAAAAACAATGACATCGTCTACCACGGGATTATCGCAGACCGCCTGCTGTACGGCAGGCTTTACCATCATGGTGATCCGTGCTGCCGGATACCTCCTGCGAAGCAGTACTATAGCGCTTGTCGTCAGCACTACATCCCCCAAATTCACCAACGCATTTACTAAAATATTCTTATATTCCTTCATGAAGCCTCATTTCCATTCTAAGCAATATACAGCAACTCTATTTCCCTTTCCCAATGAGCTGCTCCAGCTTTCCAATGACCTGACTGTAATCGCAGTATTCCTGCATCAACCTGTAGCCATTCCACTTCATTCTATCGCACTCTTCCTCATGTTCGAGCAAATAGTTCAATCGTTCTGCGAATGCCGGAGCATCATCTACAGGAACCATGTATCCCGTTTCCCCATTCCTGATTACGTCCTCACAGCCGCCAATAGCACTGGTCACTGGTACCAAACCGCTGGACATTGCTTCAATCAGCGAAGTTGGAAAGCCCTCATGCCTTGAGGGAAACAGGTAAATATCCCCTAACGAATAGTATTCCTGCGGGGCATCGACCTCACCAACAATCACAGCACTTCCATCCGTTCTCGCTGCCATATCGTTTAATGCACGCAGCAGTTCTTTTTTTCCCCCGCCAACGACAAAAAACTTTGCGTCTGGATGCTTTTCATGCACCAGTGGCCATGCCTTTATCATTGTCTCAATTCCCTTGTCTTCCACGATTCTGGAGCAAAAAACCACGACCCTGTCTCCTGCACCCAGACCATGCCCTTCACGCATTTTTGCCTTTTCCTCAGGAGACGGCATCGCAAATTTTTTCATATCCAATCCTTGCGGCAAGACAGACACTTTTCCTGCATCAATTTTTCCGTATTCGGTATACCCTTTTTGTATCTCCTTGGAAAGAGCAATATACCTGTCACATTTCGCAAATATCCTGCACCGCCAGCTTTCTTCCCGATGAAACAGCTCCGCTTTTCCCGTAAGCGACAAGGTCACAGGCTTTCCAGTCAATTTTGCAAAAAGAATTGCCCATACGGCAAAGGAAGGTCTTCCTATGATGTAATAAGCGTCTATGTCACGATGCGTCGTCAGCAATCGAATGATGATTTCAAGCCAACGAAACGGTGCATGCAGCCTGACTAGATCTATCCCCTCCAAGCATTCCCTTGCCTTGGTAAAAAAATACCTTTTTTTCGCCATGATTGTCACGCTGTTCCCTCGCAAGATCAGCTGTTTGGCATGATTTTCTGCATGAAACTCCGCACCGCTCTTGGTTGGCATTCCATCCTTTGAAAACTTTTTCCCTACCGCAAAATCTTTCACTAACAAACAAATATGCAACGCAAAACCACCCTTCAGACAAAACAATTACACGAAATGGAAACGGCACCTTTGCCAAGCTTTCTCCTGCTCAGCGGAACAATGCCCCCATCTTTTCTGCAATCTGTGCATCCACATCATCCTGAAAAGCAAATCTCTTTCGATAGACCGCCCTTTTTCGTGTCGGCACTTCCTCCATCGTCTTGCGGGCTTCCGCGAGAGGTACCTCATAGAATCTTGCATCCTCCGTCAAAAAACCTCCTGCTTCTTCCCAAAACACACCGAAATCCGTCTTGAGCTTGCGGTTCCGCCTCACATGGTTGTTGGCATAATAGCCTTCATTCGATACGGCATAGATATGCCCTGCACCAAAGGCACGGGCCACTGCCATCGTCATATAGAGAATCAAATTCTTCGTCCGGTAGCGATGACTGCGTTTCGTCATCTCCTTGACAATATCCTTTGCTCCCTCCATATTCGGTCCCTGCATTGCACCGATCCAAAGCGAAACTTCCCCTGCCTTATTGGGTGCAAGCCAAAACATCATTTGGTAGAGGTGCTCCTTTCCCAGATTCATTTCTATGGACAAAAGCCCTTCCTTTCGCTGTCCTGCCTCGAAGCAAAGAACCGCATACCAATCCAGATCTGCTTCCTGCGATCGCCATATTTCATAGGTATCTGCCAAGGAAAGCGACAAAAAATATTCTTCCTTCAGCTTTTCCTGCAAAAAGGAATAATGCGCACAAATCAAAGCTGCCCGCTCATCAAAGGTTGACTTATTGTAAAAGAACGCACGGGTTGCCTGCTCTATCGGAAATGGATTCTTCTCCAGCATCCTCCTGCGAAGGGGATCTTCTTCAAAGTATCTCAGCAAGCGATGCATATCACTCCTATGAAGAAGGGTTCTTGCCAAAAAAATTGCCATGCGCCTCTTCTCCCTTGGATTCTTCAAATCATAGATTTTCTTCCCCAACGTCACAAATTCTTTCACTGCTTCTCACCTGTCCCCCGATTTCTGGCCTCCAGCTTCACATACTTTGTCAGCGTATAAAAAAAATGGTACAAGCACAAAAGAAAGCCAAGCCGCCCATCCAAAAAACCAAGCTTTACAACATACGTTTGAAAAAAGGCATATGCTGCATGAAACAAGCCTCCTGCCAAGCCGACATGCCTGCCCTGTTCCTGCAGCTTCTGCGCCATCATAGTTGTATACTGATTAAATTTCTCAAAATATTGCTCCCAGTTCCTATCGGCATAATGATAAGCCGGCTTCTTCATCTGCCGAACAGGAAGCTGGACTTCTGGATGCTCATGCACCACGCCCACCCACGTTACGCCGGTTCTTGGAAACAACCGAAGCACTCGGTCAGGACGATACACACCATGCCGCATTGCCTGTCCCATCACGACACTCAGCCTTTGCATCGAGCCAGCTATGGGTTCATTCTCCCTTACGATGGCACAGATCTCCTCCCGCAAGCCATCGGTAACCCGCTCATCGGCATCTAAATACAATACCCAGTCCGTCTCCAGCACCGTCAAAGCAAAATTGCGCTGCCCTGCAAATCCATCTTCGCCCATCGGATGCAGGACAACTTTTGCCCCCTGCGCCTTTGCCAACTCGCAGGTAGCATCCTCACTTCCTGAATCCACCACGAGAATTTCGTCCGCAAAGCGTACGCTTTCGATGCAATCAACGATATTCCTTTCCTCATTCCTTGCCAGTATCACTACGGCCAATGTAGGCTTCATATCATACTCCCAAAATTTTCTCTATGCGTCTTGCAAAATTTTCAGGTGAAAACACCTCAGCAGCTCTCGAAAGCTCCGCCGCATATTCCCCGCTTCGCTCATCAAAATGATTGATGCAATCCTCCAGCACCCGACGAAGAGCTTCCATGTCACCACTAGGAAAAGTTTCCCCTATGTGAAAATCCCGAAACACCTCAGGATTCAGGTCATCGCTCGCAATCACGGGACGCTCGCATCCAATCGCCGTAAAGAGCATCCCCCCCCAATGGTAACGATACCGAGGTGCAGAATACGGCATCAGAAGGAGATCCATCGAAAGGATTGCCTTCTGCCATTCCTCGCCAATCAAGCCCTTGTGCAGGAATTCCATCTCCGTATGCCCCTGATACTTTGCTATAATCCGCTCAAAATCCTCTGCATCCTCAGGATGCATCGTGGAACCCTGCACAATCAATTTCACTGGTCTTGCATAGGTTCCCTTTGCAAAAATCTCCAAGAAATCCTCCAGCCGCTTCTCCCTGCGATACTGCCCGAAAAATCCAATCCTCAGAGGCTCATCCCGCTCCAGCTTCCGAGGAGGAGGAATTTCCTGTACATCGCGCGCCGTATAGGTCGGCGGAAACATGGGAAAGACATTCTCCTGCTTCTCACCGAAGATAGAATCCCCAAAGGTCAGAACTGCCATGCGAAGGTTCGGATTGCAAATCAGTTTCTTCGCTTCCCTAAAAAACTTCGGTGCTTCTCCCGGATTGATGCCATGCAGGACAAAAACAACGGGAACAGGGGAATGCCTCAAAACGTTCTTGGACAATGCACGCAAATAACGATAGGTCGAGGTCGGCACAATAATAGCATCAACGCTCCCTGCCTTGACCTCCTCAAACAACTGCCGATACCACTTCTGCCGATGCATTTCCCTGCGAAACGACCAAATCAGCTTCTTGAGTCCCCTCACATTCGTATAGGAGATTGCCTTCCCCTCGAGTCTCTTGACAGGGACATGATAGTCAAAGCTGAAAACAAAATCCTCCGGCACATAAAAAGAGACCTCATGTCCCAGCTTTTGAAATTCCTCAACAAGGATCCGGTCAAAATCCACCTCATGACCGCCGGGAGTCATGATATTCTCAAAAATCGCCAGACGCATGTGCCTCTCTTCCTCTCCATTTCACTTCAGCATTCTTCGCAATGTTTCAAGCAGGCTTCCGCCCTCATAACGAATCCCCTTTACCCCTGCATTTTCAGCGCACCTCATGTCGCTTTCCGTATCTCCGACAAAAAAGGAACGCTCTTTGTCAATATCGAATCTCTCGCAGGCAAGGTTCACCATCTTTGGGCTTGGCTTGCGGCAATCACAGGCAAAGGAATACCCTGCCACAGTCCCTTTTTCATGATGCGGGCAGTAATAGAGGGCATCCAAATGAGCGTCCTGCTTCCTCAGCTCCTCATTCATCCAGTCATAGACCTTCTTCACGTCCTCCTCTGGATAATATCCCCGTGCCACGCCACTCTGGTTCGTCACGAGAATCGCAAGATACCCCTTGTCATTCACATACTTGACTGCCTGTTTCGCCCCCTCGATCCAAACAAAATCCTCTGGTCGATGCAGGTAATGGATATCCACGTTCAAGGTTCCGTCACGGTCAAAAAAGACCGCCTTATTCCTCATAGCTGAAATATCCCCCAGCTTCCAAAAAATCGCAATATTCCTTGACAGCATCCTTCATGTCATAGAAGCCTTGGTCATAGCCAGCCGCCAAGAGATTAGCATTATCCGACTGCGTAAAGTTCTGGTACTTGCCGCGAAGCACCTCCGGAAACTCCCGATATTCAATCCTTCCTTTTCCCAATGCATCGATGACTGCCTGTGCCGCCTCATTGTAGGTATGTGCCGTACCCGTACCGCAGTTGTAGATCCCGCTCGGTCCCTTCTGCTCCCAAAACCAGAGATTGACCTTCACGACATCCTTGACATAGACAAAATCCCTGCGCTGCTCGCCGTTGCCGTAGCCATCCGTCCCCTCAAAAAGACGGGCAACTCCCGTAGACTTCACCTGATGGTAAAGCTGGTAAAAGATGGACGCCATTTTCCCTTTGTGATGCTCCTGCGGGCCATAGACATTGAAATACTTAAGACCTACGATACGGCTCCTTGCCTCCGGAAGCACCTGCCGAACATAGCGGTCAAAAGCAAGCTTCGAGAAGGCATAAGGATTCAATGCATCCTCGCAGGCATCTCCCTCCGTGAAACCGTTCCTTCCGCTGCCATAGGTCGAAGCCGAAGACGCATAGAAGAACGGGATACGGTGCTGCATGCAAAAATGCAGGAGCGACTTGGAATACTCATAATTCACACGCATCATATAGTTGACATCATATTCCATCGTATCCGAGCAGGCACCCTCATGGAACACGGCATCAATATCCGTCCCATCAAAGTTGTCCTCCTCAATGCTCTGCAGGAAATCGTCCTTGTGCTGGTAATCAATGAACTTCAAGCCCCTCAGGTTCTTGTAATTTGCCCCATCCTTGAGATCGTCCACAATCAGGATATCCGTCCTGCCTCGGCGATTCAATTCCTTTACCAAATTGCTGCCGATAAAGCCGGCCGCTCCCGTCACGATAATCATATTCCTGTCCTCCCCTTATCTATCTTCCAACTTATCTCCCAGCTTGCGAAAAGCCCCAGCGTATGACTGCCTGATACGCCCAAAAATTTCCTCTGCCGTCCTTTCATCATAAAGACGCTGCAACTTCATCACGCTATCTAGCCTTCCAGTGCCTTCATCAATTCTTCCCGACTGACCGCATACGTCCCAAGCTTTGCCACAACGACGCTTGCCGCCAGATTCGCCAAGTATGCGCCATCCACAGCCTTGAGTCCGCCTGCCAGTGCCATGGCAAAGACCGCAATCACGGTATCGCCTGCACCGGAAACATCAAAGACCTCCTGCGATTTCGTAGGAATGTGTACCGCATCATCCTCCCGCACAAGGGAAATCCCCTTTTCCGAACGAGTCGCAATGACATTTTTCAGCTTGTACTTGCGCATTGCATAATGTGCCGCACGCTCTACCGCACGATCCTCGTTCTTGATTGGGTCAAGCAGGATTTCGTTGATTTCCTTCATGTTCGGCGTAATGTAATCCGCAAGGGAATATTTCGTCCACTGGTTTCCCTTGGGATCAATGACGACCGGCACACCATGCTCATGGCTTTTCTTGATAATCCACTGGCAGTTTTCCTCCGTGCAGGCACCCTTCCCATAATCGGAAATGATGACACAGTCCAAGCTCTCATTCAAGCGTTTTTCTATATTTTTGCGAAAGGCCTCCGCATATTCTCCTTCGGATGGGCTCGTATCCTCAAAATCCAAGCGCAGCATCTGCTGATGAGCCCCGATAACACGAATCTTTGTCGTTGTCGGATCATTTGTCGGAACCAGCCCCGTAAAGTCGATTCCTCGTGCCAGAAATTTCTCCATCAGGCTTTGGCAGTGATAGTCATTGCCCACAAAGCCAACGATTGAGGTCTGGCATCCCAAAAGCGCAAGGTTGTGCGCTACGTTCGCCGCACCGCCCAAGGTTTCCTTCTCGCTCGTCACATGCGCAATCGGCACGGGGGCTTCGGGAGAAATTCGCTTGACCTCGCCATAATAATACTTGTCCAGCATCACATCGCCCGCAACCAGTATCCTGCACCGTCCCGTTTTTTCTGCGACAAAATCATACAAGTCCTGTCTGTTCATCCCTTCACTCTCCTACCGAATTCCCTGCATCACCTTCAAATATTGCCGGATTCCCTGCTACAATTCTACAACACGGCATTTATATTGTCCATCATGCGCAGGAAGCTCGCAGGCAGGCTTTCCCCCATATTCCTGCAAAAGCTCCGATACATAGCGCATAACAACATCCACGGGAATATTTTTCATGCAAGCCATGTAGTCCCTGCCCTTGCGAGGACAGTCATGCATTCCGCAAGGATGGCACGGCTCTGGTGTCTTTATCAAAATATCCTTGGCATCATAAGGATAAAATCCCGGAACAGGCGATGAGCCAAACATTGTGACAATGGGAACATTCATCGCAACCCCGATATGCATAGGCCCGGAATCCGTCGTCAAAAGAAGGCAGCACCTCCGAAAAAGCGCGCCAAGCTCCGCAAGACTGACCTTTCCCGTAAAAATGCGAACCAAGGATTCCTCGTCCCTTGCCGGCTGGTAATTCATCTGGCGGACACAGTCCCGAACAATGCCCAAGTCCATCGGTCCTCCAAAAAACGCCACCGCATAACCCGCTTCTACCAATCGGTCTGCGCACTCCGCAAAATAATCAGCAATCCAGCGCTTTGTCATCCAGCTTGCACCGATATTGAACGCCACCACCTTGCTTCCTTCCCGAAAGTTTTCCTTCCAAAGCTTATCTGCCACCCGCTCGGCTTCTTCCGGAATCCACATTTCTAGGCCGCCGTCATCAATCTGCGTGACTCCTGCTGCCTTGACCAACACATCAAAATGTGAATGAACCTGATGCTTCACTGCCTTAAGATTCGGCAGGACTTGATGAAACTTCATGGAAAAGCAGGGCTTGCTGTAACCGACAATCCGCTTGGCTCCGCTGAATGCCGCCAAGGCAGATGCCCTTTCATTTCGATGCAGGTTAATGACCAAGTCAAAATGACGGCTTCGCACCATGGCAATAAACCGCATCATGCTGCGCATTCCCTTGTCCTTCCCCCGCTTATCCATGAAAATGCACTCATCTACATGCTTGTTCCACCTTACAAGGTCAGCAAACCGCCCATCTGCCAAGAGTGTCAGCCGAGCCTTTGGATAATTCGTCCTCAGCGTCCGAAGCACGGGCGTTGTCAGCATGAGATCCCCCAGCTGCATCAAATTAATCACCAATATATTCTCGTACATTTCCTTCTCCTATCCTCAAGGAAGCTCCGTTCCTTTTTCCAGCAACCACCAAGAAAGCGTCCGCATGGCAGGAAGCACCTCCTGCACTTCCAGCCTTGCATCTTCCATGCTCTCAGTCCCTGCTTCTGGCAGGTATTCCATACGATCAGCATCCACGCTTCCCATCACGTTCTCCGTAATCCATACATCACGGTTGAACGCTGCCTTCGTCCCCTGTGTCATGCTTTTTGCGATGGAATGATAGCGGTACCCTTTCGGTGCAATCAGCTCCACGAGTGTCGGCACGATATTTGTATGCCCACCCACGGCATTGCTCGGCAAAATATCCTTTGTCACGCCCTGCCCGTACAGCACAAAGGGAACGCTCTGCTGCTCAAACATCGTTGGCTTCGTCGATGGATTCATGCGAACCCCGTGGTCCCCCGTAATCACGAACAGGCTGTCCGGATAGTTCTCCATCGTTCTTTTCACGAACTCCGTCACCACTCGATCCATATACCAGTAATGTCCAAGCTCCACGGCAAGCTCCTCTGCATTCTCCACATCGGGAAGCTTTGCCGTCCGTTCCTTCATGCCTGCCATGTCAAAGCCCTCTTTTGCAAGATCCAGATCATAGGGCGGATGATTCGATACCGTCATAACGAGATGAACCGTTGGAGGCTCCTCCGCCAAATGCTTTTCCAGTGCCGAAAAAAGCTGGCCGTCCGTCGTTCCCCATGCGTTCTGCTTCTCCGCTTGGTAATCCGGATATCCGTAGAAATTGTCAAAGCCCTGCGCTATGGCAAGCCGATTGATATTATCCCATGATGGGACTCCGCCATACCAAAAATCCACTGCATAGCCAAGTCCCTTGAACTGCGCCGCCATGGCTGTCGGATAGCTCATCTGGAAGCTCCTTGGCTGGTAATTGACGCGAATGTTGATTTCGCTGAGTCCTGTCACCAGTCCCGTAATCGCCACGGAGGTAAAATCACCATTCGGCAAAAATGCCCTTGTATAGTATCCGCAATCCGCTTGTGCCAAGCTGCGAATCCCATCGGCAGCATGCAGGTGCTCATACCTATCCAGCATCGGCCACTGCGCATAGGTTTCTCCCAAGATGATAAAAATATGCCTTGGCTTTGGGATTCTCGCTCCCTCTGCCTCCTTTTCCAAGCACTCCGTCAGGGATGCAACACATGCCTTTCCCGTCAGCTTTTCCGCAAGCTCCCTGACATGCTCCTTGTCCACGCCGCTGATGTTGCCACCTGCCATTTTTTCCTCCATGGATTTTGCACGGTAAAGTGCCTGCACATCGTCCAAAATGCATTCATTCAGGAAACCATCCTTCGTAACGCCGGCATTTTCCCAATTGATGCCATGCGCATAATCAAAGCTTCCGCCAAACCGCACGAACAGGGCAAAGAGAAACGTCACGATAGCCAAAAGCACGGACAGCAAGACCGTCTTTTTCCATGAGTTTCCCATTCCTTCTCCCCATGCTGAAAATAAGCGAGGACACAAGAGCATCCCTGCTTTCAGCCATTTTTTTAAAACGTACCATGACAGCGCCGCCAATCCTGCGGCAACAGCCAACCGCCAAAAAAGCCCGTACTCCTGCACAGCCATCCAAAAAATAGCCGTCCTGTCATCATGAAAGCCCTGCACGACCTGCAAGCCATAGGTCATGCCAAATTCCCGATAATACGGGAAGCGAGCCTGAAAAAGCACGGCAAGCACAAAAGCGGCAGCCGTACCAATGGCTGTGCGCAGCCACCCATTTTCCCATTTTGGAAACAGGACATTCGGCAACGTGCAAGCCGCAAAGGAAAGGAGCGTCACTGCGCCTGCCGTCTTCAAGCTAAGCCGAAGCCCCGCCCAAAGTGCCTGCAAAATATCCGCAGTCTCCGTTCCATTTCCCATGTAGCTTGACATATACCACATAAAATAGGAACGATAAAGGCAAAGCAGGAACAAAATAAAAAGAAACATCTTCAGATCCTGCTGTATGTTTTTGAAGTATTTCTCCAGTCTCATTTTCCTGCTCCCGATTCTTCCAACATCTACCCTGCAAAATCATCACAGGTTTCCCAGCAGCTCCTGCAGCTTCCCTTCTACCTGCTTGGGCGAAATCGCATCCAAGCAATCAAGCCCTTTCGGGCAGGCACGTTTCCAGCAATACCTGCACGACCGATCTGCCTCGACAGCATTCTCCGGCTGCCCGTACGGGCCATTGCGATTTGGATCAGTAGGACCCATCAGCATAACCGTCCTCGTGCGAAGCCCTGCCGCCAAGTGAACAGGTCCTGTGTCGCCGCCTACCACAGCCCGTGCATTTTTTACCACAGAAGCAAGTTGCACAAGCGAAGTGCGTCCTACCAAATTGATAGGAGGAATCTCTGCCCTTGCCTCGATTTCTGCCGCTATCTGTGCATCTACGGCACCGCCTCCAATGATAACAGGAAGCAATCCACAATCATAAAGCCAGTCGGAAAGCGCCGCATACGAGGCCGCCGGCCAACGCTTGTTGGGCCAATTTGCCCCAACAGCAAGCACCACATAGGACGCCCCTTCTGGAACACCCGCTTTCACCAGTATTTTTCTCGTCAGCTCGGCTTCCCTCGGAGGAATCGCCAACGGAAAGACCACCTGCTCCACACGGCAGCCAATCGCCCTTGCCACATCCAAATAGCGTTCCACAATATGCCCCTTCGCATTTGCACCAATGACAGGACGGCTCACCCGATCGCTCATCTCACGCATATTGCATGTGCCAAGCCGCAACTTCGCTCCTGCCGTATGCACGATAGCAGCCGACTTGAAAAGCCCCTGCAGATCCAAGGAAACATCAAAGGCATGCTTCCGCAGCTGACGCTTCAAGGGACCATAGTTTGAGAGGAACCCTCCGATGCTCCGAAACTCCTTCTTTTTGAAGAGAATCCGCTCATCAATGCAGGGAACTGCCCCCAAAAGCTCATAGGCCGCAGGCTCTGCCACCCAAGTAAGCCTCGCATCCGGATAGGTTTCCTTGATGGCATAAGCAACAGGAAGCGCATGAATGACATCTCCGATGGCACTCAACTTCACCACGAGAATATCCTTCATGCGCCTTCCATCTCCTTCTTGATTTTCTCAATCACGTTCGTGGTAGACCGTCCTTCCACCATGTCAACAAACGCTACATGACCGCCATAGCCCTGCACGACCTTCGCCTCCGGAAGCGTGTCCAGCGTGTAATCCCCGCCCTTGACATAAACATCCGGACGCACCTTCGCTATGATGCTTTCTGCCGTCCTTTCACCAAAAAGAACCACATAATCCACAGCCTCCAATGCGCCAACGACCTCTGCCCGATCCTGCTCGTTGTTGATGGGGCGGCTATCTCCCTTGTTTTCCCTGACCGATGCATCCGTATTCAGTCCCAGCACAAGACAGTCCCCAAGAGAACGTGCCGCCTGCAAATAACGGACATGCCCTGCATGAAGAATGTCAAAGCAGCCATTCGTAAACACGACCTTCATCCCACCGCTGCGCAGGATCTCGCAAAGCCTTCCTATATCTTTCTCATCCACCAGCATATTGCTACCTCGCTACCGCATTTTTTAATTCTTCGCTGCTCACCGTTGCCGTGCCTAGCTTGCGCACGGCGATCCCAGAGGCAATATTGGAAAGCTCCGCCGCCTCCACGGGAGCCGCTCCTGCTGCCAACGCCAAAATCATGGTTGCCACGCAAGTATCGCCTGCTCCCGACACATCATAGACCTCACTCTTGTCCGAAACAGGGATGTCATGAATCGCGCCGTCCTTCTCAAAGAGCGTCATGCCTCGTTCTCCACGAGTCACCAATACGCCGTCTGCATCCAGCTCCCTCAAAAGAGCTTGACCTGCATCGCAGAACTCCTCCTCCGAAGCAAGCTTAGTCCCCATCGCCGCAGCCAGCTCCGCATCATTCTGCTTCACATAGCCGACACCCTTGAAACGATGAATATCATAACGGGAATCCACAATGCTCGGGATTTGACGCTTTCTTGCGTAATCGACCAGAAAGGCTCCCAGTTTTTCCGTAACCGTTCCCGATCCGTAGTCACTCAGCACGATACCTTCCACGTATGGAAGAATTTTTTTCAGGTACAGCAAAATCTGTTCCTCAAATGCACGGGGCATCGGTTTCTTGCTCTCATTATCAATACGGACAATCTGCTGGCTGACAGTTGCACGGCCACCGGCAATGATGCGTGTCTTGGAGATGGTCGGCCGTTTTTCATCACAAAAAAGTCCTTCCGTATGCGCACCATTCCTTTCCAGTACCTGCTTCAGTCCCTTCGCATTCTTGTCCAGTCCCAAAAGCCCGACAGCAAACGGAATGCCCCCCATCGTTGCCGCATTGTTCACCACATTGGCAGCACCTCCCGCTACGGTCTTTTCTCCTGCCTGTTCCAAAACCAGCACGGGAGCCTCTCTGGAAATTCTCGAAATTCGCCCATCCAGATAGATATCTGCCACCATGTCGCCAATGACCAATACCTTTTTCCCCTGCATCGCTTGCACAAGATCCATTAAATCCTTCTTCATGACTGCACCCCTCTTACCATGGGCAGAACTGCCACTTCACCTGCCAGGAATCCCTCTTGGCTCGATAACGCAAAATCAGCTGTGAGCAATGGATATCGTGATACCAATAATAATCCACATCTCTCAGCGTATTCCGTTCCAAATCATACTGCATGCCGCAGACGAATCGATCCTTGTCACTGAGACGATAACTGACGCCCGACCGGAACACGCGCGCATAATCCTTCGTATTGAAGTTAAACAAACTGTTCTGGCTGTTTACTGCCGAGTAATCAAAGGAGGCATATCCTGCCCAAGTCTTGTCAAACTCCTTCGCCACCCCTACATTGTAGCTAAAGCCTCGAACATCCGAATCATTAAAGGTTTCCTGCGTGATCTCATAGCCAGCTCCCAAGGACATAATCCACTTCCCCGGAAGAATGATGGGATTATGAGTTAATTGGAGCTTGTAATTCCTATGCATACTTTCGCTTCCGGGGGCATTCTTTTTGTCACGTTCCCATTTTCCAAGCTCCACATTCAAGGAATAGCTGAACGGAAGCTTTTTAAAACGATTGCTGTATGAGTAAATCAAGGAAGGCTTTCTCTTAATCCAGTTATCGTCATAGTCGGCATAGTAACCATAAGCCAGCCTCAACGAGGAACCTGCATTTGCCCACCGCAACTCCGCATTGCTGCGCATGCCTCGTTTTGTTCCATAGTACAAGTAGCAGAAAGCATTCATGTTTTTCATGATGTCCCTTGTCACAACTTGGGAAATCCATACGCCATCACTCTTGCTGTATCCTACCTTGGGATATTGCGGTCCCTGCGCACCCGGCTTAATGTCCTGAACCACCCGATCCTTCTTGTAGAGCATGACATTCTTCAGCCAAAACTTAGCATGCTCAATAATCATCTTGTCATTCGGCCAAATGGTAATCTTGTCGCCACTCAAATGATAGTCCGGGTTCTTTGCCGAGCATTTCGTTGCAGTCCCTTGGTAAATAACCACATGATCCGGATAAAACTCAAACTTCTTCCCTGTCACATACTGGTGATCCACCTTGCCGGCAGCCTCGCCCATCGTTCCGGTCTGTTTCCCATAATTATAAAAGGTCTGGTAACCATCCAGCGTAATGCGGGACTGCCCCGGCGTCATTTGCAGTACATGTGCCATTCCCGGAATCTCTATCTCCTGCTTGATTGTATTGCCATGCGCGTCACCATCCACAGCATCAAACTGGTGTGCATCCATCTGAACGATATGCACCTTTCCCGTTGCCTTAAATTCTCCCGTATTCTGGTCATAAACGAGATCATCCCCCTCAAAGGTCGTTGGCACGTTCTTGGTTGGATCCAACGGTTCCCTCAAATGCTCCTTGATAAAGGCTGCATCCTCCAAAAGCTTCTTCTGCTCATCCGTCAGGGCATTCTCCCTTTCTGCCCTGCGTTTGTTTTCTATATAGTCAAGCGCATTCGCTCCCGTGTCCGAATCCGACTGATAGGCGGCAAATGCAGTTCCATGCAGTCCCATAATCAACGCAGCCAATCCGAGGGAAAGCAAACTTTTCTTCATAATTAAACGGTCTCCTATCTCAACGAAAAATCCTTCTGGCAAAAAATACATCTTTTTCTATAGTACAACATCACAGCAAAATCCGCAAACAAAAAAGGGGCTAGCTTTGCCAAGCTTTTTTATAACGCCATTGTTCAAGAAAATGCCATAAGCATTTTCCCTCCAATTTGCGTTTCAACGAAGCGAAAGTTTGCTCGCCGCTTGTTAAAACTTGGCTTCCCCCACTTACAACAAGCTGTTGAAGAAGGGGACATCTTTAGCTTCGTTATTCCTGTGAAACATAGAGATGATAATAATAGCCCTTGCGCTCCATCAGCTGTTCATGCGTACCATATTCCACAATGCGGCCCTTGTCCATAGCAAGGATAACACCACAGTTCTTTACAGTGGAGAGACGATGCGCAATCATCAGCATAGTCCTGCCCTCTGCGATCTTGTCAATATTCTTGAGGATATGCTGCTCGGACTCAGTATCCAGCGCACTCGTTGCCTCATCAAAAATCAAAATGCGTGGATCCAAAAGAAGCGCCCTCGCAATAGACACCCTCTGGCGCTGGCCGCCTGAGAGCAGGCTGCCTCGCTCACCAACAAAGGTCTCATACTGCTGAGGCATTTCCTGAATGAATTCATCGACACCGGCAAGCCTTGCGGCCTCCAGTACAGCCTCTTCCTCAATCGTCGGCTTTGCAACTGAAATATTTTCCTTGATGGTACCTGCAAAGAGGAAATTCTCCTGCAGTACGACACCAATCTGACGGCGCAGCCACGCCGTCTCAACCTGCGCGATATCCACACCGTCAATCATGACACGTCCGCTGTCCGGCACATAAAGGCGCTGGATCAGCTTGGTAAGTGTCGACTTGCCGGAACCAGAGCGTCCGACAATACCAACCTTTGCACCCGGCGCAATGCGGAGCTTTACATCCGTCAGGACATTTTTCCCGTCCGCCTTATAACGGAAATTCACATTATCAAAAATAATCTCGCCACGCAGGGACGGGAGCGTGGTACGGTTTGGATTGAATGCAGGCTCGCTCTTCTCGTCCATGATATCGCCAAGTCGCGTCATCGAAACCCGGATCTGCTGGAATTGCTGCCACATAGTTACGAGGCGGAGAATCGGCGAAATGACCTGCCCTGCGAGCATTTGGAAGGCAATCAGCTGCCCGACAGACAGCATGTTTTCCATGACATAGTAAGCACCGATCCAAAGAATGGCAAGGTTGAATGCCATCTGCAGGAACATACCGATACAGCTTGCCGCATTTGCTACATTCAATACACTGAGCGAGCTCTTGAGGAACCTTGACAGGATTTCCTCATAACGATCTACGAAGGTATGCTCCACTCCCATCGTCTTAACGGTACGCACACCAGTCACAGCCTCAATCATGAAAGACTGCTGCTTGGAAGCAAGCAGGAACCTCT
This sequence comes from uncultured Selenomonadaceae bacterium, assembly GCA_937902665.1. GTDB lineage: Bacteria > Bacillota > Negativicutes > Selenomonadales > Selenomonadaceae > CALELM01. The sequence goes on from CALELM010000024.1 coordinate 26,739, forward strand.
CGTTGATGCGGTGCTTGTAGATGGGTGCAATGATTGCATTCAGGATAATGTACAAAGGTATCGTTACCCATACAACATAGCTGAGTTCTGAGCTATAAATAAACATGACTGCCAAATAAACTACAGCAAATATGACATCCAAAATAACCGTCAGTGCAGAGCCTGTCAAAAAGCCTCGTATCGTTTCAAGCTCTCCCATACGGGAAACGACATCACCGACCTGCCATTTGTCAAAGAACGGAACGGGAAGCTCCGAAATCTTGCGGAACAGATGCGCAGACAGGGTAACATCAATCTTATTTGTAGTATTCAGGAAAAGGTAGGAACGCAGTGCCAGCATCCAGTTGCTGAAAAGCGCAACCAGAATCATGCCGCCAATCATGACATCCATGGTCGAGACACTGTGATGAACCAATACCTTGTCAATGATCATCTGGGTAAAGAACGGTGTCAGAAGCCCAAATCCCTGCAGCAGCAGGGAAATGAACAAAACCTTCATCAAAAAGTCCTTGTACTTCATGACTTCCGGAATAAACCACCCAAAGCCAAACTTCTCTACCTTTTCCACCAATGCGGACAGCTGGAAGCGCTTGGTAAAAAGGACTGCCTCGCCGTTCCAGTTCTCACGGAAGAATTCCGCTCGGATCCCGACACGTCCCTGCTGGGGATTCGCTGGATCATAGGCGATGACCTTTTCCTCATCCGCACCAAAGATAACTAAATACTGCCCATTCTTCAGCTGGCAGATGGCAGGCATCGGCAGCTTGGGCAGATGCTCCATGCGAATCTTATCAAACTTCCTTGCGCGAAGCCCAAGTGCCTTTGCCGCCTGCAGGAGCGCAACCGTATCGACCCCTGACTCATCAACGATATAAGCACGTTCCAGCTGGCGGTAATCTGCAGGAATGGAATAGTATCCTGCAATCTGCACCAAGCAGGCAAGTGCCGTATCTATCTTTGCCATATCGTCATCTCTCCCTCAGTGCTTCATCCTTGTACTGACGGAACGGATCGAGGAAGAAGTCTATGATGCGCTTTTTCTTGATCTTGATTTCTGCCGTAACATTCATGCCCGGCTGGAGACTGATACCGCTCGTGTCTCCCTCTACAGAAAGGGCAAGACGGTACTTGCCGTCACGTTCCTTATCCTTTGTATCCGCAACAGCATCCGGACTGATCTCTGCTACCTTCGCATTTACCATGCCGAACTTCTGGAAGTTAAACGTCTCTACCTTGACTTCTGCTTCCTGTCCCAAACGGATAAAGCCGATATCCTTGTTATCCGCATAGGCCTCGACCTCCATGCGGGCATCCTCCGGAACTACCATCATGATGGCCTGCCCTTCGGAAACTACACCGCCAATCGTATGCACAGCAAGCTGATGAACATGACCGGAGACCGGCGCAGTAACCACTGACTGCTGATTCGTCGCCTCTGCCTTTTCCAGCTCCTCCTGATATGCATTGAGCTGCTTCTTCGCCTCGACCAACTGCGTCATAGTCTCCTGACGGTACGCAGAATCTGTCGTTGCCTGCATATCGAGTGCCTCCATCAGCCTTGCCCGCTCCTTCAAGATCTCCTTGTCCATCGCCTCTGCACTTTTTTGGTACTCCACGCGTGTCTGGCGAGCCTCCAAAAGCTGGAAATAAGAAACCGCATCGTTTGCAAAGAGACCGTTCAGCCGCTCCTCCTTGTCAATCGCCACCTCCAGCATGGAAAGGTACTTCTGCCTTGTCGCCTCCTGCGACTGAATGGAAGCCTCCACCTGCTCCACCGCCGCAAAGTTCTTCTCCTGATCTGCCAAGAGCTTCCTCCTGCGGCTTTGATACAGGGCTAGCTGGGAAGCAATGTCCTTCTCATCCAAATCCTCAGAGATTGGCGGAACGAATGGCTCATCGTTCATCTCTGCCTGCAGGCGCTTCACCGTCATGTCATAATAAGCTACCTGCTTTCTCAACTGGTCCACATCTGCCTGCGTCTTTGTCGTATCGAGGACGACCAGCTTCTGCCCCGCCTCAACATAGTCACCCTCCTTGACGCAGAGTTCCTCGATTTTTCCCTTGTTCTGTGACTGAATAACCTTGACATTTCCAATCGGAATGACCTTGCCATAGGCAACTGCCACCTCATCGACCTCACCGATGAAAAGCCAAATACCGCCGACAACCAAAAGCAAGACAATCGTCCAAAGCACCATACGCCCCACCGGGGACGGCGGTGTTTCTGTTACCTCCAGAATGGAGGAAAGGAATTCTGTCTCATCACGGTTCTTGTCCCCGTCTATGAAATCCTTCCACATCTCTTTTATCTTCATTTTCCTACCTCTTGCTGTTCATACAGACTCTTATAGATACCACCGAGCGCAATCAGCTCATCATGCGATCCCTGCTCTGCAATACGGCCATGATCCATCACTAGGATACGGTCACACTTTTCTACCGTGACCAAGCGATGCGCAATGATAAGCATTGTGCGATTGCCTGCAATACGCTCCAGATTCTTCATCACAACACGCTCAGACTCATAATCCAAAGCGGAAGTTGCCTCATCAAAAATGATCAGCCTTGGATTCGCCAAAACAGCTCGCGCTATCGCAATGCGCTGGCGCTGGCCGCCGGAAAGGCCTGCACCGCGCTCGCCGACCTTGGTATCATACCCCTCATCCAGTTCAAGGATAAACTCATGCGCGCCTGCAATCTCTGCAGCCTGAATGACCTCTGCCATCGAAGCTGCCGGCCTTGCTGCCGCAATATTATCACGGATACTGCCGTCAAAGAGGTAATTGTCCTGCATGACGACACCCATCTGTCGGCGCAGCCATGGATAATCTGCCTCACGAAGCTTCTGCCCGTCAATCATAATCTCGCCTTCATCAGGGAAATAGATTTTTTGAATCAGGCTGGCAAGCGTTGACTTGCCGGAACCGGAACGCCCGACAATACCAATCTTCTCTCCTGCCTTTACCGAAAAACTCACATGGTCAATGGCATAGGGCAGATCCATGCGATAACGGAAGCAGATATCCTTCACCTCAATATTGCCCTGCATTTCCTTGAGCCCTGCCGAAGATTGGAAAAGCACCGGCTCCATCTTGCTGTGCAGGATATCGCCGAGCATGTGCATGCCGAGGAATGCCTGCTGTACCTGCGGCCACATCGTAAGAAGCTGAACCAGTGGATTTATCGCCTGCCCTGCAATCATCTGAAAAGCAATCAGCTGGCCAAGGGTAAACTCCCCGTTCATGACCATATAGCCGCCATGCCAGAGGATAACCAAGGTCGATATGGTCTGAATGACCTGATTTCCGCTTCCAATCACAAGATTGAACTTGCTCAGCTCAAACTGCAATCCGACATTTCTCGCTACGAACTTCTCCCACCTGCGCATGAACTGCGGCTCAAGGGCAAGTGCCTTCACCGTCTGCATACCCGTAACGGCCTCGACAAGAAAGGCTCTCTGCACCATGGCCGCACGCATCGCAGTCGTCATCTTTCGCCAGTAGATTGGCACAGCCCAAAAAGTCTGCAGCGCAAAGAGCGGAACGATGACCAAGGCGATCAGCGTCAGCGTCACGCTGTAATACAGCATAACAGCGATAAATACGACCGAGAAGAACGCATCCAAAATGGTTATCAAAGAGGTACCTGTCAGAAACTCACGGACACCGTTCAGTCCACCGACACGCATCATCGTTTCACCTACGCGCCGACTCTCGTAATATGCAACAGGAAGCGAGATCATGTGCCGGAACAGTCTCGTTCCAAGGATAGCATCCAATTTCGTTGTCGTGTGGTTCATCACATAGGTTTTTGCCCCATTCAAGACGGATTGGAAAACAGCCAGCACCAGCATAGACACGCCCAGCACTGTCAACGTAGAAATGCCGTTGTTCCCTACGACCTTATCCACGACTACCTGCGTAAAAAGCGGCATCAGAATCCCCATGCACTGCAGGAAAAATGCTGCCAGCAGTACCTCTGCAAAATATTTCTTGTAATGAAGGATGACCGTATAGAACCATTCCAGATTATACTTTGCAAGGAAACGCTCCCATGTCATCTTCGGGGTAAGTACCAGCACCTCGCCAGACCAGACCTGCTCAAACACGGAGGATGGGATTGCCACTGGCTTATCCTGCTCCGGATCCATGAAAAATACCATTTCCTTCGTATTGATGCCCAGCATAACAAACTTTCCATTGCAGAAACGTGCCACAGCCGGTACCGGTATCGTATGCAGCTCCTCTACGGACGGGCGAAGCACCTCGCCGATGTACTTATATGGCTTCAATGCCTTGCAGAGCGCCTCCCAATCCATCGCAGAATCACGCAGGTGGCTATGTTGCTGGAGGAATGCATCCGCATCCACATTCACACCGTGGGTCCCAAGTGCCGCAAGCAAAGACTGCAATGCTGTATAGCCTTCCCACTTCTTATTCTCAGACATATATTTAATCTCCCAATGCAGAATACAAACTCTCAACTTTCATTATCCCAAAAAGAAAAAAAAATGCAACATCTGCCAACAGCTTTCTCCCATACAACAAAAGATTCTGCCAAAGACAGAGGCAAAAGATTATGCACTTGTCAATAAAAGGACGTTCTGCGTCTCTGGCATACGTTATCTCCAGTATTTTTCTATGCTCCCAAAAGTGTGATATGAGGTTTATGAAATCTAACCGATATAGTAATGCCCTCAAAAGTCGGAGTTTGAAATCCGATTTTTGAGGGCATTTTGAGTTGCAAGGCATCTCTACATGCATTCTTTTTTTACTTCACAAAACAAACTAAAGAAAGAAACCGCCAACTCCTACCAATCAAATCTGATACCCAGATTGAAGTCGAGATTATTGCTTACATCCTTGAAGTGCTTGGTAATTTCTGCATAGGTGTAGACATTGTCACTCACATTCCAGCCGCCGCCGAGAGAAACTTTCCACCAATTTTTTGCGTTGTCCTGCGTGTATGACATATCTCCATAGGTTATGTCTGTTGAACCAGTAAAATCATGATAGTAGCTGGTTCTTAAATAATAGTTGAAGTTTTTTGCCTTCTGTCCCAAGGCAAACCCAAGTCTTGATCGAGGGCGTTATAACGAAGCTAAAGATGTCCCCTTCTTCAACAGCTTGCTGTAAGTGTGGGAAGCAAATTTCAACGAAGCGGCGAGCATATCTCCCGCTTCGTTGAAACGCGAATTGGAGGGAAAATGCTTATGGCATTTTCTTGAACAATGGCGTTATAATTTCTTGATGGAGGAAAATACCCATGACCGTAAAACGAATTTTTGTAGAAAAGAGACAAGGATTTTATGATATTCCTGCGCAGCAGCTTTGCGATGACCTGCGGGAAACTTTTCGGCTTACCAAGTTGAAAGCAGTCCGTGTCATTAACCGATATGATATCGAAGGGTTGACAGATGCAGAATATGCGCAGGTGAGGTCTGTTGTTTTTTCTGAACCTCCTGTGGATGTAGTATATGAGGAAACTTTGCCGGTTTTTCCTAATTCCCGCATGTTTGCAGTGGAATATCTTCCGGGGCAGTACGACCAGACTGCCGATTCTGCGGCGCAGTGCGTCCAGCTTGTGACGCAAAAGGAGCGGCCGGAGATTGCGACAGCGCGTGTTATCGTTCTTGTCGGGGAAATCGATGACAAGACCTTTGAGGATATCAAGGGGTATTGCATCAATGCGGTGGAGAGCAGGGAGGCTTCTCTTGAAAAGCCGGAATCCCTCAACATGAAAACGGAAGTTCCTGCTGATGTGGAGATTTTGGGCAATTTCAACGAGATGAATGATGCGGAACTTCAAGCTTTTATGGATCAGCGTGGTTTTGCGATGAGCTTTGAGGATCTGAAGTTTTGCCAAAAGTATTTCCGTGATACGGAACATCGTGCGCCAACCATTACGGAGATTCGTGTCATTGATACCTATTGGTCGGATCATTGCCGCCATACGACTTTTACGACAGCGATTGACAGCGTAGAACTCGAAGAAGGATATTTTACGCCATCCATGAAGGCTGCGTATGACAGGTACATGCAGGATCGCACGGAGCTGTATGCCGGTCAGAAGCGTGATGTGACGTTGATGGATATTGCTGTCATTGGCATGAAGTCGCTTCGTAAGCAAGGTCTTTTGGAGGATCTGGATAAGTCGGAGGAAATCAATGCCTGCAGTATTGAAATCAAGGCGGATATTGATGGCGAGGAACAGGATTGGCTGGTTATGTTCAAGAATGAAACGCATAACCACCCAACGGAAATTGAGCCGTTTGGCGGTGCCGCTACCTGCCTTGGCGGCGCAATTAGGGATCCCCTTTCCGGCCGTTCCTATGTTTATCAGGCAATGCGCGTGACAGGGGCGGCAGATCCCCGCTTGCCGATTTCCCAGACGCATCCCGGCAAGCTTCCCCAAAAGAAGATTACGCTGGGGGCAGCGTCCGGCTACAGTTCCTATGGCAACCAGATAGGTCTTGCTACGGGACAGGTACGCGAGATTTACCATGAAGGATATATGGCAAAGCGTCTTGAAATTGGTGCGGTGATTGCGGCTGCCCCAAAGGAAAATGTAGTCCGTGAACGTCCTGCAGCTGGGGACATCATCGTTCTTGTCGGCGGCCGCACGGGGCGTGATGGCTGCGGCGGGGCAACGGGATCTTCCAAGGAGCATACGGAGGAATCCTTGACTAGCTGCGGCGCAGAGGTGCAGAAGGGCAATCCGCCAACGGAGCGCAAAATCCAGAGATTGTTCCGCAATCCTGTGGTCAGCCGCATGATCAAGCGCTGCAATGATTTTGGTGCAGGCGGTGTTTCGGTAGCCATTGGGGAGTTGGCAGATGGATTGCTGATTGATTTGGATGCTGTCAGGAAAAAGTATGAAGGGCTTGATGGTACGGAGCTTGCTATTTCTGAATCGCAGGAACGTATGGCGGTTGTTATCGAAAAGAAAGACTTGGATGCGTTCGTAAAATATGCGGATGAGGAAAACTTGGAAGCGGTTTGCGTGGCTGTTGTAACAGCAGAACCTCGGCTTGTCATGAGGTGGCGTGGGAAGGAAATCGTTCAGATGAACCGTTCCTTCCTCGATACGAACGGCGTTCGCCAGCATGTGGAAGCAAAAATTTCCATGCCTGATGCGGAAAAGCGATACCTGCATCAGATTCCGGTCATGGTGGAAAACTGTGGAAATGATTTGGAGAAGGCTTGGCTTGAAAATTTGAAGGATCTCAATGTTTGCAGCCAAAAGGGGCTTGCGGAGCGTTTTGATTCTACGATAGGCGGCAATACGGTCCTCATGCCGTTTGGAGGAAAGAATCAATTGACTCCGGCAGAAGGCATGGTGGCAAAATTGCCGGTGCTTGGCGCAGAAACCAATACTGCGACAGCGATGACCTTTGGCATGAATCCGCATCTTACGGAATGGAGCCCGTTCCATGGCGCACTTTACGCTGTGGTGGAGTCTGTGGCAAAGATGGTTGCTTTGGGAGGCCGTGCCGATAAGGTTCGTTTGACCTTCCAAGAATATTTCGAGAGCTTGGGAAAGGATCCGGAAAAGTGGGGCAAGCCTTTTGCGGCACTGCTTGGTGCGCTTTGGGCACAGCATGAGCTTGGTGTGCCTGCGATAGGCGGCAAGGATTCCATGTCCGGTACATTTATGGATATGCATGTGCCGCCGACGCTTTGCTCTTTTGCAGTCGATGTGCTTCCAGCAGACTGTGCCGTATCGGCGGAGTTCAAGTATCCGGGCAACAAGGTCTATGCCGTTCCGTGTCCGTTAGATGAACAGGATCTGCCGGATTTTTGCCAGCTGAGAAAGAATTTTGCGCAGATTTCCAAACTGACAAGAGGGAAACAGGTATTTTCTGCCGTGAGCATTGGCGTTGGGGGGATTGCCGGAGCGATTTCCAAGATGGCTCTGGGCAATGGCATTGGATTTACCTTTGCGAAGCAGCTCACGAAAGAACAGCTTTTCTGTGCGGAATATGGCACGATTTTGCTGGAAGTTTCTAACCAGCTGGATGTGAGCGAGGCATTGCAGGATACGGGATATTATGAGCTGGGCGAAACAACGAATGTGCCAAGCATTGTTTGCGGCAAGGCGGCTGTGCTGATTTCTGAGATAGAAGAGGCTTACACCAAGCCACTGGAAAAGATTTTCCCAACGCAGGTGAAGCATGGATTGAAAGATGCCTTGAAGCTGGTGCCTTATCATCAGGGGAGAAAAATCGTGTCTCGTGTGAGAACGGCAAAGCCAAAGGTATTTATCCCTGTGTTCCCCGGAACGAACTGCGAGTATGACTCGGCAAGGGCATGGGAACGTGCCGGAGCGGAGACTGAGATTTTGGTAGTCAGAAATCTTACGCCGAAAGCGGTAGAGGAAACGGTAGAAGCAATCGTCAAGGGCGTTCATGATTCGCAGATCATTATGTTGCCCGGCGGTTTCAGCGGTGGAGACGAGCCTGACGGTTCCGGCAAATTCATTGCGGCAATGTTCCGCAATCCACGAATCAAGGAAGAGGTCATGAAGCTTCTTGACAAGAGAGATGGTTTGATGCTTGGTATCTGCAATGGTTTCCAGGCACTTATTAAGCTTGGTCTTGTCCCGTATGGCGAAATTCGCGACCTTTCTTCAGAGTCGCCTACGCTTACGCACAATCATATTGGACGGCATGTTTCCTGCATGGTGAGGACGAAGGTCGTGTCTAATCTCTCGCCTTGGTTCAATAATGTTGAGGTCGGAGATGTTCATACGATTGCTGTTTCTCATGGGGAAGGCCGCTTTGTAGCAGATCAGGAGGTCATCGCAAAGCTTCGCAGCCATGGGCAGATTGCTACGCAGTATGTTGATATGGCAGGAAATCCTTCCATGTCAATACCTTTCAACCCCAATGGTTCCGTTTGCGCAATCGAAGGTATTACAAGCCCGAATGGACGTGTGCTCGGGAAAATGGGACATTCTGAGCGTATTGGCAGGGATGTTGCAAAAAATGTACCGGGCAATAAGGATCAGCAGCTTTTCGAGGCTGGCGTGCGTTATTACAAGTAATGGATGGAGGCCATGAAAATGGTAGGTATCGTAGTGGTATCTCACAGCCAGAAGCTAGCGGAAGGCGTTGCGGAACTGGCGCAGGCAATGGCAAGGGACGTTCGGATCGTGCCAGCCGGCGGACTGGAGGACGGAAGCCTTGGCACGAGCTTTCAGAGGATCAAGTCAGCTATCGAGAGTGTATATTCTGAAGACGGCGTAGCAATTTTCATGGATATGGGAAGTGCTGTCATGACGGCAGAAGCTGTCTTGGAGGAAATGCCGGAACGCAGGATTGCAATGGTAGACTGCCCTTTTGTGGAAGGCGTGATTCTTGGAGCGGTAGAGGCAGCTGCTGGAGCTTCGCTGAAAACGATCAAGGACAGGGCTGAGGATGCACGGTTTACGCGCAAGTTGATTGATTGAGTTGTTTTGAGGGAGTATTGGGCAGTTTGTCCAATACTCTTTTTCTTGACAGCATTGATATGATATAGGTGGTGGCGGTTTCTAGTTTCTGCGATTATGATTTTGGACAGGGGGTGAGCAAAATTTATTTCAAGCCATTGCAGAAAGAGGATAAAAGGATTATGGATCATTTTTTGCGTGCAGGATATAATGAGAATTCTCAGTTGAGCTTTACCAACCTGTATATGTGGCAAAATCTGTACCCAGTACAAATAGCGGTGGAAGATGATGTAATGTTTCTGACGAAAAGCGTCGATGGTGATTTTTTTGCATTGCAGCCAATCGGTTCCAAGGAAAAAATGATATGGGCTGTTGATAAATTTATGGAGTATTTTCAGGATTTGGGAAAGCCGTTGCAATTTTTTCTTGTTGATGAGAAGTTTGCGGAGCTGTTGGCAAATTATCCCGGTGCAGAGTTTAAGCTTCAGGCAAATCGAGATCGGTTTGATTATGTCTATCGAAGCGAGGATTTGATTTGCTTGGCTGGACGAAAATATCATTCCAAAAAGAATCACTGGAATAGCTTTTGGCGTAATTTCCCGCAAGCAAGGTATGTACCGATTTCAGAAGAGAATATTTCGCTTTGCAAGCTGGAGCTTGATAAGTGGTACCTGAGATATCGGCAGGAAAAGCCAGAGGATTCCGTTATAGAATGGGAACGGGATGCCGCTCTTGAGGTCTTGAATGATTTTTCCTTTTTTGAAGTTCGGGGAGGTGCCATATTGCTCGATGGTCGCATTGTTGCCTTTACCTTTGGCGAGCAGATCAACAAGGATATGGCAGTGATTCATGTCGAGAAAGCGGATCCAACGGTACGAGGAGCATATCCTGCAATCAATCAAGGATTTGTTGAACATGAATGGGCTCATCTGTCTTACATTAACAGGGAAGAGGATTTGGGAGTGGAAGGGCTTCGCAAGGCAAAGGAATCCTATAAGCCGGTGAAAATGATTCGGAAGTATAATGCAGTTTTGAAGCAATGAAATAGGGGGAAAATAAAATGCTTAAACCACATAAATTAGTGATTATTGGGATGGGACATGTTGGCTCTGCTGTTTTGGCACGCGCAATCGCTTGCCAGCTGGCAGCAGAAATTGTTTGCATTGATACAGATGAGAAGGTAGCGCATGGAGAAGCTCTGGATGCGGTACATTCCTTGGCTTGCAGTCTTGTGCCGGGGATTCATGTAACGGCTGGCGGATTTGAGGAATGCCGTGATGCGGATGTCATTATCTGTGATGCAGGACCGAGCATCGTGCCGGGCGGTGACATGGATCGCCTGACACTTGCAAAAGAGAATATAGGCGTTACCCGCCATGTGATGAGCGAGGTTACAAAGTACACAAGGGATGCTGTCTTTATCATGATTACGAATCCTCTGGATGTTACCACTTATGTGGCGGCTACGGAGTTTGGCTATCCGGAAGGGCGGCTTTTTGGTACGGGGACAACTTTGGAAACGCTTCGCTTTAAGAGCGTGATGGGAATGCACTATCATGTAAATCCAGCCGATGTGCAGGGATATATGCTGGGAGAGCATGGGAATTCTGCATTTACCGCATGGAGTACAGTAGGAATTGGCGGCGTTTGCCTGAAAGAATTGGATGATTTTTATACGCATGAGGAGCCATTGGATCGTGCAAAGGTTGCTCAGGATGTTGTAAATACTGCCTATGACGTGGTGCAGTCAAAGGGCTGGACGAATACGGGCATTGCTATGGGAGTCTGCCGTTTGGCTAAGGCAGTATTCTTTGATGAGCAGGCCGTTATGCCAGTGTCGCTTCCTATGCATGGGGAATACGGAATTACGGATGTGGCGCTTTCCCTGCCTGCGATTATTGGCAAGGAGGGTGTCGTTAAGAGAATACCGCTCCACCTTCCGGAAGACGAGCTTTCCCTTATGAGAAAGAGTGCGGAAAGCGTAAAATCGGTACTTCGCATCAACCATGTAATCAAGTAATTGGTGTATCGCATAGAAAAGGTGAGCGATACGATTCATGTAGGAAAAGACAGCCACAAAGGAGAGTGACTGTCTTTTTAATTGAAATTGTGTTATTTTTTAGAGGTCAATGCCCCAAAGGGTTTTTAATAGTTCCATAGGAATGAGGCATGAAGATCGATCCCCTCCTGTTTTCCTCTCCAGCAGGTTATGCCAAGGTCTGCGGCGAGATGATTTTCTGCGTTGTCTTTTTGCTTCCAGCCAATTTCCCAAAGGAAGCTTCCTCCCTTGAGGGAAGGGGATGGCGTGCTGAGTCCTCGATAGGTTGCACTCGCTTCGCTGTCAAATTCATAATCCCATGCAACGCCAGCATAAAGCTGTTGGTTTTCTGCAATGTCCTGCGTCAGCTTTGTCCCCAAACGAAGACGGCAGGATCGAACTGCATCAAATTGATAGGTTTCTCCACTGCTAAGGTGTGGGCTATCTTGCCCTTGCAGGGTGTAGAAAAACTTTCCGTAGGTATCTAAATGGGATCTTTCTGATAGCTTAAAAATTTTTCCTGCGCCGGCATGAATTCCCAGATAATTGGATTCTGTGTCATAGCTAGTTGCAATTTTATCAAGAATTCCGGAATAGTTGCCTTTTAGCTTTCCTATGCGCAGGCTTCCTTCGTAATAGTCACCTGAAACAAAAGATTTTTTTGCAAGGAATCCGATACCGAAGCATTGCTGTGCTCCTGTACCGTGAGTTCCGTCATCAAGATAGCTGTCGTAATTTGCCCTTCCGTATTCCAAGAATGGAGCAAGAAGCAGATTGGAATTTTTGTAATGCAATTTTCGTGCGAAGCCAAGCGTTCCGGAGAGACCTTTCGTGTCGATATGCGAGCCGGAATTGTATCGCATATTGTTCCCGCCAATAGCGGCAAATGGAGAATAAGTGCCTTCGGAAGGATTGGTGTTGCTGGAATTGCCAGTTGCCTCCTCAGCATTTGCTGTGCTCTGCGTGGCAAGGAGATTGCTGCTGCTGTTTAAAAGTCCAATGCCGGCGGCACGGGTTTCTGTCAGGGATTTCGTTTCTTCCTTTAGCTTTATGGGGATTTGCGGTTTTTGCAAGATCTGCTTTTTTTTAGAGATATCTGTTTTGGAATTTGTTTGACTGGACTTTTTTGATGGATTCGATGGCGGAGTTTGGGGAGGGGCAGGTTTAGGATCTGGTGGATCTTGCATGGGATTGTTCTTTGAAGGAGGGGAAGGGGCATTTGAAATGACGGCGGTTAAGGCGGTATTGTTGTCTGTCAGGGAAATATCCAGTGGGTAGTCTATGGATACGCCTTCTGTCAAGGTACCATAAGTTACGTTCTTGGCAATGATTCCGTTTGTGTTTTTTATTAGTGTGATGCTGTCTCCTTTTTTTAGGGAGGAACCTGCCATAACTCCTGCGCGCACATAGGTTTGGTTTTCTTCATTCAGACCGGAAATGTCAGTGGGATCTTCGCCGCAGACTTGAATCATGACATCTCCGCTACTGGCAGTTTTGGGAATATAAAAATTATAAAATTGAAAGGCTGAAATTTCTTTTACTGCAATCGGAACATAAAGGTTCAAGGTGTTTCCTTGAAAGCTGTTTTTTTTGCTGCTGCTGTTGGCGTATCCTCCTATCAGGAGGAGTTCGGGTCCCAAGATTCCTCCTTTGACCGTTATGATGTTTCCTGTGGCTGTTCCATTTGGGGAATAACCGCCGTATATGCGATTATTGAAGGTTCCGCTGTGAATGATAATCTCGTTATTGCATGCGTCGCTTTTCGTCGAATAACCTCCTCGAATGCGAGTTTTTTCAAAATTATCGCCAGATATTTCTAGGGTATTTCCGCTTGCTTTTCCACCGTTGGTGGCATATCCACCGTATAGTACCTGAGCTACGGAACAGTTTTCTCCAATTTGCACATAATTATTGGAGCAGTCGTCATCTGTTTCGGGAGAATAAGAACCGTAAAGGCTGTATATTTCAGCATTGGAAATGGAAATATGAAAGCTGAGTGGCGATTTGGCTTTTGGTTCCTTTATAAAATAATGTCCAGCAATCACAGGAGAATCGCCTGTAAAACCTTCCAAGTTGCTGATTTGAATCATGGTTGACGTGTTCCGCCAATTGCTGTTCGGTACCCAAAGTGATTGTGTACCATTTTTTTGTATGCGCATGCCGTCCTCTATATGGAAACCGTCCTTGGTCTGGTCGATGAGGACATCAGGGGAATAAGAATCGGCATAAGCGCTTGAGCTGATTGTGAGAATTGCAGGAAAAATAATGGGTATCATTTTTTGCAGTGATTTTTTTTGAAGAATCATGAAAACACTCCTTTCTGTCTGTTTTAAGGCTACAAATATCTTCTACAAAAATACATAAAATCCTTTTTATTTTATGATTTTTTTTGCAGGGATTCTTTCGTTGACAAAATATTGCGGTGTTGTAAAATTACTTTGTGACAGCTTGAAAGAGAATTTGTGAAATTTTGGGCTGTCATCCTAAAATTGGAAGAAGGAACGAAGCAGTAACGAAGCTAAATATGTCCCCTTCTTCAACAGCTTGCTGTAAGTGGGGGAAATCAAGTTTTAACAAGCGGTGACTTTCGCTTCGTTGAAACGCAAATTGGAGGGAAAATGCTTATGACATTTTCTTGAACAATGGTGCTATAAAGAAAGGCGGGAAAAATCAGATGCCTTGTCGCAGGACGAATGCAGATGATGGATTGTTATGGAAGTAATTATTAGCAAATTTCCGGAGGATATGGAAATTTTTCCGGAGATGGAAGAAGTAGTGCGTCTTGCCGTGGAAAAGGTAGGCAGTCTTTATGGCGTGCAGAATGGGGAAGTAAGCGTTACTTTGACGGACAATGCCTATATTCACGAATTAAATCGGCAGTATCGAAAAATAGATCGTCCAACGGATGTACTTTCCTTTGCACTGAATGAAAGCGAAGAACCTGAAATTGTGGGCGGAGCGGAAGTCAATGTGCTTGGAGATCTCGTTATTTCTGTGGAGCGTGCAGAGGAACAGGCAGAGGAATATGGGCACAGCCTGCGGCGTGAGCTGGCATTTTTAGCAGTGCACGGCATGTTGCATCTCTTGGGATATGACCACATGGAGGAAGAGGAACGAAAAGAGATGGAGGAAGAACAGCGGTTTGTCATGGGGGAACTTGGCATTTCGAGAGCGTGATATTTGATTGAGAAGGGACTAGTTGTATGAGTGAAAAGATTTTTAAGTCAGGATTTATTGCTGTGATTGGTCGTCCAAATGTTGGAAAATCCACCCTGATTAACCAGTTGATAGGACAAAAGATTGCTATTATGTCGGATAAGCCGCAGACAACGAGAAATCGTATTTTGTGTGTGCTGACGCAGCAGGATGCGCAAATGATATTTTTGGACACGCCGGGAATTCATAAGCCAAAGGACAAGCTTGGCGAGTATATGGTCAAGGCTTCGGAAGGAACGCTCAAGGAAGTCGATGCGATTTTTTTTGTCGTAGATGCAACGGAAAAAATGGGTGCTGGCGAGTTTTATATCATGGAACGTCTGAAAGCAACGAAGCGTCCTGTGATTCTCGTAGTCAATAAGCTGGATTTGATAGAAAAGGAACAGGTGCTTCCAATCATTACGCATTACATGGAAAAATATCCATTTGCGGGAGTTGTTCCGATTTCAGCAAAGGAAGAAACCAATTTAGAAGGGCTTTTGGAGGAAGCAAAAAAATATCTTCCGGAAGGACCGCAGTATTATCCGGAGGATATGGTAACAGATCAGCCGGAGCGCTTGCTTGTTGCGGAGCTTGTCCGTGAGAAGATTTTGCATTTGACAAGAGATGAAGTTCCTCATTCTATCGCCGTGGATGTCGATGAGATGACGACCAGAAAAAATAGTGATGTGTATGTCCGTGCAACGATTTATGTGGAACGTGAGTCCCAAAAGGGAATTGTCATTGGGGCAAAGGGAACCATGCTCAAGGAGATTGGAGGACTCGCGCGAAAAGACATCGAGGCATTGCTGGGCTCCAAGACATTCTTGGATCTTTGGGTAAAGGTGAAAAAGGATTGGCGTAATCGGGACAGTATCCTGCGTGGTTTTGGCTTGGGGGATTCCAAATAATTTGGAGGAAATGTTTTTATGGGGACAGGGAAAAGAATTTGCTACAGATGTTCCAGACTGATATCGAAACGTTTCATTAATGGCTTGATTGTTTTGGTTCCCATTGTAATCACTCTTTTTGTGGTTTGGGAAACCTTGAATTTCACGGAAGGCGTATTGGGAAGGCACTTGCCTTTTTATTTTCCCGGGATGGGATTGGTTACGCTCCTTTTTGTCATTTATTTGGTCGGTTGGCTGTCTTCCTCATGGTTTTTGAGGAAAATGATTCGTTATGTGGAGAGATTGCTTGGAAAGATACCGATTGTCAAGTTTATCTACAACAGTGTCAAGCATTTTTCTACTGCGGTTTTGGAATCAAATAACATGTTTGATCATGTGGTCATCGTACCGTATCATCAATCCAAGGCATTGGGCTTTGTCATGTCGGAGGTGCCGGAATTTCTTGCGGAAAAGCTGGGAGATGATTATGTTTGCGTGTTTATCCCTTGGAGCATCAACATGACTTCCGGAACGAACATCTTTGTCAAAAAGAGCGATGTTACTTACCTTGATATCAGCAGCGAGTCTGCTCTTCAGTATATGCTGACTGCCGGGGCCGTGATGCCAAAGTGTTCTCAAGATGCGGAGCATCACAAGGAATTGGACAACACGGGGATTTTGAAAAACAAGGTGGAATCCTGATGGCGCAGTACAAGGAAGAAGCCTTGGTGCTTGGTACGCACAATTGGGGCGAGGCAGACAGGATGGTGACGCTGTTTACGCGCTCCAGCGGCAAGCTGAAAGCTGTGGCGTTTGGGTGTCGCCGCCCCAGAAGTCCTCTTGCGGCAGGTATGCAGATGTTTTCCCATGTGGAGGTGCAGCTGCAGAACGGAATGCGCCTTCCAACGGTCAAGCAGTGTATTTTGCTGCATCGTTACCCGAAACTGAGTGAGCATTTGGAAACCATGGCTTATGGTACTTTTGTGGCAGAAATGGTACGGGAATTTTTGCCGGAACATGTACCGGACGAGGCAGTATTTGATTTGCTTTTGGAAATATTTGAGGCGTTTGAGAAAAGGAATCCACGGATTACGGCTTTGGCGGCTGCATGGCAGCTTTTGGAACATTCCGGTTTGCAGCTGCATTTTGAAAGATGCGTTCATTGCGGCAAGGAAATACAAGAAAATTCGTTTTTTGATTTAGGAGAGGGCGGGATTCTTTGCGGGAAATGCCGCACCTTGCATGCTGAAAATTTGATGCTGGGTGTACGCAATCTGATACGTTCCCTCCGTGATATGGATTGGAAGAAGGAGAAACGGTTTATATTGAAAAGGGATGAGCTTTTGGCAGCAGAGAAAATATTGCTGACCTATTTGCAGCAGACCTTGGGGCATCCCATGAAGTCCTTGCAGTTTTTGCAGCAGCTTTCGTGAAATTGGATTTTTGCTGTACAATATGCTGGAAGAGTGCAGGAGAATGTTTGACAAACGGTATATCTTTTGCTACACTCAATAACAGCGATGAGGAAGAGGAGTAGCTTCAGAAAAGCGAGGCAGTGTCGGTGGGAGTCTGCCAAGGAAGTGAAGGGCGCTTCGGAGCAAAAGAAAATAAGCATGAGCTGGATTTCTTCTGGAGATCAAGCAGGGTGGAACCGCGGGATTTTGAAGTCTCGTCCCTGTGACGCAAGTTGCAGGGATGGGACTTTTTGTTTTTGCAGGATCTAGTTTTTATGGGAAAGAGGAGTGGATTTATGAAATTTCAGGAAATTATTCTGGCCCTTCAAAAATTTTGGTCAGAACAGGGCTGCATTTTGGCACAGCCGTATGATGTGGAAAAAGGGGCCGGCACGATGAATCCATCAACATTTTTGCGGGTTCTTGGACCGGAGCCGTGGAATGTTGCCTATGTAGAGCCATCTCGCAGACCTGCGGATGGAAGATATGGAGATAACCCAAACCGTCTGTACCAGCATCATCAGTTTCAGGTAATCATGAAGCCGTCCCCGAACAATATTCAGGAGCTTTACTTGGAGAGCTTGGAGACCCTTGGGATAGATCCCAAAAAGCATGATATTCGGTTTGTGGAGGATAACTGGGAATCTCCTACGCTCGGTGCATGGGGTTTAGGTTGGGAAGTATGGCTTGATGGCATGGAGATTACGCAGTTTACCTATTTCCAGCAGGTAGGAAGCCAAGATATCAAGCCGGTTGCGTCAGAGATTACCTATGGCTTGGAACGGCTCGCCATGTACATTCAAGGCGTTGAAAATGTTTATGATGTCCAGTGGAACGATGAAGTTACTTACGGAGATGTTTTTCATCAAAATGAAGTAGAACAGTCTGCCTATTCCTTTGATCTTTCGGATGAGAAGCTTCTTTTCGACCTTTTTGAAAAATATGAGAAGGAAGCAGTTCGTATTATCGAGAAGGGCTGTGTTCATGCTGCATACGATTATGTTCTGAAATGTTCCCATACGTTTAATCTTTTGGATGCACGGGGTGCTATCAGTGTTTCGGAACGTACCGCATTTATTGGCCGTGTGCGCAAGCTGGCAAGGGTATGCGCTGAGTGCTACCTGAAGCAGAGGGAAGAGCTTGGTTATCCAATGTTGAAAGGGAGGAAAAACGCATGAGCAAAAATTTATTGTTGGAAATTGGTACAGAAGAGGTTCCGGCTCATGTCATGCCAGGAATCCTCAAGCAGCTGAAGGAACATGCAGAAAAGGCATTTCAAGAGCTGCGGTTGGATTATCAATCGGTACGGACCGTTGGAACACCGCGACGCAGTGCCCTCCTTGTCAGTGGGTTAGCAGAGAAGCAAGAGGATGTATCAAGCGAGAACAGGGGCCCATCTGTCAAGATCGCATTTGATGCGGATGGCAAGCCAACCAAGGCAGCAGAGGGATTTGCCCGTGGGCAGAAAATAGATGCAAAGGATCTGGTCGCAAAGGACGGCTATGTCTACGCTATGGTGCATCAAGAGGGAGAAGCGACAGCAAAGCTTTTGGAAACGCTTTTGCCTAAGTTGATTTGTGAATTGAGCTTTCCGAACAATATGCGTTGGGCAGACCTCGATTTCAAATTTATTCGTCCTCTTCGTTGGATTGTTGCTCTTTTTGGCAGTGATGTGATTCCTTTTGAGGTAGCGGAAGTTTCTTCCGGGCGTGTCTCCAGAGGACATCGGGTCTTGTCACAGGGAAATTTTGAAATTGCAGATGCAGACAGCTATGAAAAGGCATGCGAGGAACAGTTCGTTATTGTGGATCCGGAGATTCGCAAGGAACAGATTCGCACGCAGCTTGTGAAGGTTGCCGAGGAACGTGGCGGTGTGGCAGAAATTACGGAAGACCTTCTGGAGGAAGTGCTTTATCTGGTAGAATATCCAACGGCACTTTGCGGTACTTTTGAGGAGAAATATTTGAAGCTTCCGGCGGAAGCTGTCATAACGCCAATGCGTGACCATCAGCGTTATTTTCCTGTCAAGGCGGCAGATGGTTCTTTGATGCCGATATTCATTACGGTTCGCAATGGCGGCAAGGAGCATTTGGAGACGGTACAGCATGGAAATGAACGTGTGCTTCGCGCTCGTTTGGAGGATGCTCAGTTTTTCTTTGATGAAGACCGCAAAAAGACGTTGGAGGGGCATCGTGAGAAGCTGAAAACCGTTGTATTCCAGGAAGGTTTGGGAACGGTTTACGAGAAGTCTGAGCGATTGGAGAAGTTGTCTTCTTTTATTGCTGAAAAGCTTCAAGTAAGTGAGACAGACAAGGAAAATGCGCTTCGTGCCGCTAAACTTTGCAAGGCGGATCTGGTAACCGGTATGGTAACGGAATTTACGGAGCTTCAAGGCATCATGGGAAGGGAATATGCAAAGCTGGACGGTGAGCGTGATGAGGTTGCAATAGCAATCGATGAACACTATATGCCGCGTTTTGCAGGTGACAGGCAGCCAAAATCGACTGCTGGGCGTATTGTGAGCATTGCGGACAAGCTGGATACGATGGTAGGAACATTCAGCCGTGGGAAGATACCAACGGGTTCGCAGGATCCGTTTGCTCTTCGCCGTCAGGCACTGGGACTGGTAAATATGATGATGGAAGCAAAGTATGCATTGTCCATCTCATCGGTTGTGGAACTGGCTATGGACCTTTATGGGATAGAGGATGAGGAAGCTCGCAAAAAAATGCAGAAGGATGTTGCCGATTTCATGCGTTTGCGCCTTAAAAACGTGCTGGCGGATGAAAAGGTTCGCTATGATATTGTTGATGCTGTACTGGAAGACGTAGATGATATTTATTCTGTGGAGCTTCGTGCTCAGGCAGTTGCAGGATTCCTTGCAAGTGAACAGGCGGAAAAGCAGGTACAGGCATTTGTGCGGGCAGCAAATCTTGCCAAGAAAGCAGAAAGCTCATCCATCGATGCAGGGCTGCTGAAGGCAGCAGAAGAAAATGCATTGTATCAGGTATATGCTTCTGTATCTGATGAGGTTCAGCAGCTTCTGGAAGCAAAGGATTATGAAGGTGCATTGGAAGCGCTTACAAGGCTTGCAGCACCGATTGATGCGTTTTTTGATGGCGTTATGGTCATGGACAAGGATGAGAAAATCAAGAACAACCGGCTTGGGCTGTTGAAATCTATTCACATTATCGTGAATAAGGTTGCTGACTTCAACAAAATTGTATTTTGACAGTATCCGAGCGGTCTAAAGAACGCAGATAGAAAATATCGTGCAAGTGTTTTGCAGCTGCAAGCCTTGCACGATATTTTTTTGATTCCGTTTGCTGGTGCAAGTGCAGGAAATCCGATGCGGTTTTATTTTGTGAGAGTGGTTTTTTGTTTTGCGTGGGAAGGATTTTGGGGATTTTTGGTTAATATAACGAGATAAAGAAGGAAAATAACGAAGCTAAAATGTCCCCTTCTTCAACAGCTTGCTGTAAGTGGGGGAAGCCAAATTTTAACAA
>CALELM010000025.1 GCA_937902665.1 uncultured Selenomonadaceae bacterium
GCTTATTTCAGTGGGAAATGTACGGAAAAGGAAATGGAGGAGATTGCAATGCAGGAACCAGCCATACAGCAGGCAATCCATGCGGAGAACTATTTCGCAGGAAGTGCAGATTACCGAATGAGATATGAACAGCGAGAAAAAGCCATCAAAGACTATCGATCCTTTCTGTCAGCAGCCATCGACGAAGGACGTGAAGCAGGAATGGAAGAAGGCCATAAAGCAGGTTTGGCAGAGGGACTGCTTAAAGGCATAAAAAAAGGAAGAGCGGAAGGAAGAGCGGAAGGCATGCTGGAAATGGCTTTGATGCTGTTGAAGGACGGAATGCCTTTGGAAAAGGTAAAGAGCTATACGAAGCTTTCGGAAAAGCAGCTGGAAGAAATCCACAGGAAGCTGTAAGAAAAAATCAATTGCTAAGGGAGTCCCGAACTTGCACGGAGCGTTCGTTCGGGGCTTTTCTGTTGCGAAAATCAACATAGCTGAGGATTTTGGCGTTTTTGCAGAATGTGCGCAATAATAGGAATTATTGATGTAAAAAAGTCTCCCATTCTTTTGTAAATTGTATAGCACCAAATTCATAAAACTGTACAGCATCTGCCTGAAGCAGTGGATTTTTGCATAGTGCGGTATTTCCTTCTTTGAAATTGGCAAAGAGGAAGGATTTTGGAGAGGAAGAGCGAAGCTAAAAGAAAATGTATTGCTTGCGTTTTGCAAGGCGGAAGGGAACCTTTCGTGAGGAGGGCATGAGATGGTCGACTGGACAGAGGCTGGGAATGCTGCAGGGGATTCTGCTATGCAGGATATCGTGAATGTGTTGTTTCGGGAATATGAGTGCGTGGATTACGTTACGCTGGCAGGCAGTGAGGAAACTGATGGAGCGGAATGTTATCATTCCAGCTTGGCATGGGAGGAGCGTTTTCCATCGTGGGGGAAGGAGCATCTTTTTTGCAGGAAGCTGGAGTTTTTGGCAAAGCATTTTGTATATGCACTGGATTGTGAGAGATTTTGCAGGGAAAGCTGCAGGGAAGTTGTTTTGGAAGAATTGAAAAAACAATCTTCCTATGTGATCCAGTTCCGAAGTCAGTATGGGGAAGAAATACAGTATTACCAAATGAAATTCCATTCCCTGCAGGCAGGCAGCCGTTCGACTGGCTGGGTGGTTGGACTGCGCAATGTGGATGCGGAGGTTCGTGCTGGACTGGAGCAGGAGGCGGAGCTGAATCGCCAAATCTGCAATTTTGGGCTGCTGCATGGAATCATGGGTTCCGGTATGTGGTTCATTGATTATACGGAACGGGGAAAGATTCAAAAGGTTACTTGGTCGGAAACCTTTCGGAACATGCTTGGCTACACAAATGAGAGGGATTTTCCCAACACATTTGCGTCTTTGGAAGCGATTCTTCACCCTTCTGACCATGCCGCCTGCTATGAGGAGTTTGCGCATGTGTCAGCCAATCGGGGCGGAAAGAGCATTTATGATATTGAGTGCCGTCTGCGGACGAAGGACCGTGGCTGGCGGTGGTTTCGTCTTGCAGGGGATATTTCCCGCCGTGAGGATGGGACTCCCCTGCAGTTGCTGGGTGTCTTTCTCGATATAACGGACAAGAAGGCACGGGAGGAACTGGCGGCAGAGAATGCAATGGCTCTGGAGCTTCAGGTAGAGTTCAAGAAAAAGCTGGAATCTGAGCGCAATGACTTAGCTACCTTCCAGAAGATGATGGGAACTGTTGGCTGGGAGATTGAACTCAACCATGATGGGAGGATGGTGTCCGTCTGCTGGAGCGATGAGCTTCGACAGCTGTACGGCTACCAAAGCGTTGAGGATTTTCCAAATGAGTTTTCGGCATTTACGGAACGTCTTCATCCAGAGGATTCGGAGCGGGTTCAGGATATTTTTTATGCCGCCATTGCAGATCCGGAGGATCAAAAGATCTTTGAGCTGGATTACCGCCTGCAGAGGAAGGATGGGGAGTATCGCTGGTACCATAATATTTTCATTATCCATCGAAAAAATGCGTGGTCCTTGCCCCGCATTTTTGGCGCAACGAGGGATACGTCAGAGGTGCATGAGCAAGAGGACATGATTCGCGAAAAACAGCGGCATGATGACATTATGAATGCGCTGGCATCGGATTTTGACTATGTGTGCTATCTTGACGTGCATACGAGAGAGGTCATTCGGTACCGTGCAAGCGAGGAGTTTCAAGACCTTTTGGAAAGCATCGAGGGGGACATTCCTTCCATTGAGAAGCTGGAGCGGCTTTTCAAGGATATTGTCGTTTGGGAGGATTATCAGGATCTTTGGACAGCAATCCAATGGGAAACAATCTTTGCCAAGCTGCAAACGAATGCCTCGTATCTTTATGACGTGCGTTTTATCGTTCGGGGCAGGATAAAGTTCTATCAGATCAAGTTTGTACGAGATACGCATAGCCCGGACGGCTTGATCATGGGCTTCAAGGACATTGATGAGGTGAGAAAGCAGGAGGAACAGCAGCAGAGGGTGATTGCTGGGCTTTCCGAGAATTTTGAGTGCGTTTTTGCTGTGGATATTGACACGATGGAGCAGAGGGATTTCCGTGTCAGCTCAGTCTTTGCGCGTCAGATTCCCGACTGGACGGATTCCATCACCTTCGAGGACAAGATGCGGCGCTTTGCGGAGGGGGTTGTCTATGAGGCAGACCGTCAGAGATTTCTTGCGTCGGTGGATTTGCATAGAGTTTTGCAGGAGCTTCAGCGCAAGACATCTTACTATGTGACTTTTCGGATTCATGTCGGTACCGACCTCTTGTATTACCAAACGAAGTTCATTCATGGCGGATTGGATGCAGATTACCTGATTGTTGGTTTCAGCAGCGTGGATGAGCAGACTCGCCGAGAGATGAATGAGAAGGCGAAGCTGCAGCGGAATCTTGAGATGATTGACACGCTGGCTTCGGAATACACTTCCGTCTATTACGTCAATTTGCGGGAGGATACGATAACTGCCTATACGATGGACGAGATGACCAAGGTAGAGTTTGGCGGATTGCTGGAACGGATTACCTATACAGAGGCAATGCAGCTTTATACGAACAGGTTCGTTTATGAAATGGACAAGGACAAGGTGCTTTCCAGTTGCTCGATCCCCAATCTTAAGGAATGCCTGCGGCACCAAAAAACGTTCCAGATGATTTACCGCTCCGGCAGTGATATTGATACGGGATTCTGCGAGCTGAAGTTCGTCAAGGTGGACTCCGAGGAGGAGGAACCAACGGCTGCAGTTCTTGTCTTTGCCTACAAGAACGAGGAGATTATGAGGAACTATGTTGACCTCAAGATTTATGATAATTTCCTTGCGCTTTACTTGGTCAACTTGGGGACGAACAGCCTTCAGGTGGTCAAGGAGGAATGCCTGTTTGGTGAGGAAAAGAGTACGGGCTTTGATGAGTTTTCTTCCAAAATTCGCAGGCTGGCACTTCGCATGGACGAGGGCTATCGAGGGGACTGCTTGGAGATTTCCCGTCCTGAGGTCATGCAGCGGTACATGGCAGGTCTGGATCATCGGGAATTTATCTATTGCTTGAAAGAGGATACCTCTGCGTGGGAGCGCGCGGTCTTTTACGTCTTGGAGCGCAATGCGGCAGGCAGGGTAGAGACGGGAGTTCTTTCTCTGGAAAAAATCGACAGGTCTCGTTCGGAGGAGCTGGCACTGGATGCGAAGATTGCCGAGCAAAATGCAAGGCTTGAGGAGCAGCAGCTCCTGCTTACGGAGGCATTTGAGCAGGCACGAAGGGCAAGCGAGGCGAAAACGACCTTCCTCAACAATATGAGCCATGATATCCGCACGCCGATGAATGCCATTGTGGGATTCAACAAAATGGCGCAGCACAATATTGACTGCAAGGAAAAGCTGATGGATTGCCTGAAAAAAGTGGACGGCGCAAGCGAGCATTTGCTGATGCTCATCAATGACGTGCTGGACATGGCGCGCATTGAGAGCGGCAAGGTCATGATTGATGAGTCCGTAACGGATGTCAGCAGCCACATGGGAAATGTCGAAACGATGCTTTCCTCCTTGGCGGAACAAAAGAAGGTTGCGTTTACTTGCCACTATGGCGAGATTCGTCACCCGATGCTTCTGCTCGATGTCGTGCGCGTGGATCAAGTTTTGATAAATATTATCTCGAATGCCATCAAGTATACGCCGCAGGGCGGGTCGGTCGATTACCGAATGGAGGAGCTTCCGGAGAAGTCGCCGGGCTTTGCAAGCTTCCGCTATACGGTTACGGACAATGGAATCGGCATGAGCAAGGAATTCTTGGCAACCATCTATGAAACCTTTTCGCGTGAGAGAAATTCCACGGCAAGCGGCGTGCAGGGAACAGGCCTTGGTATGGCGATTGTCAAGAAGCTCGTGGATTTCATGGGCGGAACGATTCAGATTGAGAGCGAGCTAGGCAAGGGGACTACGGTGGTCATTGAAATGGAATTCCGTATTGCTGATGAAAAAATGCTTCAACGGGAAAATGAAATTATGGAAGCATCACAGGAATGTGAGGACGATTTCATGGGAATGCATGTGCTGCTGGTGGAGGACAACGAGCTGAACCGAGAGATTGCGCGTGAGATTATGCAGGAAATCGGCATTGATGTCGATGAGGCTGTGGACGGCATTGATGCGGTCAAGAAACTGGAGGAAGCAGAGGACGGCCAATACGACTTAGTGCTGATGGATATTCAAATGCCTGTGATGGACGGCTACGAGGCAACAAGGAAGATTCGGCAGCTATGCGGCGAGTATGCGGCGAAGGTTCCCATCGTGGCAATGACAGCAAATGTCTTTGCCGAGGACAAGGTCAAGGCGAAGGAAGTCGGCATGAACGGTCATTTGGGAAAGCCTATCGACATACCGGAGCTTATGCAGACATTGAAGACCTACCGACCGAAGAAGTCATGAGGTCTAGAAGGTTGTGACGGCAGTGTTTTGAAGTGCATAGGAAGGAAGCAAGCAGCATTGCTTGTTTGCTGTATCACAGAAAAAGCAGGGTGCTGTGCCAAAAGGCACAGCACCCTGCTTTTCAATTGAGGATTCTGGGAAAGCTATGGGATACTCCCTTAGAAAATCCAATAGGCAGAGATGCCTCACTTATTTTACGTTTGCAAGGGCTTGGTCGATATCTGCCTTGATGTCCTCGACATTTTCCAGTCCTACGGAGAAGCGGATCATGCCGGGGTTGATGCCAGCGGCAATGAGCTGCTCGTCCGTTAGCTGCCGATGGGTTTCGCTGGCAGGGTGCAGGACGCAGGTGCGGATATCGGCCACGTTTACTTCGTTGCAGGCGAGCTTGAGGGAATCCATGAACTGGATAGCGGCAGGCTTTCCACCCTTGATGACGAAGGTGACTACGCCACAGCAGTTTCCTCCAAGGTATTTTTGGCACATGCCGTGCTGCGAGTCGTCCGGAAGTCCCGGATAGCTGACGGATGCAATCTTGTCGGATGCAAGGAAGTGCTTGGCGATGGCAAGCCCGTTTTCGTAATAGCGTTCCATGCGGACAGGGAGAGTTTCCAGCCCAAGGTTCAGGAGAAAGGCGGAATGGGCGGCAGGATAAGCACCGAAATCACGCATGAGCTGCATGCGAGCCTTTACGATGTATGCCATATTGCCGAATTCCTTCGTGTAAATAATGCCGTGATAGGATTCGTCCGGTTCCGTGAACTCAGGGAAGTTTCCGTTCGTCCAGTCGAACTTGCCGCTGTCCACGATTACGCCGCCACCCTGCAAGGCATGCCCGTCCATGTATTTTGTGGTGGAATGGGTCACGATGTCTGCACCAAAGTCGAACGGCTTGCAGAAGATGGGCGTAGCAAAGGTGTTGTCAATCAGGAAGGGAACGCCGTGCTTGTGGGCGCTTCGTGCAAATTTCTCGATGTCGCAGACGATGAGTGCCGGGTTTGCTATTGTCTCGCCAAAGACGCATTTCGTATTTGGACGGAAAGCGGCATCGATTTCTTCCTCGGTTGCATTGGGGTCAACAAAAATGCACTCGATGCCGAAGCGTTTCAGGGTGACAGCGAAAAGGTTGATGGTTCCGCCGTAGATGGCGGCAGAGCTGATGATGCTGTCGCCTGCCTTGCATAGATTCAGGACAGCAAAGAGATTGGCAGCCTGCCCTGATGTCGTGCAGAGCGCGCCTACGCCGCCTTCCAGAGCGGCAATTTTCTTTTCTACAGCATCAACGGTTGGGTTGGCAAAGCGGGAATACATGCACTCGGTCGGCTTGTTGAAAAGATCGCCGATATGTTCTGTCGAATCGAAGCGGTAGGTTGTGCTTTGCACAATGGGCATAACGCCGGGATCGCCGTTCTTTGGTGTATAGCCTGCATGTAGGCAGATGGTTTCGTCTTTCATGAAATCTTCCTCCTAAAATAAAATGTGAAATTATGGATTAAGCATCACGGCTCGACAGGATATAGGATATGGATTCTGCCCTGTGGCTTTTCGTATTCTTTCCCAATCGTTCCATGAAGTGCTTCTTGAATGTAATTCAATAGGGCATCGCTGTCTATGCAGCCAATGTCGGTCTTGGAAAGGATGGCATCTTTTTCCGTCAGCCCACCATAGGAATCGCCGCCTTGCAAAACAAAATCGGTGACAAGAATGGCATAGGTGCTGTCCGGAGAGAAGGGCTTTCCTCCCACGGAATGAATGGTGACGCGGCTGCCGGGATGCAAGGGGGCAAAGTAGGGAGATCTGTCGTATGGCTGTCCCTTGGCGAACGGAACCCTTGTGTCAATGGTATATTCTATTCCGGAAACCTGAGCGAATCCGCCGGCAGGCTCAGGAACGAGGCAAGAAGCGGCCTCCAGCACTTCCAGCAGCTTTTCGCCTTGGATTTGAATGAGGCAAAGCTGGTTGTCAAATGGCATGATATTATGAATGAGATTTTTTGGGATATCCCCTTTCGGAATTCCCGTGCGGATAGCGCCGCTGTTTATGATAGCGGCATCTATGTTCTTATTTGGCTGGAAGTTTCTTCCTTGCCAAAGAAAGGCATCTGTGATGAGGTCACCGATATTGGTTTCTTGACTGCGGAGTACCGTTTTGCCTTCTGTGAGTGCGACCTCGCTTGTCCCGATGCTGCTGTTTTGTTCGGCGATTTCTGCTGCGTATCGGTCGATGACGCTCTTGGTGTCCGGATCTTCCTTTGTATACTCCCCAAAGTCAAGCATGGCATTGTACCACTTGCCTTTTTCAAAGAGCAAACGGCCGATATGTTCCGTATGGCAGCCGGTTTCTGCCCAAATTACACCATTTACTTCGTTGTTTTTTACCAAATGGTCGTGTCCGTCCAGCAAAATGTCGATGCCGTGGACATGTGCAAGGATGTCCTCTGCGTAGCTGTCACTTACTAACGCTTTTCCCAAGCTGCCGAGATGCGAAAGGACGATGATGAGGTCACAGCCTTGGCTCTTGAGGTCATCTACATACCTTTGCGTGCAGTCCCAAAGCTCCTTGCCCTTGAGAAAGGTCAGCCCGTAGGTGTTGACGGCTCGGGAGGAGGTGACTGTGTTTGGCGTGATAAGTCCCAGAATGCCGATTTTGTGTTCGCCTTTTTGCAGGATGGCATAAGGCTTGACGAGCGTGTCGCCCGTGGCATCAACGATGACGTTGGCGGAGACGATGGGAAAGCTTGCTTCCTTGACTCGCTGCAGGAGCACGTCCTGCCCGTAGTCAAATTCATGGTTGCCGAGCGTGCCGGCATCATAGCGCGCCGCATTCATGAAGGCAATGGCAGAGGCACCTTGACTGAAATTTACGAGAGGATGATCCTGAATGGCATCACCGGAATCCAAAAGGAGTACCTCAAAGCCCTGTGCCTCGTAGTCCTTTTTCAGTGCGGAAATAACAGCCATGCCGTTGGAGCCGTTGCCGTACTGGTCGAACCCGTGCGTATCATTGGTATGGAGAATGACGAGATTGCTGAAATCTGCTGCAAATGCCATAGGGGAAAGAAGCATGAGCAGAAAAAATAAGAGAATGGTGAATTTTTTCAAGAAAAAAACCTCCTTTGACTTTTTGCCTTTTGTAAATGAATTTCCTTTTATTGTATTCGTTTTCAAGGAAGAAAATCCTTTTTTCCTTGGCAGATTGCAATAACAAGTTGCATCCCATGGGCTTTATGCAGAAAGAATGGTCGCTTTTTTGCCGAAAAACATTTTTCCGGTGCTTGGCAGCTGTGTGTTAGCCAACGTGAAAGAGGGTGGCTTCGGCTTGCACAGAGCGTATGCCAAGGTTTTTCTGTTGCAAAAAATAAGAGGGCAGGGTATGATAAAGTCAGGAGGAAGCCTTTTGGCAAAACACTTATACGTTGCAGAAAGCGAACGGCATTATGCAATCTGAAACAACATGTAGTTTGGAAGGGGTGCAGCGATACAGTGAAAAAAATATTTTTTATTTTAATATGCATGCTGCTGGCAGGAACCATGACTGCCTGCGGTTCCCCAAAGGATGAAGCTTGGGCAAGCAGTGAAACCCAAGGGGAGCAGGCACAGGACACAGCAAGAAAAGAGCCCAAGAGGAATTCTGCAAAGGTTAGTTCCGATAATGGCACAAAGGAGGAAAAGGTTACGGAACAGGAGCTGTTTGATGCGTTCCTTAAGGATCAGGCAGAGGTTCATTTCAATAATTATCAGCCGGAAAAATATTATAAAATAAATGAGTTTATGTTCGGAAAGAATGACAGCGTAACATTAAGCGAGCTGTTAGCTGCCTACCATAAGTATTACCTTGAAGAGCTGGCTTATTCAGATGTTCTTTACAACCTCAGCTGCACATATATTGATGCGGGAGATGCGGGAAAGCAGCAGCTTGTTATTGCGTGCGGATTTGCTCAGGGAAGCGGTGCCCAGTTTATCATAGGTGCAGAAAATGGACAGCTTGAAATGATGTATGTCATTGACAGTCGTGAAAGAGCATACGGCACGGTTGCCAATAGGTATGGACTTATTACGATAACAGGCTCAAGCTCATATGCTGAGTATGAAGTTGATAACAAGTATTTGGATGAAAACGGAACTATCCATAATTTGTATGTTGAATCAGCCAATTACAAATTCGGGCAGAAGCTGGGATATGCAGATCCGCTTCTTGAGTGGGCGGCGGAGTTCAGGGAAAAAGAAGGCTTTAAGCACGACACAATATTAAGGACATATTGCTTTGATAAATATGAGTCTGATTTTGCCGAAGAAGAGGAAAAAGCATACTATGACGGAATGCTGTATACGGTTGAGTATGTAACCGATGGGAAGCCTTGGCATGAAGCTGAAATGTATGAAGAGGGCAGCATATTTAAGCGTATCTTTGAAAAGGCACACCGTAAATTATCGACGCCCGAGGAGATCGCTGAAGAAATCGCCAAAAGGGAAGGGAAGCTTGAGATGCCCCCAAAGGCAATGGAAAAAGATCCCGTAATACTGGACGATTTTACCGCAGTGGAAGTGGGGGCAGTGCTTGGTGCTGATGTTGCGGATGGCAAGAGCAAGCTTGAACATGCACTTGTCGCCTACTCCAAGTTCCTCAAGAATCCCGTTAATATGTGCGAAATTCTTACGGAGCAGACATATTCACCCTACGGCAATGCACAGCCCGGAATGGTATATGGATTTGCTCTCAGGGATTTTGACGAAGACAGGATTCCTGAGCTGGTGATTGATTTTGGGCAACCGTCCCTGCCTTTGATGCAGAAAATATATATTTATTCCTATAACGAAGGGGATGGAATGGTAAAGCGGATGTTTAAGATGGAAAAGGGCGCAAATGGCGAGTATGGTCTTAAATATCTCAAAGCGAACATGAACGAATCCTTCCTTGAGAGGTACAACGAAGAGCTTGAGCGCAGAATTTCAGAATGTGCGGATTATGGGGATTCATTATTGCATGTCAAATATCAGGGACCTCATATGGCAGGAACCTGCGGCAGATATCTTGTAGCCTTTAATGACGGTGTTGAAGAAGATATGTCCATGGAACTTGTGTGGTATGATTTTGTCGAAGATAATGCGCAGCGCTATACCGAAACGCTGGCCTACATGGATGGGGGGAGCCTTAGCTACAAGACGGACAAGAGCTGCGAGGACGCCCCCAAGGAGATTCTTAATAACTTTAAGCCGATTCTGTTTTACGACATAACAGATGAAAACATCGCAGCAATCGTTAGCAAGGACTATTGGGATGCCAATTCCGGTGCCAATGCATTTAGCGATTATACGGAGGAAGATGCGTATAATTTCCTGACCGAGAAAGCGAAATGGTACTGCGATTTGGGAATTATGGATGACGATGATTCGTACGACTCCATAAGCTGCTATGACT
Organism: uncultured Selenomonadaceae bacterium; assembly: GCA_937902665.1. Taxonomy (GTDB): domain Bacteria; phylum Bacillota; class Negativicutes; order Selenomonadales; family Selenomonadaceae; genus CALELM01. The sequence continues at coordinate 10,355 of CALELM010000025.1, forward strand.
ATGATGAAGAGACAGGCGTTTCTACCACAATTTATTTTGATATTGATAAGCGTATCCAGTCACATTTCAGAGTTAATAGGTAAGCAACAGGAAGGGTAATAGAGAAATTGCTTTTGCCTATACCGAATCGCATAAAAATATCAGCTATGCATATATCGGCTTGGGCAATACGGATAACACTACTTGTTTGAAATTAGGGGCAGCAATATGAAAAAGCGTACAGTTTTTGTGTTGATTTGCATGGCAACAGCGCTTGCCATGCGCTGTTGTGATGGGGCAGGTGAACAAAGCATGACAAAAAGAAATGTTGTGGAACAGGGATGCGGAACGGGCGGAATTGTTGATCGTTCCGATTATAGTGCAGCAAAGGAAATAAAATCGGAGAATCTGGTGTCTTTTTCCTGCAATTATTTTCTGTATGGCAGAATAGGAGGCGAGCCTGACTCTCCTTATGGAATAAGTGTTGCGACGGAAAATGGGAAGCTTGTTCTCCGTGAGAAAGGTCATAATATCAGCTGTGAAACCGATGAAGAGTATCTTCGCAAGGTGCAGGGGATCATCAAGGAATATAACTTTGCGTCCATAAACGGAAAGGATTCCCATACAAGCGGCTTGCCGGCAGAGTTCCAGCCCTGCTATTTTAGGGCAGAATATGATTCGGGTGAAAAGCTATACTTTAGTGAAAATAATAATCCTGAAAGTGAATGGGGAAGAAAGCTTCTTAGGATTACGCAGGAAGAATTCACAAAGAATGGTATTGCGGAGCTGAATCCTGCGATTGAAAATTCTGTGATTACCCGATTTATGCTTACCTATACGAAGGGGGACATGTGCCACATTTTTGGCGAAGTAGATGTTCCGCTAGATGGCGTAAAGAAGTCCTTGGAAGATTTGGTAAACGAAGGCTATGCGGAAGGTGAGTATACCACGCAGATTCAGTATCGTCCATGGAACAGGGCTGATGCACCAAAAAGAGAATGTTACCGTACTGATATAAATGAAAAATATTATGAAGGCTTGAGCAACATTGTTTTGCAAAGCAATATCAGGGAATTTGCTTCGCCCTCGAGCGCACCGAGCAAATTTGATTATAAAGGTGCCGCAAATTATTATGAATTCTACATAGAATTTGGGGATGGCAATGTTTTGACCGGCTTCTCGGATGATCCGAACCTGCATGCAGCGTTTGTTCCGCTTGCAGATGAGCTTGCGGAGTATATAAAAGCATATATTGATGCTGATTAGGCTGATATGCGGATGCAGGATTTGCCCCATCCAACATGTTGTATCTTTCAGCGAGAATGGAGAACAAGCAGATGAAAAAATTATTGACGGGACTGGTTATTATGGGAGCTGTTTCACTTTTTGCCGGATGTTCTGCAAATTCCAATTCACCGATAACCATTGATTATTCGGAATATCCGAATGATTTTATGATTCGATTGCATGCGGATCAGGAATACATTCTTAAAAACGGTGATGATTCCATCAATTTTTCAGCGTATACGCATGCTCCTTTTAAGAAAAACCAAATCCTGACATACGGGAATTTGACAAGCGATTTATCGCACACCGTATACTACAGAAAAACAGAGCCTGTCCTGATTCATCGCAATGACAAGGATTATATATGGATATGCGAAGAAAAAAACGGTGTGTTCACAGGTGCCTCCTTTTATTATCTGACAAAATATAATTCCTTTGGCAATGATAACGGTATGGTTAATCTGGCGATCCGTGATAGTGTTCTTGATCCAAATGATTTTGTAATGGCAAAATCCATCAACTGCTTTGGTTCGGCACAGTCTGAAGCGCATTATTTCATAAATGAATTGGGAAAACCCGAAGAGATTTTCGATGATGAAGAATTCTACTGCATTCGTTCGCCCTATTCAGATGAAGTATTATGCCTTGACAATGATATCAATACATGGGTTTATGCCGATGAAAATGCGAAAAATTCATCTGTCCAAAAAGTGCCTGCAGGCACGACATTCCGCAGGCTGCGTGTTCCAAAGAAGGCAGAATATCAATATGTAGATGGCATTCTGGAAGACGGCAGGGTTATGCGTGTTGTCGAGGAATACTGGTTTAGTGAACCGACTGCCTATCAGGCAATGATGGATAAAGATGCTAACCAGTTTGATTATCATGTTGTTCGGTAATTCTTTGGGTTGTGGTTTCTGCTGTAAGTGAAAGGAGATATTTTCTTGAAAAAAGCAACATCATCATTTTCAGGGCAGCTTGGCTTTGTTCTGGCTTCGGCTGCTTCTGCCGTAGGTCTCGGGAATATTTGGCGTTTTCCTTATTTTGCGGCAAAGGACGGCGGCGGCATTTTTATTTTCATTTATCTTTTGATTGTTGCCACTTTTGGTTTTACCATGCTAGTGACAGAAATCTCTATTGGACGAAAACTTCATAAAAGTGCCGTGAAAGCCTACAGCGAATTAAAGAAAAGCTGGAGCTTCCTTGGTTACATCGGCTGCTTGGTACCGCTCATTATTTTTCCTTACTATTGCGTCATAGGCGGATGGGTAACGAAGTATCTTTTGGTATTTTTGGCAGGCGATTATCTGGTATCGTCCCAAGGCAATTATTTTACGGATTTCATAACAGGGCAAGCAGAGCCGATTGTCATGACGCTTGTTTTTCTTGCTTGCACTGCCTTTATCGTTTTCCGTGGTGTCAATAAGGGGATAGAAAGCAGTTCTCGCTATTTAATGCCGCTTTTGCTCGTTATGGTTATCCTTATTGCAGGCTATTCGCTGACGCTTAGTTATCAAGATGGCAATGCGACACGAACCGGCTTGGATGGTCTGGGGTACTGCCTTGTCCCGAATCTCGAAGGGTATACTGTCCAGCACCTGCTTTCCGTTATCATGGATGCAGTAGGGCAATCCTTCTTCAGTATTTCCGTCAGCATGGGAATTATGATAACGTATGGTTCTTACATGCGGAGCGACTCTCATTTGACTCGTTCGGTTGACCAGATTTTGGTTTTTGATACAGTTGTTGCTATTTTGGCAGCTGTCATGATCATTCCGACGGTCTATGTTTTTATGGGGACAGAAGGCTTGTCCACGGCAGGGCCGGGATTGATCTTTGTTGCTTTGCCAAAGGTTTTCCTGCAGATGGGTGAAATCGGGCACTATGTAGGTATTCTGTTTTTTGCCCTCGTGTTTTTTGCAGCTCTCACCAGCTGCGTATCTATCTTGGAAGCAATCGTGGCAAACATTATGGAAGTTGCAAAAACGAAACGCAGCACTGCTGTTGCCCTGCAATCCGTGTTTGGCTTTTTGCTTGCTGTGGTGGTTTGCCTTGGATACAATGTTTTTTACTTCGAGGCAACCCTTCCCAATGGTTCTACAGGACAGATTTTGGATATTTTTGACTTCGTCAGCAATACGCTTTTGATGCCTCTTGCGGGACTTCTCACCTGTATCCTGATTGGCTGGATCCTGAAGCCTCAAGTTATCATAGAAGAGGTAACTCGCAATGGGGAGCGTTTCTGCCGTCGGGGAATTTATGTCCTCATTTTGAAATATATCGCACCTGTATTCCTTGCGGTTCTTCTCATCAATTCCACAGGGATTTTAAACTGATGATTAGGGGCAGCAGAAAATAGAGTATGTGAAAAATCTTTGCAAATGGATATCCTATCGAATCAAGAGGTTATGCATTAGGGCTTAAAGAAGTTTGATTTTATCAAGAAAAAGTGCTTTGCGTTAAGCAAAGTGCTTTTTCTTTGGTTTGATTGACGAAAAACTTTGGATTGAAGTATAATTTCTTTGGATTCGGAGGGCAGAAGCATGGATTATAGACAAATAAAAAAACAGGCAAATGAAATACTTAAGAATAAAACAGCAGAATGCTCGTATATAGAATACAAGGCATCTGAGCAGCAGTTGGATAAAATATTAAAAACCATCTGCGCCTATGGAAATAATTATTACTTCTGTGGTTATGCCTGTGAATGAGGAATACTATGCGATAAAAAATGGTGCCAAACCAAAGAAAAATGTTTGGATTGAGAACGAAACCAAAGATTTTAGGCACAAAATCTTGGATTCAAAATATACAAAAAAATAAAACAAAACATATTGAAGATATATGAGGAAAATGGTTGATTTTACACCTTGTTTACACCTTTTAAATTGGTGAGGCTGGAGAAGTAACAGAAAGAGGAAAATAGCATGATTAAAGTACTGTTCGTTTGCTGGGGCAATATTCAACATTAGGCGAGAATGTGCTTATTTCAAGGCTTTTCCGATAATTAGAAAATACATTTACACCTTTTATACACCTGTTGTATGGGAGACTGTCTTAGCAGGGTGTGGATGGAATATAATAATGACGATAAGAAATCTCTGGTGATTACGCCAGAGATTTTTTGGTATTTACGATATTGTTTAATGTTTGGATAAATTATGGCAAATTAGTTCTTGGGTAAACTACAATGAACGAAAAATAAACTTGACTTGATATAGTAATGGGAGTATATTGGGTTTAAAATAATTGCAAAATAGTTTACACACAACCTAAATTGATTTATAAAATGCGAAGGTATTGATTATGAATTTATATTTTGAACTATTGAAAACTCCAGTATTTACTGTAGAGGATGTAAATAAATATTACGATAATGTGGACAGCGCTCGATCTGCAATCAAACGACTGATGAAAGAAGGAATGGTAGCAAAAATCCGCAATAACATGTACACCTGCATCAGTGGCGAGACTGGAGCTCCGGTTGCCAATAGATTTCAGATAGCGAGCAAGATTACACCAACATCCTATGTGTCTCACCATACTGCAATGGAATATTATGGGATAACAGATCAGGTGTATTATGATGTCTATGTTGCTTCAGAAACCAGCTTTCGAGAATTTGAATTTGACGGATATACATATCGATATGTGGCTTCTAAGGATATGGAAGGAGTAGAAACACCTGCATTAAGTGGTGGAATCCGTATAACCAATCTTGAACGAACACTTGTAGACAGTATAAAGGATATGGACAAAATTGCAGGCATTGAAGAAGTACTTCAGGATATTGGAAGCATGAAACGAATGCAGGAGAAAAGAGTGCTGAAGTATTTGGAACTCTTATCAAATCAGTTTCTGTATCAGAAGATGGGATTCTTGCTTTCAGAACATAAAGAGCAACTGGGTTTGTCTGATGAATTCTTTGATGCTTGTAAAAGCCAGATTGGAAAGAGTAAGCGTTATCTGTCAAAAGATATGTCCAGTGGACGATATGTTGATGAGTGGAAACTGGTAATTCCGGAGAATATTTATAATTTGAAAAATGGGGTGATGGAAGATGCCGCAATATAATAGAGCCGAACTTGGAAGATTAGCCACAGAAAGTGGTTTTGTGAGAGACACCTTTGAAAAAGTACTTCGATTAAAAGAAATACTCAGATTCTTAAATGAGGATGAGTTTCTAAGAGAACATTTGCTACTAAAGGGTGGAACAGCGATTAATCTCACGGTATTTAATCTTCCTCGATTATCCGTAGATATCGATATGGATTACACGCCTAATGACAGCAGAGAGGATATGCTTGAATGCCGCGCAAAAATAACTGACTTGATTAGAGTATACATGGAATCAGAAGGGTATCTGCTATCAGATGCTTCGAGATTTAGCCATAGCTTGGATGCATTTCACTATAATTATCAGAATGCCGGTCGCAATCGAGATATGATAAAAATTGAGCTAAATTATTCTCTAAGAGCACATATCTTCGAACCAGTGTATAGAAATATATTGCCTGAGACTTTTGATGATGGAATGAAGATACGCATGGTGGATCCAATGGAAATATTCGCAGCTAAAGGAAATGCACTAATTACAAGAGCGGCAGCCAGGGACTTGTGCGATTGGTGCAATATGATGTCAGAAGGTTTATTCGAAGGCCAGAGAGACTTGTTTAGAAAATGCTTTGTATTCTATATGTCAATTTCAGTAGATTCACTTAATAAATCATTTGAAACATCAGCAATTGATACGCTTGACTTCAATAAAATTAGACGAGATTTATTTCCAGTGCTTAATAAGAAAGATAATTTTCAATTGGATGAGAGAAAACGGCTGGCAAAAGATTATATAGAAAGACTTATGGTTTTAACTGCTAATGAGCAGGAATATCTTGATAAATTCGAACAGAAAAAATATATGCCAGAGTTACTTTTTGATGATGTAGAGATAGTTGAAAGAGTGAAGAACCATCCAATGGCATTGTGGAAATGTAAGGAATAGAGGTAATATGTACATATTTTATTTGGTGGATAGGAAATGATTATATTAAGTCGTTTGAGTGAATGTTGGGTGAAATAGGGCTTTAGAGAAAAAGATTTGTGAGGTTTAGAGTGTATGAAAAAATCTCTGTAAATTGATATCATATCGAATAAATAGGTCTTCTATGG
>CALELM010000026.1 GCA_937902665.1 uncultured Selenomonadaceae bacterium
CCCCCACTTACAGCAAGCTGTTGAAGAAGGGGACATCTTAGCTTCGTTATAAAATCAAGCTATAGTGCATCGCCCCTATAGAACTACACCGCAGTCAATCTTACAACTTACGATATTTTCCTCGACCCAAAAATTCAATAAACCCTTTATCGCGAAGCAACTGCAACTGTTGTCGAATTTTCGCTTCTATGTTGTGGTTTTCTGCATGCTTTTCTCTTAAAATATCCGAATATGAATATATTTCTGCGAGCGAAAAGTCTTTCTTTTCCACATTATTGACACAGTTAAGCACGTCTAATAACCACCCTCGGGCAGTAATATTTTTTGCTTGTATTCCTTTTACACGTCTGTATTCGTCAACAACAACCTTAGCAGGAGCCACCTCTCCGCCTGAAATAATTTTTATTCGCCCCTGCTTCGGGAAATTACTGTATAAGATATTACAACCAATCCAACCAGCCCTTCTCGCCGTAGCTGCCAATGGCTTACGCTTTTCAATATACTCTGGAACGAAGAAAAAACTTGGTATCATAGTCAAATGTGTGACTGCCAAATCTCTTGAATACTGCATAACAAATAATTCTGGATTAGTCAAGCTTGTAATCCGCTCAATCATTGTTTCATAAGCGCCATCAGGAATTTTCTTTCCAAGCTTTCCCTCTTTGCTTTTTAACTCAAACACCGCTCCGCAATTATCGCAAATCATATCCGCAACAGGTAAATTGTTAACAAGCCCACTGATATGCGGATAACCACAACAAGGGCAGAACATATTACTAGTAATCCATGACTCACTCATTACTCTCACTTGCTGAGATTTGCTTTTATATATGCTTGCTAATGATGTATCAAAATTAAAATTCATGCCATCCAAAATCCTCTGAAAACAATTCATCACTTACGCACCCTGCCGTCAGCCTATGCTTTCCGCAAAGCTCCATTTTCCATCGCCCAAAAGCTCCAGCCTGCAATTATGCTTGGAAATCAGCGTGGAGCGATGTGCCACGCTCACCATGCTGAGGTTTGGCAGCTCACTGCGCAAAAGGGCGTACATTTCCTGTTCCCTTGGCTCATCCAGTGCAGAAGTTGCCTCATCAAGGAACACCCAGTCGGGACGAACCAAAAGCACCCTTGCAAATGCCAGCCGCTGCTGTTCTCCCAGAGAAAGGATCCTGCTCCAGTCGTCCGTTTGCTCCAGCTTTTGGGCAAACTCCGGAAGCCCCACCTTCTCCAGTACCTGCTTCAAGTCCTCAATAGGAAGCTCCTCCTCCAACGGATAGCAAAGTGCCATGCGAAGCGTCCCCAAAGGCAAGTACGGGCGTTGCGGAAGAAACAGGCAGTCATCCCCTTTCTTATGGCGGATTTCCCCGTTTCCATACGGCCAAATTCCCGCAAGTGTCCGAAGGAGGGTACTCTTTCCGCACCCGGAAGCACCTGTCACCAAAAGCCTGCTGCCACTTGGCAGTTTCACATTGCAATCCTCCAGAAGCTTCCTGTCATCAGGAAGCTTCACATCCAAATGCTCCAGCCAAAGCCCCTGCTCCTCCATCTCGCTTTCCTTTACGCCGTTCTTTACCTGCTGGACATCGTTCATGTGCTGGGTAAAGGTCGCAAGTCGCCGATTGACGGAGGACAGCTCCGCAATCACATCATAAGTAGTAACAAAATAGGAAAGCGCATCCTGTACCCGCCCAAAGGCAGAAAATGCCTGCATCAGCCCGCCAAGCGCCATCGTTCCCTGAAAATAAAGCGGCGAAGCAAGGATCAAGGGAAGAATGCATGCCAGCTGTCCATAGCCATTCACATAATAGTTCAAGGTTCTCGTCTTTTTGATCAATTTCCAGTAATTATTGACCGCACAGGAAAAACGCTGCAAAAAGCCCGCATGTTCCGCATCTTCCCCATGATAAAAGGCAACGCTTTCGCTGTTCTCCCGTACACGCATCATATTGAAACGGAAGTCTGCCTCATAACGCTGCTGATCAAAATTAAGCCCAATCAAGCGTCGCCCAACCAAATGCGCAAACACCGTGCCTGCCAGAGAATAAAAAAGAGAAAACCAGAACATATACCCATAAATCTCGAACGAATAGCTCCCAAGCGGCACAGTAATCACGCCCGACAAGTTCCAAAGAATGACAGCAAACGCCGCCAGAGTCGTCATTTCCTTCACGATGCCAATCAAGAGCGGAAGCGTCAGCGATGAAAATTTATCAATATCCTCCGAAATACGCTGATCTGGATTGTCTGTATCCGTCCCTATTACCTGCATGCGGTAATAGGACTGATCCTCCATCCAATGCGCCAAATACTTATTGGTCATCCAAATGCGCCACTTGAGTTGCAAAGCCTGCCGCAAGTAAATCGCATAAGTCACAATAAAAATATGCAAGCCTGCAATCAGGCTGAATTTCCCAACCAGCGGCCAAAAAAGATCCTTCTCATAATTTTGCAGGGCATTGTAAAACTCGTTATACCAAGTATTCAGTTCTACCAAAAGATACACATCAAAAACCGACATGCCAAGCACTGCAACCAGCAGCCCACGCGCCTTCCACTTTTCCTCCGAATTCCAGTAGCCCTTGAAGATGTTCCAAAAGGCTCTCAAGAATCTTCCTCTCATAATCCCACTCCTCGCAAAACTTTCCTAAAAATACGAGGATGCCCTAAAGCACAGGCATCCTCGTCAGTTAATTACCAATGATATTTCTCGCCACGGTTAATCTTGAATGAACGATAAACCTGCTCCACCAGCAGGAGTCGAACCATTTGATGCGTGAAGGTCATTCTCGAAAAGCTCAACCGCATGTCCGCCTGCCTTCGCACCTCCTCGGAAAGCCCAAATGCCCCTCCAATCAGGAACGTAATATGGCTCCTTCCGCAAAGCCCCAGCTCCGAAAGCTTCGCCGCCAGCTCCTCCGAGGAAAGCTCCTTCCCGAAAACGTCCAGCACAAAGAGATAGCTTCCCTCCGGAACTTGGCGCAAAAGCCGTTCTCCCTCCTGCCTGAGTACCTTCTCCTTCTCCACAGGCGAAGGATTTTCCGGCATTCTTTCCTCATGGATTTCACGAAACTCCACCTGTGCAAAGGGCTTCATCCGCTTCATAAACTCCGCAATGCCTTCGTTCAGATAGGCTTCCTTTATCCTTCCTGCGGCAACAATCGTAATCTTCATCGAGCCTCCTGCGGCATTTCCTCCAAAGTAACCTCAACCGAGTGCTTGTCGCCGTCACGCTCATAAACAATCGTCATCTTTGCGCCGACCTCAGCATCTGCAATCTCATTCTTCAACTCCATGACGGAATTGACTTCCTTGTCATTGACCTTCAGGATAACGTCACCACGCTGCAGGCCTGCTTTTCCTGCCGGAGCATCGAGACTGACACGGTACACATAAACGCCCTTGTCAATGTTGAGCTGGTATCCGTAACGAGCCGCCGTTTCCTTGTCAAAGATGGTAACGCCGAGATACGGGCGAGCAACATAACCCTTGCTCATCAGTTCCTCCACAACCGTGCGCACCGTATTGATAGGAATCGCAAAGCCCATGCCCTCAACACCGTTTGCCGCAAGCTTTGCGCTGTTGATGCCAATGACCAAAGCATCCGCATTCACAAGAGCGCCGCCCGAATTGCCCGGATTGATTGCCGCATCCGTCTGCAAAAGCTTTACCCTGCGATCACTCAGCTCCAGCGTTCGATTAAGTGCGCTGATGACACCTGCCGTAACGCTCCCCTTGAACTCAAGCCCCATCGGATTTCCAATAGCGATAGCCGGCTCACCGACCACTACCTCGTCCGAATTGCCAAACGCCGCTGCCGGCAAGTCGTTTTCCTCCACCTTGACCACGGCAATATCTGTCAGGGCATCTGCCCCTACAACCTTGCCCTTGACACTGCGACCGTCCGCCAACGAAACAATGAGCTCCTTTGCCCCTTCAATGACATGATTGTTCGTAACGATATAACCATCCGAGCGGAAAATCACGCCAGAGCCGCAGCCCTCCGTCTGCACAGGATTGTTAAACCAGTCCCTTGCAATGGTCTTGTTCGTGATACCGACCACCGCAGGCCCCACGCTCTTTGCCGCTCGCACAACTGGCGTATCCCTTGCATCTGACAGCTTTGCCGCAGAAACAGCAGACGAAGCCGAGGACGAAGGGATTCCCTCCGACTGGCTTTCACCGGCTGCTCCAAAGGAACATCCCGAAAAATACACAGCACCCATGACTGCAAAGGCTGCCGCAAGCATTGCGCCGCCCTTCCAACGTCTTTTTCCACCACTACCAAACATAACGAAAACCTCCTTAACTCCAAAGGCTAGCCGCCTCTGTCTGCGATGTCATCTCTATACTGATCCGAATCCCTTGCTGTTCCAAAATTTTCTGCACCGTATTCCTTGCAACCGACGGTCGATTGTTTTCTTCCGAAAGATGCGCGAGAAACACCGTCTTTGGTCGCTTTTTGAGCCTTGCCAATGCCCACGCCGCCTCACTGTTTGCCAAATGCCCCTGATTGGACAAAATCCTGCGTTTCAATGCCCAAGGATACGATCCGTTCTTCAAGATCTCCGGATCGTGATTCGCCTCCAGCACCATCACATCCGCATCCTCCAACGCCGACTGCACTGCACTCGTGACAAACCCAAGGTCAGTTGCCACCGTACAATTCTCAGAGCCTCGTATCCTATAGCCCACTGGCTCTGCCGCATCATGCGGAATCGAAAACGGCTCAACCCTGACGTTTCCCAACTGAAAGGGTTCAGAGATCCTATGCAGGCACTCCTTGGGAACTCGACTTGCGCAAGACATGCTCCGAAACGTCCCCTGCGTCCCATAAACAGGCAGATGATACCATTTGAGCAGCGTTGGCAGCCCATTCACATGGTCTCCATGCTCATGCGTAACCAGCACACCATCCAGCACAGCTGCATCTACCCCATGCTCTGCCAATGCCTTCTTGATACGGGTTGCACTGATTCCAGCATCCACCAAAATCCTCGTGCCGTCAACCTCCACATAAACAGCATTTCCCTTGCTTCCGCTTGCAAGCACCGAAACCTGCATCCTGCGATCACCTCAATACCCTAACCATTTAAACTGTAAAATTCCTGTAATTTGTTGAATACTTTCTGAAAATATTTAACCTACTTATTATAACGCAAAAGGCCGCCGCACATCAACCCGACATGCAGCGGCAGCGAAATGCAAAACCAAATTATGCAGAAGATCAATCTGCATAAAACACATGGTTTTCCTTACGCGGTGCAGGCTTGGAAAGCTCTCCCTTGGAATATCCGAGTGCCAAATGCCCGATTCCTTCAAACTCGCCCTCAATACCCAGCTTCTTCAAAAGCTCTTGGTACTCCTCCATCTCAAATTCCTGCCTTGCCCGATGGATCCAGCAAGTGCCAAGCCCCAAAACGTGTGCCGCAAGCATCATGTTGCCAAGAACAAGGCTTCCATCATAAACACGATTGTCCGATGACTTCTCTCCCAAAACAATTACGATAACAGGTGCGCCATAAAAGGGATCGAAGCCCTCCTTCCATCCGCCAATCTTCCGATTGTCCTCCATAATCTTATCCCGCAGCTCCTTGTTCGTCACCACAACAATGCGTGTTCCCTGCTTCCCCATGGAACTTGCAGCATAAAGACCGGCCTCCACTACCTGCTCAATAAGCTCCTTTTCCACAGAATCCTGCTTAAATTCCCGAACACTCCTGCGTTCCAACATGTCCTTGATTGTCTGATGCATCCTGATCCAACCTCCTCAAAAAAATTTTACCTTGCTCTTGATTCGTCCATACCACCCGAAAATCCTTTTTTCTTATAACGCCATTGTTCAAGAAAATGCCATAAGCATTTTCTGCCTATGATAGCGTTTCAACGAAGCTGGTGATATGCCCACCGCTTGTTAAAGTATGGTTCTCCCCACTTACAGCAAGCTGTTGAAGAAGGGGACATCTTTAGCTTCATTATATTTTCAAAGCTTTTCATGGCACGCAAAAAACCGCCAGCTTTCGCCAGCGGGCAAGTCACCTATTCTCCTACAGCACCCCTGCCTGCTTGCCGAGTGCCGTTACTTCCTCCACCGTCATCTGCGTAATCCTCGCAACCATGCTTGGCTGCAGTTTCTCCTTCAGCATATTGATAATATTGCTCTCCCGTTCTTGCTTGATGCCCTCCGTGCGTCCTTCCGCACGTC
>CALELM010000027.1 GCA_937902665.1 uncultured Selenomonadaceae bacterium
GCTTCCCCCACTTACAGCAAGCTGTTGAAGAAGGGGACATCTTAGCTTCGTTATTGTTCCACGTGAAACATTTATCTTTCTTTTGAAGAAGAAAGCATTTCCTTTATACGCTCCCATGTCTTCCCTTGAATCCCATCTGCACTCTTGATGCAGGAAAGGTACAGCCTTTTTCCATTTAGCTGGAAAGGAATCAATAGGTAGTGGCACAGAACATAGTCATAATCTCCCTGCATAGTACGAAAGATACCTGATACATGCTCCTTCACCGCATGGCTTGCACGCACAGAAAGCGTTGAGAAATCATAGAATTTCAGGAATTCTTCCCGATCGTCCGGATGAATATACCTATCTGCGAACATACCCAACTTCTGGGAATTTCCGACCGTCATGTTCGCAAAGCAGTTCTGCATGTAATCCGTGTAAATGTTCCGCAAGATCCCCTTCTCAGAAAGTACGTCAATACGAATAAAAATTTCTATCAGCTGACGGATTGCCGTATTCATATCCTCTGCCCGCCGCACATATTCATACTGCGAAAGATTCGTTGCTACAATGACAAAGGAAGCAACCTGTGAGTTGTCTCTCGTTGCAATACAGCGCACTTTCAGGTTACAGAGATTTCCATTAAATACGCAATCCATGGATTCTTCCTTCATGGAATCAACGCATTTCTGAAAGAGCGTGTACAAAAATACCCGATCGCCGCCTGCCTGATAAAGATTCTTGTTCAGGTAATCAACAGAGTGCTGCTCATCCTTGTAGCCAATGCTGTGCAAATAGTCACGGTAGGCATCATTGACATACAGATAAGAAACCGTTCCCTTGTTGTATTCCAAAATGGCAATTCCAAGCTGATTCACAATTTGATAAGGATGCTCCTCATAAGTAAGCGGATTGGTACTCAAGAGGTTCACCCGTCCCAACTTGCTGAAATAGATTGTCTCTGTTAAGTCCTCAAAAGAACGATTTATTTTTACCGCCTTGCCATCCACCCAAAAAGGCTCCGGCTTTCCGAACAGCCATCCCTGCACCTTCTCGCAGCCAATACTCCGAAGAAACTCAAACTGCTCCCTTGTTTCCACGCCCTCTGCCAAGGTATGCATGTGCAATTCCTTTGCAAGATTCACGATTGCAGCAAGAATACATCTGGAACGGGGCTTGGCATCAAAATCCTTCAAGAAAACCATGTCAATCTTCAAGTAATCGAACTTATAATCCTTCAAATTGTTCAAGGAAGAATACCCGCTACCGAAATCGTCCATCCAAACCTCATAACCAGCCGACTGAAAATGCTCCACTTGCTCCTGCATAGAAGGGCAATTACTGTCAAGAGCGCTCTCCGTTACCTCGATATGCAAAAGATGGATAGGAATATCATATTTCCTGCGCAGCTTCTCCACCTCAGCGAACATATCAGCCATTTGAAAATCCACACGCGAAAGGTTCGTAGAAACAGAAATAGGCTGAAACTCGTCCGGATGCTTCAAGACATAAGCAAGATCCTTGCATACCTGCTCTGCCACATACAGATCCAGCTTGTAAATCAGGTTGGTATCCTCCAAGATTTCAATAAACGTCACGGGAGAAAGCACCCCGTACTCCGGATCGCACCAACGAACCAACGCCTCAAATCCGCAGATTTTTTCCGTCATCACGCGAACTTCCGGCTGGTAATAAACTTCGATCCAGCCCTGTTTCAATGCTCGATGAAAGGAACGTATAATATGGTTCCGCAGGTTGATCCTTTCATCCAAGGAATCATCGTAATAGCAAAGAAATCTGTCATACTTCCCCTTAATGCTGCTGCATGCCATCTTTGCACGCTCCATGCAGGTAGACACATCATCAAAATCCGCCCTTCGGAAATAAATACCGACATTCATCTCAATGCTGATATCCTTTTGCATCGTCCGAAGCTCGTCAATCAATTCCTTTGCACGTTTTTCAACGTTCTTTGTATCTAAAGTTACCAAAACGAAATGATCCCCATTGATTCGGGAAACAACCGCCTCAGGAAATGTTTCTTCTATCATTCTCGCAATGATCCGCAGAAACTCGTTTCCTCCACGAAAACCAAACTTTTGATTCAATGACTTAAAATCTTCGACATCGAAATGCAAAAAAACTGCATCGCAGCCATCATGATCCCTAATCAGGACATCTGCCTCAGCAAGAAATGTCATGACATTGATCAGACCTGTAATTTCGTCCCTTATCCCTGTTTCCATATCAAAACTCCAAATCATTAACAACAACATTCTTCACATATTATCCACACGCTTCCCAAAACTTGTGGATATGTTGATAAACATGTGTATAAGTCCTTACTTTTTGCACATCCCCATAAAATCCCTTACAATGAAATATTTAAGTTGTCCTCCACCCAATCCCGTACCGATTTCCTGTCTTTGGTTTTGGAACCTACCTTTTCTTTCTTGATTTTTTCCATGACTTTATGATAGATTTCGTCCTCGACACTGCCGGAAATAAGATTTTCCCAGTTGCGCGAGCTGTATTCCCTTTCCGTAATGTTATTCTGCGGGCGTCCCGTTACCTCCAGCTCACTCAAAAACTGCACCTGCTGCGTATCCGGACGAAGGTAATAATGCTCCAAGAAATACTTTTGCGGATAGCTGTACATCCCATCCAAAGAAACCAAGCGAATCCAGACATCTACAATATATTCCTTGCTGGAATGTGGCATCAATATCCACTTTACATTCTCCGCATCCATGGCATAGTGGTAGGTATCATCTGAAAACAGCCAAACAAACTTTTCCTTCTTGCTGGAATCCCGCTTTTTCTCCCGTGAACTCTCCGACTTGTAAAACCAGTCATCTGCCGACTTCTCAGCTTGAACAGAGGATTTTTCCTCCACCTCCTCAGCTGCCTGCACAGACGACAGGAACGACACAAAAGAAGCCATGAGAGCCGCACATGCAACCATTTGGAATACCTTCATTTTTTCACCCCTAAACTCCTAACAAGAAGAATGATATACATAACTATATTTTATCATCTTACCATCCTTCCCACAATAACAAATCTCCTTTTTTAAAAAAGAAAAAGTCCCTAATCTACGGAAAATTAAGGACTTTTCTATCAAAGCACAACGGCTCAATGCTGTATTTCAATGTCGTTCATAGCTTCTTCCATTGCCTTTTTTACGGAACGCTCAAAAATTCTCCCATTGATTCCTCCACCATGCGTCTCCCCTTGGGCAAGAATATTATTGCGATATGCATAACAACTATTTTTTACGTCAACCAATCGAACACGAAGCCAAACATTCTTGTGATTCGTAATACTGTTGAACAGTATAAAATTATGCAGTTCTCGCTGTGTCATTCCATTGCTTAATGTCACAGCAAATACATAATCATATCCCAGCTCTTTCCCTGCATGGACATAATCCGCAAGCGCAAGGTCGGCAATCCCCCGTGGCTGGCTTCCGATTGGCATTCCATCAACATCTAGCTTATCATTCTTGCTTATTTCCGATGAATTTCTTACTTCTGATTGTTCTTCATATACTACTGGGATTATTCCTCCCAACAGTCTTGACGCACTCTTTCCCGATTCATCAGAAACAGACGATGAAGAAAAGCTTCCTCGCTGTTCCATATACCGCTCTTCCTCTTCCTGAAGCAACAATGTATTGACATCCGTTCCCTTCATTACGGCAAACTCTTCCTTTGGAAACTTTTTGCGAAGCTGGCTGTAAATCTGGTTCTTCACCCTATCCTCGACAACCAGATTCTCGTCCCCGTTAATCACGACTGCAATTCTCGTCCGATCCGATGACCCATACTGGCCTGACCTGCCATAAAGAATCCTGCTGACTCGCTCATCAAACGTCGTCGTTTCCCTATGGAGGGATTCCTTGAGCTCCCTTGGCGCTGTCCCCACAGAAGCGGCTGAAACGATATCATTTCCGAAAAAGCATGAAAAGGACAAGAAAATAGCCATTGCCAAAATAGATTTTCTCATATTCCATTCCCCCTAGCTGTTGATATGTATTAAAATTTTACCACATATAACCCCCCCGTAAAGACAAATTAGCAAAACACAAGCTAGGGCGCTTGGAAACGCATTGCTTCTTGCACCATAAATAATTTCCGCACAAAAAAAGAACGCCAGTCTCCCAAGAATATGGTTCAGATGAAGTTACATTTGAGATTGTGGGTTGGTGGGTGGCTTTTTTGTTTTCTTCATTCGTGTATATCTAGACAAGTGGCGCAATGATTATGGTAGAGCAAAAACTAAACGAAAAATCAAAGTTTTTGCTATCAATAACACAAACTTTGATTTTTGGAAAGGATTGTGCTATTCTGAGAATGCGTTAAAGGAGGACTTCATATGAACTCAAAGCGAAAATTAAAAAGCAGAGAATTGTACCTTAATAAGTTGGTAGCATTTCAGGACACTGAACCGGTTAAAGTAGTTACAGGCATCAGACGTTGCGGAAAATCCAGCCTTTTGAAGCTGATGGTTGAACACCTAAAAAATAACGGTATAGATGAAAACCAAATCATTGAGATGAATTTTGAGTCCGGTGATTACAAGAACATGACATCCGATGAAGTTTACTCTTTCGTAAAAGCTAAATGCGGTGGAAAGAGGATGTATCTTTTCTTCGATGAAATCCAAAGAGTCGACAAGTGGGAAGATGCAATCAATGCTTTTAGAGTAGACTTAGACTGTGATATATATGTCACTGGCTCTAATGCTTATCTTTTATCCTCAGAGTATTCCACATACCTCAGTGGCAGATGCGTGGAGATAAAGATGCTCCCATTGTCATTTAAGGAATTCATCCACTTCAATGATTTACAGCTAAAAATTGTAAAAAGTGCATTAGGCGGAGAAAAGAAGGTCATCGTTGATGATGATGGGACGCAATATTCCTTGAATGAAGTGTTTGATGCTTATCTGCGATTTGGTGGAATGCCCGGAATTGCCGATGTTGGCTTGGAACAGGATAGAGCTTTCACATTGCTTGATGGCATTTATTCAACTGTAGTCATCAGGGATATCCTAGAAAGAGAAAAGCGCAGAGGTCAAAGACAAATCACAGATTCGGTTTTGCTTAGAAAGATAATCCTATTTCTTTGCGATAATATTGGTTCAAGCGTATCTGCTACTTCAATTGGAAATACGCTTGTCAACGAGTGTCTGCTCGAAAATGGAAAACGCAAAGGGAAACCAAGCGGTCATACCATCCAGGCTTATATTGAAACGCTTTTGGAATCCTACTTCTTTTATGATATCAAGCGATTTGATATCAAGGGAAAGGAGTATCTCAAGACACTTGGCAAGTATTACATTGTTGATGTAGGCTTAAGGAATTATCTGTTAGGATTAAGGGAAAGAGACCGAGGCCATATCATAGAGAATATCGTTTACCTTGAACTTTTGAGAAGAGGCTACGATGTAGCAATTGGAAAGCTCGATAATAGGGAGATTGATTTTATAGCTTCTGATACAACGGATAAGCTTTATGTTCAGGTGACGGAATCGATGATGGTGGAGAGTGTTAGAACAAGAGAACTTGCTCCACTACAAAAGGTAAGCGATAATTACGAGAAGATTGTTCTGTCAATGGATGATGGAACAGTTAGCCATGAAGGAATAAAGCAGATTAATCTTATTGCTTGGCTGTTGCAATAATGAAACAAACAGCCCAGTTGAGTCCTGATATGATACCCTCAAAGTAGACCATGGAAAGTAAGCATCTGCAGTGGTCAAGCATTGCTTTTTGCATCATAAATAATTTCCGCACAAAAAAAGAACGCCAGTCTCCCAACTAGCGTTCCAACATGCCATGAATTTTCCTGACTATCCAATCGGTTTTTTTGCTGGTGTTCCTGCCTTTCTTGGATATTCCTTCGGCGTTTTTCCTGTTTTCCTTATGCAGATAACTGCCCGCACATCATCCAATCCGGGGAGCTTGACGGAACGGATTTCCTCAAGCTCTCCGCCAAGAATCCTGATGGCTTTCTTTGCTTCTTCGGCTTCTTCGGCAAACTGCATCCCTTTAAGGGCAAGAAAGACGCCCTTCTTCTTCACGAAGGGAAGGCAGTATTCCGCAAGAACTGGAAGCCTTGCTACCGCACGGGAGGTCACGATATCAAACCCTTCCCGATATGCTTTATTTCTGGCTCCCTCCTCCGCACGGGCATGAACGCAGGATACCTCCTTCAGCCCCAATTCCTCGGTTACTGCTTGGAGGAATTTTACCCGCTTGTTCAGGGAATCCATCAAGGTCAGCTTCAGCTTAGGGCAAAAGATTTTCAGCGGAATTCCCGGAAATCCTGCACCTGTTCCCACATCCAAAAGGCTTGCTCCCTCAAAAAACAGTTTTTCGTCATAAGCTGTCAGGGAATCCACCATGTGCTTGACGGCAACCTCCCCTGCCTCGGTTATGGCAGTCAGGTTCATTTTCTCGTTCCATTCCAGCAAAAGACGGTAATAGCAATCAAACTGCGCCAGCTGTTCTTCTGAGAGAAGAATCCCATATTCTGTTGCCGCTGCCCTCAATTTCTCTATCATGCTCCTGCACTCCTTTCCCTGCGTTCCTTTTCCAAGTAAACAAGCAAAACAGACACGTCCGCAGGCGATACCCCTGAGATTCTGCCTGCCTGTCCCACGGAACGAGGACGGATGGCAGAGAGCTTTTCCCTTGCCTCGTCACGCAGGCTTGTTATTTTCCCATAGTCCAGTCCCTCCGGCAAAAGCTTGTTTTCCAGCTTTTCCATACGCTCTACCTGCTCCATCTGCTTTTTGATGTATCCTTCGTAGAAAATGGAAATCTCTACCTGCTTTTTCACCTCATCGTCCAGCGAGGGAAGTCCCAGCATTTCCTGCAAGATATCATAGCTTACGTTAGGACGGCGAAGCAATTCCACAAGGCTTGCCGTATTGCGAATGGGGGCGATTCCCTTGGATTCCAGCAAGTCGTTGACTTCCCTGCTCGGCTGCAGGCTTCGCTTTGCCAGCATGGAAAGTGCCTCCTTTATTCTCTCCTGCTTTTTCGTGAAGCGTTCCCATCGGTCATCCTTCACAAGCCCCACCTTCCTGCCAAGCGGTGTCAGCCTTTGGTCTGCATTATCCTGACGCAGAATCAGGCGATATTCTGCCCTCGATGTCATAATGCGGTACGGTTCTTCCGTTCCCTTCGTCACGAGATCGTCAATGAGAACGCCGATATATCCCTCCGAACGCTTGATAATAAGTGGCTCCTCTCCCTTGACCATCCTTGCTGCGTTGATGCCCGCAAGAATCCCCTGCGCCGCAGCCTCCTCATAGCCTGACGTTCCATTGGACTGCCCGGCGGAAAAGAACCCCTTGATTTCCTTGAATTCCAAGGTCGGCTTCAGCTGCAAGGGATCGATGCAGTCATACTCAATGGCATAGCCTGCACGCATTACCTTCACATTTTCCAGTCCGGGAATCGTACGCAGGAAATTCAGCTGCACATCCATTGGCATGCTCGTTGACATTCCCTGCACATAAACCTCGTTCGTATGCAACCCCTCCGGCTCCAAAAAGAGCTGGTGCCTTTCCTTATCAGGAAATCTCAAAAGCTTTGACTCAATAGAAGGGCAGTATCTTGGCCCAATTCCCTCAATTATGCCGTTTGCCATCGGCGCACGATGCATATTATCGAGCAAAATACGATGCGTTTTCTCATTCGTGTACGTCAGCCAGCAAGGAACCTGCTCCCTCGTCCTGACATCGCTCATGAAGGAAAAATTGCGGCATTCCTCATCTCCCGGCTGGAGACTCATTTTACTGTAATCCAAGGTACGAGCATCCACTCTCGCCGGCGTTCCCGTCTTGAAACGCATGAGCCTTATTCCGTTTTCAGCAAGGGATTCCGAAAGCTTTCTTGCCGCTCTCTGCCCGTTCGGTCCTCCCTCATAGGTCTTTTCCCCAAGAATAATACGCCCCTTGAGATACGTTCCCGTTGCCAAAATGACCGCAGGTGCCAGATACACCTCACCTGTCTCAATTTCCACGCCCTTGATTTCGCCTTCTTCCACCAAAAGCCTTTCCACCAAGATTTGCTTTACATCAAGATTTTCCGTATTCTCGCAGGTTTCCTTCATGGCAAGCTGGTAAAGCTTCTTGTCTGCCTGCGCTCTCAGGGCATGTACCGCAGGACCCTTTCCTGTATTAAGCATTCGATACTGAATACAGGTTTTGTCGGCATTGATTCCCATTTCCCCTCCAAGGGCATCCACCTCTCTTACCAAATGCCCCTTGGCAGGCCCTCCTACAGATGGATTGCATGGCATCATAGCAATATTGTCCATCGAAAGCGTTGCCAGAAGCGTCCTGCAGCCTATCCTCGCAGCAGCCAGTGCCGCCTCCACGCCTGCGTGTCCCGCACCAATCACAATAACATCATATTTTCCTGCCGTAAACAATGCAACCCCTCCTATTTTCCAATGCAAAATTGAGAAAATATCTGATCAATAATATCTTCTCCTGCTGTTTCACCAGTAATTTCTCCAAGCTTTTCCCAAGCAGAACGAAGGTCTATAGAAATAAAATCCTCTCCCATTTCCATATCTATGGTCTGGAGTGCCGCCTCCAAATGCTTCTTCGCTTCACCCAGCAGATAGGCTTGGCGTTCGTTATCCACAAAGCAGGCATTATCTGTGGATAATGCCTTTCCATAGACCTTTTGAGCAATCAATTCACCAAGCTCTGCAAGACCCGTTTCTTCCTTCGTTGATATAAAACATAGCGGAAAGGACGAAAACCTCTCCTTGAGCATCTCAGACGGGAATACAGGCATTAGATCATTTTTTGTAACCAAAAGGATTGCCTCACGCCCATCCAGCAGCTCCATAATCTCCTCGTCCTCTGCCGTAAGATCCGAAGAACCATCAAAAAGTGCCAAAATCAAGGAAGCCTTTTCTGCATATTCCCTCGACCTTTCCACGCCAATTCGTTCTACCATATCCTCCGTTGCCCGAATTCCCGCCGTATCTATGATGCGAAGCGGCACGCCTCCCACCTCTGCATATTCCTCGATACTGTCACGCGTCGTCCCCGGAATCTCCGTAACGATAGCCCTCTCCTCATGCAGCAGGGCATTCAAAAGACTTGACTTTCCGACATTTGGCTTCCCAATGATTGCCGTTGTCAGCCCTTCCCGTAAAATCCTCCCCGTCCTTGCTGTTTTCAATAGCTCATTTAAATCATTGGCATACGCAACCACATTTTGACGCACCTTATCCCTCACGATGGAATCTACTTCATCCTCCGGAAAGTCAATGACAGCCTCCAAATGCGCAATTTGCTCCAAAATCCTGTGACGAAGCCCTGCTATCCTTTTGGAAAGCTTTCCCTCCAAATGTCCTGCCGCCATCCGAAGAGATGCTTCCGTCTTGGACTGGATCACGTCCATAACTGCCTGTGCCTGTGCAAGATCCATTCGCCCATTCAAAAATGCCCGCTTGGTAAATTCTCCCCTCTCTGCAGGACGCGCGCCTGCTGCATAGGTAAGCGCCAATGTCTTTTGAAGCGGCACACGCCCGCCATGGCACTGCAATTCCACGACATCCTCCATAGTGTAGGAATGAGGCGCTTTCATGACAAGAGCGATTGCCTCATCCACGATTTCCCCGCCTTCGTCCACAATTTTCCCATAAACGGCACGGTACGATCCTGTTTCCCTCAGGCTCCTATCCCTGCTCGGGAAAAATATACGTTCTGCAACCTCTATTGCCTTCTCGCCGCTAATTCTTACAATTCCAATCCCTGCCTCGCCTGCCGAAGTAGCAGCTGCACTGATGGTATCTCCCTGCAAACCTTCCATCTCCCTCATCTTCATAGAAAAAAGGACCGCCCAAGTACGGACAGCCCTTTCACAGCTCTCTAAAAAATTATTCGATTTCCTCAGATCTTTCCCGAAAGCGATTTCCTCCGCGTTTCGGAACAATCACGATATAACGGTACGGCTCATCGCCCTCGCTTGTCGTAATCACTCGATGATTGTCCTGCAATGCCACATGAATAATCTTGCGCTCGTGACGGTTCATTGGCTCCAGCTTGATGGACTGGCACATACGAACTGCCTTCTCCGCCAAGCGATTTGCCAAACGGTTCAAGGTTTCCTCCCTGCGGGAACGATAATTTTCTACATCAAGAATAATGCGGACTCTCTCCTCCGTCATGCCCCGATTTGCCGCAAGGTTCACGAGGTACTGAAGGGAATCCAAGGTCTGCCCATGCTTCCCAATCAGAACGCCGATTTCCTTCCCTGCCAGCTCGAAAACATATCCATCCTCTGTCTGCTTGCCATTCATCTCGACTTCTATGTTCATGGCAATAAAAATTTCCGAAAGGAACTTCTCTGCTCGTTCCACACCCAAGGAAGATGCATCTTCCTTGCTTGCAGGAGCCTGTTCCTCCTCTGCAATCTCCACGAAATTCTCAGCAGTCTCTTTTTCTTTGCAGTCCGTCTTTTCTTCCATTTCCTTTACCGTCACCTTGACGCGAGCCGGCTTTGCACCAATAAGCCCCAAAAAACCTTTAGATGGCTGTTCTAAAATCTCGCAATCTACCTGCTCCTTAGAGCATCCCAACTCCAAAAGTGCCGATTGGATAGCTTCTTCCACGGTCTTTCCCGTCTTTTCCAAAGCCTTGGCCATATCAAGCAGCCCCCTTCTTGCTTTCCTTTTCATCCTTTCGGAACATCCACCACTGCTGCGCTATCTGCACAATATTCATCGTAACCCAGTAAAGGACAAGTCCGGAAGGAAAGTTTATGCTGATCCAGCCCACGAAAATAGGCATCACCGTCATCATGATTTTCATCTGCTGTGTCATTTCCGTCGTGGTCTGCTTTTGCTGCAAGAACGTCGTCAATGCAGACAAAATCGGCAAAACATAAATAGGATCTGGCTCAGAAAGACTCGGAAGCCAAGCAAAGGAAGCCGTTCCTCCAACGCTTGCATAGTCAAAGCTGAAAAGAGCCCAATACATCGCCATCAAAATCGGCATTTGTATGAAAAGGGGCAAGCAGCCAGCCAAAGGATTTACGCCTGCATTTTGGTACAGCTCCCCTACCTTCTGCTGCATCAGCTTCGGATCGTTCTTGTACTTCTCCTGAATCTTCTTCATTTTTGGACTTAATTCCTGCATTGCCTTCATTGACTTGACCTGCTTGACTGTCAATGGATAGAGCAGCATCTTGATAAGCACTGTCAAAAGAATAATGGACAAGCCTATGCTTGCAACCCCCATCATATCAGTAAGCGTATACAATGCCGTCAATACAAGCGACAAAAGGCCCGTAATCGGCGAAAGAATACCTGCAATAATCCCTGGTTCCAACTCATCACATCCTAATTCAAAATACTAGCAACATTTATGGCACGGGATCGTAACCGCCCTTGTGAAACGGGTGACATCGCAGCAAACGCTTGCACGCCATCCATCCCCCCTTGCAGATCCCGTATTTTTCTATAGCAATCATCGCATATTCCGAGCATGTAGGAATATACCGGCAGGAAGGAGGCTTCAAGGGAGAAAGATACGACCGATAAAAACGTATCAAAAAAAGAACTGCCCTTTTCACTTCTCATCTTCCTCCTGAAAAATTCTGGCTTTCCTCCCCACCTGCAGGAAAGCCTTCTGCGCCACAGCGCACTTTTCATTTACCAAGGCACGTCTTCCAACCAAGATCAAAGCAGCTCCAGAGCGAATTTTCTTTTGATGCAAACGATAGGTTTCGCGAAGCAGCCTCTTTACCCTGTTGCGCACTACTGCGCAGCCGAGCTTCTTGCCAGCCGCAAAGCCAACCTTCCCTGCCATCTCCTCTGTTGGAAAGACGTAAAGCACTAAATATCGGTTTGCATAAGATTTCCCACAATGATAAACAGTCTGAAATTCCTTCCTCTGGCGGAGAATCTTCCGTTTTGGTAACTTCAACATAAACTTCCTCTCAAAAAATGAACCACAGAGGGATTCTCCATGAAACGGAAAAAAGGCCACCGCAGTGACCTGTACGAATTATGCCGTAAGCTTCTTTCTGCCACGCTGGCGTCTTCTCTTGATAACAAGACGGCCTCCCTTTGTCTTCATGCGCTCACGAAAGCCGTGCGTCTTTTTGCGCCAATGGTTATTCGGCTGATAAGTCTGTTTCACTACCTCAACACCTCCTTAATGCTTATGAGGTAAACCCAAAGGAATATACTCCCAAGAATTTTACTACGTCAAATTATAGACTAGCTATCTTAGAGTGTCAAGCAATAAACTGTGGACAAAATTGGTTTTGCAAGTGTATTTCCCCAAAAAACTGTTGATAACTTTCTTTAATTTTGTTAATATATTCTTGCACATTTTGGAGAACGTAGAAGGATTCCTTGGAAGTATGCAAAGCAAGGCACATGTTGTCCACATAAAAGGATCCTTATCCACAACATTATCCACATTTCCACAAATCTTTTCATGCCCGATTATTGCAATGATTCTTGAGATTGCCGTCTCTTGGTTTTGTAATTTTTTTCGGATGCGTTTTCTTTTGGAATAATTTATCCACACTTGTGGACAAGGCTGTGGAAAAGTACTATCTCTTGTGTACAATAAAACTCTATGCCAGAAAGGATTTTTTTATGGATCGAAAAGAAATGCCACAAATTTGGGAGTCTATCCTTGAGAGATCTCAGGAAACACTCTCCGAATCCATCTGCAAGAACTGGCTTCGTCCAGTTGTCCCCATCTCCCTTGAAAACCAGACTCTGACACTTGGCGCACCGACCAGCCTGCATAAGGACTGGATTGAAAAGCGTTACATTACTATTCTTGAGGATGCTGCGCAAAACGAGATGCAGCAAGAAATTCATATCGTCCTCAAGAGCTTGAATTTGCAAACCGTCAACGAATCTTCCGCAGATTCCGCTGTCTCCTCCCCCGATTTAGTTCAGGGTACTCTTCTTTCGGATGCATCTGCTCCCGCAGAAAAGGAAGAACAGAACCATCGGGATTCCTCGGAGCAGATTGCTCCCGGCGATACGACAAGCCTGAACCCCAAATATACATTCAATACCTTTGTCATGGGAAAATCCAACCAACTGGCGCACGGTGCTGCTATGGGAGTAGCTGCCGCACCGGGAACAAAATACAACCCCCTCTTCATGTACGGGGGTGTTGGACTTGGAAAGACGCATCTCATGCATGCAATCGGCAACCAGATTTTAAAGAGCAGCCCGCAAAAACGTGTCCTCTATGTTTCCTGCGAGCAGTTCACCAATGAGCTTATTAACTCCATCCGAGACAACAAGGGAGAGTTCTTCCGCCAGAAATACCGCACCATTGATGTGCTTCTCGTTGACGATATCCAGTTCCTTTCTGGAAAGCAAAGCACGCAGGAAGAATTTTTCCATACCTTCAATGAGCTTTACAATGCCAACAAGCAGATCATTCTGTCCTCGGATCGTCCCCCAAAGGACGTTGACCAGCTGACCGACAGGCTTCGCTCCCGCTTTGAGTGCGGATTGATTACGGACATTCAGGCGCCTGATCTCGAAACGCGAATTGCCATACTCAAAAAGAAGGCTCTTCTCGATAATATCAATGTCGGTGATGAAGTCATGATTTACATTGCAAGCCGAATCGACAGCAATATTCGAGAGCTGGAAGGTGCGCTGACCCGTGTGGTTGCTTACGCCTCCCTTACTCACCAGATGATTACAACGGAGCTTGTTGCAGAAGCATTGAAGGACATTTTTGCCAATAGCAAGCCAAAAGAAATCACGATGGATGTTATCCAGAAGATTGTAGCGGACTATTTCGCTATCCCTGTCGATGATCTTCATTCCAAGAAGCGTCCCAAAAATATTGCTTATCCGAGGCAGATTGCTATGTACCTTTGCAGGGAGCTGACAGATACCTCCTTGCCGCAAATTGGCAGTTCCTTTGGAGGGCGTGATCATACGACCGTCATGCATGCATGCGACAAAATAAAAACCGACAAGGAGCAGGACAAAAAGCTTCAGAAAGCACTGAAGGACTTGACGGCACTTATCCAGCAAATGTAGTGCATAACTTCGTGGATAATCGCAAGGATATGCTGCAAACAAGATGTTCATAACTGAGAAAGGGGGTTATCACCGTGTATTGTGTGGATAACCTCCTTTTCCTTTCCCACAAGCTTATCCACTCCATTTTATGCACAACTGCCTTGTTTAAAACCACTTTTCTACATTTCCACAGCCCCTACTACGACGACTACTGTTTTATTTTATATTTATAAGCAATCTTAAAACTAAGCCTCACAAAAGAAAGAAGGATTATCATGATATTTACTTGCTTTAAAAAGGATTTAGTGAACGCTCTTCAAATCGTTTCCAAGGCAATAGCAAGCAAGCCGCAAACCCCAATTCTTTCAGGAGTATATCTAAAAACAGAAAAAAATATCTTGGAGCTTCAAGCTACGGATTACGATCTTGGTTTTATTGTCCGTATAGAAGCTGAAATTGAACAGGAAGGAACGCTTGTAGTTTCTGGTCGCTATTTGCAGGAAGTTGTCCGCAAGCTTCCAGAGGAAAATGTTTCCTTCCGTTTTGACACAAAGGAAAATATCCTGCACATCCAATCAAAAAATTCGAAATTTACGCTCCTTGGAATGAATGCTTCCGATTTTCCTGTGATTCCTTTCTTTGAAGGTTCTCTTTCCTTCGACATCAAGGACAAGGTTCTTTGCAACCTGATCAAAAAAACAGTTTTTTCCTGCTCTACTGATGAAAACCGTCCTATTTTTACTGGCTGTCTTTTGGAGATTGACCAAACGATTGTCACCATGGCTGCAACCAATACGCATCGGCTTTCTGTAAAGCATGAAAACTTTAGTGAACCAATCGGTTCTATTAAAATCATCATTCCTTCCAAGGTGCTCAATGAGCTTCTTCATATTATGGATTCGGATGTTCCCATCAATGTCCATGTTACCTGCTCGCACAACAAGATTAGCTTTGCTTTTGAGAACATATATATTACCTCACGCCTGATTGAAGGTGCATTTCCGGATTATCATAGGGTTATTCCCAAGGATTTCAGTACAGAGGTTACCATTTCCAAGGAAGAACTGCATGCCGCAGTAGAGCGTGTTTCCTTGATTGCCAAGACAGGTGACTATAATGTGATCCGTTTGGAATTTTCTTCGGGGAAGCTTCATATTTCCTCCAACAATCCAGAAATTGGATATGCGGAGGAAACCGTTCTTGCTGTCGTAAACGGTCCAGATGTCAACATTGCATTCAATGCAAATTATATTGTGGATGTCCTCAAGAATATGACGGGAAAGGAATGCATGTTCTCCTTGAATTCCAGCCTGAATCCTGTCATGGTTCGAGACAGCGATGATACTGAGTTTACTTATGTTGTTACGCCTGTTCGCACCAATCATTGATTTTGCAGGGAGGTTTTTTCATGGAAGAAGTTGTTATTGAGACAGAGGAGATCCAGTTGGATCAATTCCTGAAATGGGCAGGGATCTTGTCATCGGGAGGAGAGATTAAGTCACTTTTGGAAGATCGCCGCATTAAGAAAAATGGGGAAACGGAATCAGCAAAAAGACGCAAGCTTCATGCAGGAGATATCATCGAGATCGAGGGAATTGGTGCATGGAAGGTCGTCCGAAAGGAATGCTGAGAAATGCATGTTCACTCTTTGTCATTAAAAAATTATAGGAATTATTCTTCCTTGGAACTGGAATTAGAACCCGGAATCAACATCTTTCTAGGTCAAAATGCTCAGGGAAAAACGAATGTCATGGAGGCGATATATTATGCTTCGTTGGGACATTCTCACAGGACACGCACGGACACGGAGCTGATTCTCTGGGAACAGAAGGAAGGCTATGCTCGCATTGCTTATGAGCGGATGGGGATTCTGCAGGTGATGGAGCTTAAGTTCAGCAGGGAGGAACGCAGGAAAATCATTTCCAACGGACAGCAAATCCCGCCAAAAGAAATGATAGGAAAAATTCATACGGTCCTATTTTCACCGGAGGATCTTTTTCTGATAAAGGGCGCTCCCTTGGGAAGAAGGCGTTTCTTGGATGGGGAGATTTCTCAGGCAAGTCCTTCCTACTACCAGTCGCTTTTGCAGTACCATCGGATTCTTTCGCAAAGGAATACGCTGCTCAAGAGTATTCGTGAGAGGAAATCATCGGAATCGATGCTTGATTTGTGGGACGTTCAGCTGGCGGAAACGGCTGCAAAGATTACGAGGAAGCGCAGGGACTCTATCCAGAAACTGAACTGTATCGCAGAAATGGTGCAGGGGAGAATTTCCAGCCAGCAGGAAAGGCTGGCTGTTCTCTATGAGATGCGGGGCATGGACAATGGAGAAATGACAAACGACCTAGAGGCATGGTATAATAATAAGCTGAGAGCTTTTAGGGAAAAGGATATTTTGAGGGGAAGCACGGGCATTGGACCTCATCATGATGATTTGGTTTTGGAGGTTAACGGAATCAATCTTCGTTCCTTTGGTTCTCAGGGACAGCAAAGAACAGGAGCGCTTGCATTGAAGCTTTCGGAGCTGGAGTTTCTTCGCTCGGAAACGGGAGAATATCCGATTCTTTTGCTGGACGATGTGATGAGTGAGCTGGATGCCGCAAGGCGCAGGCAGCTTTTGGACTTTATCTGCAAGGAAAAAATACAGACGCTGGTTACTGCGACAGAGGAAGCATATTTTCCAAAAGAACGTGTTGGGGCATATTACGAGGTATCTAAAGGAAGGATACGGAAGCTGTAAGAAAAGCTGTTTTTCTGCAAGAGGTGAAAGGAATGGAGGCACGAACACCCGGGTTGGAGCTGTTGGACAGGATCTTGCCCAAAAGTATTCATTCCCTCGGCACGAAGGCTGAGAAGCTGTATCGCCGTCATTTTGTCCTGTGCCGTTGGCAAAGCCTTGTAGGAGAGATGATTGCTCAAAATGTCCAAGCCGTGGGCATAGAGGGGAAAACGCTTTGGCTCTATGCGGAAAATCCGTCGTGGCGCAACGAAATACAGATGAGGCAGCTGGAAATTCTTCAGCTTGTCAATAACTGTGCAGGAGAAAGGCTGGTAAGGGAAATTCGATTCGGAAAAAGGCAGCAGAAGTTCTCTCCTACGGATATTTCAGGCGAATTGGGAAATGAGGAAGAGTTTCACCTTGGGAAAAAACTGCAGCAGGTAAACCTCACGGAAGAGGAGCTTCGAGAAATTCGCATGCAATGCGAAAGTGTTGAGGACGAGGCTTTGAAAAAGCAACTGCTGAGACTTTCCATAAAGCATCGGCAGCTGGTAAAGCTCAGGAAAGAAAGAGAATGGCATGCGTGCAGGGATTGCAATGCCCTTTGCTGGAAGGAAGAGATTCGTTGCACGATTTGCAAGGGAAAGCATGAGGCAAAGCTTCGTCAGGAGGTTCGCAAGGTCTTGCAGGACATTCCGTGGGCTTCCTATAGCGAGATTAAGGAAAGTGTGCCGGAATGCACGACCTACATGGTAAACAGCCAGCGGGCTTCCTTGGTACAGCTGTGGGCAAAGGAAGCGAGACTGGATCAGTTGGATGCGCTGGAAGCCAAGCGTTTGGTCATGCTCTACAAGTGCCTGCCGCCGCAATGCCTGACAGAGGATATCATAAGAAGGACGATGTATGAGCTTCGCTTTGATTTGGCGCAGCCATCCAAAGGGGAAAAATTTAAGCCGATACGCAGGCGGGATTATATTTCGCCGAGGCATGGAAAAAGGGCAAATGGGTTGTTGCATACAGAGGAAAAGATAGGGGAGTAAGTTTCTATGGCAATGGAAAATGACAAGACAGAACAGCAGAGCCTGTTAGATGGTCGCGAGGTTCTTGAGGAAATCATGGAGCAGGGGCCTGACAGGGAAGGCGTAGAAATTCACATGAATGAGGATGCCGTTGAGGTCACTGCAGTGGAAGGTGACTACGGCGCGGAGCAAATTCAGATCTTGGAGGGGCTGGAGGCTGTCCGCAAGCGTCCGGGCATGTATATCGGAAGCACGTCAGAGAGAGGGCTTCATCATCTCGTGTATGAGGTGGTGGACAATTCTATCGATGAGGCATTGGCAGGATACTGCGATCGTATTGAGGTTGTGATTCACGAGGACAACAGCATTACGGTTCAGGATAATGGGCGAGGAATTCCGGTTGACATGCACGAGAGCGGAAAGCCGGCAGTGGAGGTCGTTCTTACGGTACTTCATGCAGGCGGAAAGTTTGGCGGCGATGGCTACAAGGTATCGGGAGGACTGCATGGCGTTGGCGTTTCGGTCGTAAATGCCCTGTCTACCTCAATGGACGTGCAGGTAAAGCGTGACGGGAAGGTTCATGAGATTTCCTTTTTGCGCGGTGTGACGGAAAAGTCCTTGAAGGTTACGGGGGATACGGAGGTTACGGGAACTCGTGTCCATTTTTGCCCAGATCCCGAGATTTTTACCGTTTTGGAGTACAGCTATGAAACGCTCCGCCATCGCCTGCGTGAGCTTTCCTTCTTGAATCATGGCATTACGATCCAGTTGAAGGATGAGCGAGAGGGCGGGAAGTCTGAAAGCTTCCATTTCGATGGAGGAATCAGTTCCTTTGTGGAGCATTTGAACCGAAAGAAGGAAAAAATCAATCCTGAGCCGATTTACTTTAATGGGACAAAGGACGACACTGTTGTAGAAATTGCCCTGCAATACAATGACAGCTATCAGGAGAATATTTATAGCTTCGTCAATAACATCAATACGGAAGAGGGCGGAACGCATCTGGCAGGCTTCAAGCTGGCACTTACCCGTGCTGCCAATGATTTTGCCCGCAAGCAAAATATCCTGAAAAACAATGACAGCAATCTCTCAGGCGAGGACATTCGAGAAGGACTTACCTGTGTCATCAGCTTGAAGATTCGGGAGCCGCAGTTTGAGGGACAGACCAAGACGAAGCTTGGAAATTCCGAGGTTCGCGGCATTGTGGATTCCATTGTGACAGAGGGACTTTCCGAGTATTTTGAGGAAAATCCTGCCATTACCAAGAAAATCATTGACAAGGCAATCATGGCGGCGAGAGCAAGGGAAGCTGCCCGCAAGGCTCGTGAGCTGACGAGGAGAAAGAATGCGTTGGAGGTATCAAGCCTTCCCGGAAAGCTGGCAGATTGCTCGGTGAAGGATCCGGAGCAGGCAGAAATCTATATCGTGGAGGGAGATTCCGCAGGTGGTTCTGCCAAGCAGGGACGTGACCGCAGGTTTCAGGCGATTCTTCCACTGCGAGGCAAGATTCTGAACGTGGAAAAGGCACGCTTGGACAAGATTTTTGCCAATGCTGAGATTCGCACGATGATTACGGCATTCGGTACGGGAATCAGTGATGATTTTGACCTTTCTAAGAGACGTTATGGCAAGATTATCATTATGACAGATGCCGATGTCGATGGCGCGCATATAAGGACGCTTCTCTTGACGTTCTTCTATCGCTACATGAAGCCGCTTATTGAGCATGGGCATGTGTTCATTGCGCAGCCTCCTCTTTATCAGGTACGCAAGGGAAAGAAGAATTGGTATACCTACAGCGATGAGGAGCTGGCAAAGAAGCTGGATGAGGTTGGCCGTGACGGGATCACAGTACAGCGATACAAGGGGCTTGGTGAGATGAATCCGGAGCAGCTTTGGGAAACCACGATGGACCCCGAGGGACGCACGATGCTGCGGGTGGACATGGAGGATGCAGAGCTTGCTGATGAGCTGTTTACGATTCTCATGGGAGACAAGGTAGAGCCGCGCCGCCAGTTCATTGAAGAAAATGCGAAGCTGGTCAAGAATCTTGATATTTGATTTTGCTTGCAAGTTGAAGATAGTTATGCTATAGTATTCACAGAGATTCTTAACAAGGGGAGTAGCCTAACGGTCAGGCATCGTCAGTACGGCGGTTCTTCCGCCCGGTGTGATCGGCATTTGTTGTAAGCAAGACCTTGTTCCATGAAAGAGCCTTTGGTTTTTCATGGGACAAGGTCTTTTTGTATCTCAAATGCAGGTGCGTATGAAGAAAAGGAAGATGAGTATGTTGGAAAATTTATTTAGCGGGATGTTTTCTCCAGAGTGGGTTGCAGCATTGACAGGAATCCTGATGCTGGATATTATTCTTTCTGGCGACAATGCAATTTTGATTGCGCTTGCCTGCAAGAACCTGCCGGAGCATAACAGGGGAAAGGCAATTTTTATTGGAGGCATGGGGGCTGTCTTAATTCGCATCGTTTGTACTTTGTTTGCAACCAGCTTGCTGGCAGCGCCTTATTTGGAATTTATTGGAGGTGCGGCGCTTCTCTATATTGCTGTCAAGCTGGTGACGGATCACAAGGGAGAGTCAAAGGAGGGCGATCAGCCTGCAAGCTTTTGGGCAGCGGTCAAGACCATCTTGGTAGCAGACTTCATCATGAGCATTGACAACATCCTTTCTTTGGCAGGTGTTGCCAATACCGTTCCAGAGGGGAAATGGAGTTTGATCATCTGCGGATTGCTGGTAAGTATTCCTATTGTCCTTTGCGGGGCGCAGCTTTTCCTGATGCTGATGAAAAAGGTGCCTGCCCTCATTTATATGGGAGCAGCGATTCTAGCCTATACGGCAGCAGAGCTGATGACCAGCGACAAGGCAATGGGAAGCCTTCTGATAGATTATGCTGTGCCGCTGAAGGTTATTTTTATTATTGTTGTGCTGGCGATAGGCTGGTACAAGCGTTCTCATGGGAAAAATAAGGAGGAATAAGACATGAATACCGTAAAAACAACAATACTGATGGCACTTTTGATGGGTGTGCTGGTGGCAGTTGGCGGGGCTATCGGTGGTTCGCACGGTGCAAGCATTATGTTTGTGATTGCTGTCGGAATGAATTTCTATAGCTACTGGAACAGCGATTCCATGGTACTGCGGATGTACAATGCAAGGGAGATAGGGCCTTCGGAGGCACCGGAGCTTTACCGCATGGTAGAAAATTTGGCAGCTCGTGCAGAGCTTCCTATGCCTCGTGTATGCATTATTGATTCGCCTGAGCCAAATGCCTTTGCTACGGGAAGAAATCCGGAGCATGCGGCAGTTGCTGTGACGACCGGAATCATGCGAACCTTGAACTACAACGAGCTTTCGGGTGTCGTGGCTCATGAGCTTGCGCATGTGAAGCACCACGATATCTTGATTTCTACGATTGCGGCAACCTTTGCCACGATGATTTCATGGATTGCAAATATGGCACAGTGGGCAGCAATCTTTGGACGTTCCGATGATGAGGAGCATGGGGGATTTTTGGGATCCTTGGCAACGATTATCATTGCACCGTTAGCGGCAGGCTTGATCCAGATGGCGATATCCCGTTCAAGGGAGTTTGAGGCAGATTATGGCGGCGGTGAGATTTGCGGCCATCCAGAATATCTCGCAGATGCCTTGGAGAAGATGGAGTACTATGCAAGGAATTCCCAGCCAATGGCACAGGCAACGCCTGCAACGGCGCACATGTTTATTGTTAACCCATTGGAAAATGCCAAAAAGTCCATGGCAAACCTTTTCAGCACGCATCCACAAACGAGTGATCGTGTTGCAAGACTGCGCCAGCAGGCAAGAGAAATAAGATAACTAACACAATATATATATTGTGTTAGTATATATTCGTTAAAAAAGCCGTAGCTTTATTAAAAGTTACGGCTTTTTGAGTATAAATAGTATTTATTTATATTACATAAAATAAATATTGATAATTTAATTAGACAGTTAAAATAATTTAAAATGAAAATAGAGAGATAAATCACGAAAAAACTATATCTATTGCTGGTTTAATAAATATTACATAAAATAATTATTGATAATAATACTAGTTCAAATGAAAGATTAACATAAAATTTGAAGACAGCTGAAAAATTTAGTATAATGAAAAATAGAGAAGCGTAGAGGAACAGGGGAGAGAATTTTGAAAAAGGCAATTATTATAGGAGCAGGTCCAGCAGGTCTTACGGCTGCGTATTATTTGCTCAAGAATACAGATATTCATCCCATTATTTTGGAGCAGGAAGATTTTGTGGGGGGGATTTCCCGCACGGTGAATTACAAGGGAAACCGCATGGATATAGGCGGGCACAGATTCTTTTCAAAGAATCAAGAGGTAGTAAAGCTATGGAAGGAGCTTCTGCCCTTGCAGGGAGCACCTGCATTGGATGACAAGCTTTTGGAAAGGGAGTCGAAGCTGGAGGAAAATGGGCCAAATCCTGAGAGAGAGGATGAGGTTCTGCTGAACCGCAATCGAGTGTCCCGTATTCTCTACCGCCGCAAGTTTTTTTCTTATCCAGTTTCTCTCAGTATGCAGACCATTCAAAACCTTGGCATTGGGAACATGATGGAAATTGGGATAAGCTTCGTCTTGTCACAGATGCTTCAGCGAAAGGAACGAAATTTGGAGGATTTCATGGTCAATCGCTTTGGCAGGAAGCTGTACCAGACCTTTTTTCGGGATTATACGCACAAGGTATGGGGACGCTACCCGAAGGATATTGATGCGGATTGGGGCAGCCAGCGTATCAAGGGGCTTTCTCTCAGCAAGGCATTGATGGATTTTGCAAGAAAGGCAATGGGGCAGAAGGAGGGAGCAGGAGAAACCTCGTTGATAGAGAGATTTTATTACCCCAAATTAGGTCCCGGCCAGCTTTGGGAGAAGCTGCGTTCCGAGGTGGAACGAATGGGTGGAGAAATTCATTTTCATGCCAAGGTCGTTGGGATACAGATGGACAATGCGCATCATGTTCAGGGGGTTCAGGTGGAAGAGGACGGCATAGAGCGGAGCTTGGAAGGGGACGTATTCTTTTCCTCCATGCCAGTATCGGAGCTTGTGGGGGGAATGCCTGCGTCCTTGGTGCAGGAATCCGTGCGCAGGACGGCAAGGGAGCTTCCTTATCGGGATTTCATAACGGTAGGTCTTTTGGTAGACAAGATGAAGCTGAAAAACCAAACGAAAATCAGAACTTTCAATGGAAATGTGCCGGATTGCTGGATTTATGTGCAGGAGCCGGAGGTCAAGGTAGGGAGATTGCAGATATTCAATAATTGGTCTCCCTATATGGTGAAATCTCCCAAGGATACGGTTTGGATCGGAATGGAATATTTCTGTCAGGAGCATGACGAAATGTGGGAAAGAACGGATTCGGATATGATCCGGTTCGCCATAGAGGAGCTTGCAAGCATCGATGTTATTGACAGCGAGGACGTAAGGGAGAGTACGGTCGTTCGAGTGCCGAAGGCATATCCTGCCTACTTTGACAGCTACAAGGAATTTCCGAAGGTGCAGGAATTTTTGGAGGGCGTGGAAAACCTCTATTGCATTGGAAGGAATGGGCAGCACCGCTACAATAACATGGATCACAGCATGTTGAGTGCCATGGAAGCCGTTCAATGCATAAAGGATGGAAACAAGCATCGTCATAGAGTGTGGATGGTCAACGCAGAAAAAGAATATCATGAGGAAAAATAACGAAGCTAAAAAAATCCAAGGGTTCAACCCTTGGATTTTTTTGCAAACAGGCGGCAATGCGTTACCGTGCTGTCTTCTGAGTGAGCATCATATTCATAGAGAATTTCGTAGTCACTGTCATGCAGGAGGCAGTTGTCTATATAACTTCCTTCCTTGGTCAGCAGGTGAGTGAATTGATAGGAATCGAGAAAATCTTTGTAATAGATCCATCCGTTGATTAAGTTGGAGTATTCTTGCAGGATATCCTTTTGATGGTTAAGAGCCTTGAGGAATACTTCGGCACGGCTGTCGATGTATGGATGAAATCCAACAAATCCCGCATAGGATCCTTCCACAAAATCTGTCCAAAGACGAACCTCATCGGGGGAGAAATGAGCGGCAAGGTAATCTATGCCTTCCTTGCCTTCTGGAAGATATTGCGATGTATCGCTTTTGTGACCTGCCAAGAAAAAAGTGAGGAATGACAGGGAAACGAGGAGAACAGCAGCTTTGTTGCGGAGGTTTTCCATGGAAAGGAAGGAAAGTCTCTTGGATGGGATGAGGAGGAGGAACAGTGTTGCGATGGCAATAATTCCAAAGAGAACCTGCATGGGGGGATCGATATTTGCGAGTTTTTCCATGTTTTTCCATAATTGCAGGGAAAGTATGGCGAGAAGCCCTGCAATCATAAGGAGATGGCGGCGAAGGATGGCAGGAGAGGTATCTTGCTTCTTGATTTCCGGCAGGCGGAGCTGGGAGAGGGCAAAGGAAAAGGGGAGTGTCCCCATCATAAGGAAAAAGAAGACACTGCGGCAGGTTTTCATTGCCATGTACATGCAGCCAATGGATAGAAGCAGGTATTGCAGCTTCATTTTAATGCGTGCGCAAAGAATCAGCGTTGCAGCAAGAATGGGGAGGAAGAAGTTTCCAGTCGCATTCCCAAAAGTCAATGGGAACATTTCGACAATATTTTCATTGATAACGTCAATTCCGTAGGAGTGCATGGTATAGGTAACTGCTTCCATGCCGTAGGGATTGAAAAGTCCGGCGAGCAGAACCAAGGGAACGGAGAAAAGGAGCGGCTTGAGGCACTGGGGATTTCCTGAGATAGAAAACTTGGATATTATTTTGCAGGGAAGCGATGCCATAAGGAAGGGAAGCATAAAGACGAGAATCATTGGCCAAATGGCGGCATGGAGATTGGAAAGAAGGGCAGAGAAAACAGGAAGGGGAAAAAGATATTTCATGTTTCCTGTTTGTTGGTGCTGTTCCATGCAAAGGACGGAGAGAAGCAGGAAAAATGTGGAAAAAATCTGCGGCCGAACGTGGAAAAAGATGTGAATGGCAAGCATGCCGACCAAGACTGTGACAAGGGAGGCTGCCAAGTGATTTTTTTTGCTAACCAGAAAGCAAAGCCGGTAAAAGGCAAGGAGTGTGAGTAAGCCAACAAAAGCCACTAAGACAGAGATACCGCTTTCTCCAAAGAAATGCCATACATTCCAAAAAATAACAGCAGATAGCCATTGCTGCATGACGAAATGGAGATTTTCGTGGAGGGAAAAAGGGTCTGTGTGTGGAAATCCGTGTTCCATGACATAGCGGCCGTCATTTAACAAAAACCAAAAATCAGGATTCACGCAATGAGGAATAAGGAACAGGGGAAAAAGGATGGAAAAGGCGGCAATCAGGTATTTTTTATGGTTGGTACTCAAAATATCACTTCCTAAATTTTTATGGATTTGAGCAAGAAATTTTTTTGGAGCCGTTAAAAACACTTCTTGAAATGCATTAACTTTGTTTTATCAATTAAGATAGGATAACTTTGCACAATAAAAAGTTAGTTTTTCTTGTATGGTTTTCCATTATAGATTCGTTCTGCATTTGTGTCGTAGCGAGGGGAAAGGGGACTTTTTTCGGGAAGGAAGGAGGTAGTTTCAATCTGCATGAGGTCGAGGATGAGATGTATCGTGTTGTCGGTTCGGAAGGGAAGCTCCTTGGCGATGTCGATTTTATGGCAAAGTTCGGGATGAGTTTCACGAAGCTGAGGAGAAATCCAAAGGAAAAAGGGAACTTCTATCATGTGGAGGCTTCCTTCTGCTTCCATGGAATGACCAAAGAAGTCGTTTCCATTGCAAACATCGCTTCCATGGTCGGAGAGATATAGGATCACAGTGTTCGTATTCTGGAAGCGTTCCGTAATTTGTCGGAGCAGGCTATCCGTGTAGAGAATGGAGTTGTCGTAGTCTGCCTGTATTTCCTGCCATTCCTGCTGGGAGGGAGGCTCATCATTTGCTGTAAATCTAGCAAATTCCTCAGGGAATCTTGACTTATAGATTTCATGGGAGCCTTCGATATGAATGACATAAAAATTCTTTTGGTAGGTTTCATTGGACTTTATATAGCTGTCGAGGACGGGAAGCAGAACCTCGTCATAGGCTCGTGTCAGGCTTTTTCCGTAACAATCGTGAAATTCGGAGAAATAGGAATCGATTGCACGTCCAGAGAGAATCTTGTCCATGTTTCCGTAGATGCTGGATTCTGCCTGATTGGAAATCCATGTGGTATGATATCCTGCTTTTTTTAGGATATCGAGGAGATTGGCATACTGGTACCAAGGCTTGTCAGAGATATCCTTTTCTGCAAAGGAAAAAATCATTTTCATGGTATCTGTGGTCGTGTTTCCGCAGGAAATGGTATCCGTGAAGAGATAGGCTTCCCTCTTTGCAATAGAATTGTCTAAAAACGGGGTATTTTCCAAAGGATATCCATAGCAATGCATGTGGTTTCTGTCGGCAGATTCTCCTAAAACTAGGACAATATTGGGAATGTCGCTGTTGTTATGGAGGATAGCTTCTGGATTTTCGTCCAAAGCAGAAGTGATGGCTTTTTCATTTCCAAAGTTTTGTATGCACAACTGTACTTGGTGAGGGACTCTCAGCAAGGAAAGGAGCGTGGGAGGAAAATATGATATATAGGTAAAAATAGCGATTCCTGAAATAAAAAATACAGTCGTTAAAGCAACAATAACTTTAATGTATTTTTGCATAAAATAATTGAAAAGCACGATAAGAACGATGAGAAGGACAATTATGCTGATGATAAACAGAAGAACCGTTGGATTTGCTACATAGGAAAGCAAAAATTCGTTTATGGTCGCTGGATCGGCACTTAGAATTTCATTGATCATAATATCATTTAATGTGTAATGATATTTGTATAGAAGGAATAAGTCACTTAAAAAAATCAAGAGCTGAAAAAGC
Source organism: uncultured Selenomonadaceae bacterium (assembly GCA_937902665.1). Lineage (GTDB taxonomy): Bacteria > Bacillota > Negativicutes > Selenomonadales > Selenomonadaceae > CALELM01. The sequence goes on from CALELM010000027.1 coordinate 26,749, forward strand.
ACGAGAGATGACTGCAATATGCGGCGAATTATCCTATGCGGAATCTTTTCTGACAGATAGCATAGGAAGGCTGCTTGAATAATAAAGTCGGAGATATGGATTGCGCCCAAAAGGACAAAGAGGGATATATTTTTTGTTGGATCAAGGTTATTTTCCGCATAGATTCCAAAGGAACTCAAGCTAGTAATTATGAGAGCAGAAAAAAAGATGGGACTATGCAAGATGATTTGCTCGATTTTTTGAAAAAATGAAGAAAAAAAATGCTTCAAGTGAAAGACTCCTTTATTTTTAATCATTTATGTTTTATTGTAGCAATAATAAAACATGAATTCAAATGAAAATATCTTTGCCAATTCTTGTATCGCATTATAAAATAAGAGAAGGCAGTGACATTTTAGAAAAATGGGGATGAGAAAAATATATCATTTTAGGATCGTTTTTTTTTGTATTTGTCTTTTTGTTTTTTTGATGAATTGTCTTTTTCCTCTGTCCTATGGGGATGATTATGTGTATTCCTTCCTTTGGGACGGTGCAAATGGGTGGAATATGTATCTTGATTTGCCGGAAAATGCAAGGCGTGTGGGGAGTTTCGGCGATATTTTCATTTCGCAGTGGTCGCATTATTTCACATGGGGAGGAAGGATTCCGGCACATGTCTTGGTGCAGTTTTTTCTATGGCAGGGAAAATGGCTGTTCAATATTTTCAATACGGCGATATTTATGTTTCTTTTGCTTCTCCTTTATTGGATGAGCTTAGGAGGCAGAATTACTTGGAAGTTAAAGGCAGAAAGGTTTTTGTTTTTGTTTTTTTCTGTTTGGGCATTCTGTCCGGATTTTTCCGTGGTAACGCTTTGGCTGACAGGTTCCTGCAATTATCTTTGGATGCTGGTCTTGCTCTTTGTTTTTTTGACTTTTTATGTGCGGTCATATTTTTTATTGCCCTTGCCTATGGGAAAACTCTTTGCTGTTTTTATGTTTTTCCTTGGGATTTTGGCTGGCTGGACAAATGAGAACACGGTTTGCTGGCTTGTCCTGCTTTTGCCGGCATATTGCTATCAAATGAGGAAGCAGGGAAGGCTGTCTGCGTGGATGGTTTGTGGCGTTCTTGGCATGCTTTTTGGCTTTTCGCTTATGATGCTGGCACCCGGCAACCAAGCGAGGTATCTTTTTGAGCTTTCCATGGGGGTAATGACTGGAGAGAAGCTTTTTCGTCATGGCATGGTCAATATTTCTGTTGTTTTTATTTTTGAATTTTTTCTTTGGCATTATTTGTGGGGCTTTTGGAAGCAAAGAAAAATTTTTTCTTCGCTTCCTTCGTGGAGCCTTTGGAAAAATTATATGCTTCTTTGCTGTGCGTTCAGCTTGCTTTCCCTCTTTGTTATGCTGCTTTCGCCGTCTTTCCCTCTGCGTTCCTCCTTCCCGTCTGTTATTTCCTTGATTCTGGCAGCTGCCGTTTCCATGCAGGTGCAGGAGGAGGCAGGATGGAATATCCACGGGGATAGTGTGCATAAGCTCCTTCGTTTTGCGGCTGGGGGCTATTTGCTTCTGACTATGACGTTTTCTGTTTATGGGGGGATCATTCTTCATGCATACACGGAGGCGGTGGACAGGCAGGCTCTGCAGGCAGCTTGCGGGGAAAATCGGGAACTGGTCATCGGAAGTTATGAAATGCCTTGCAATGCAGTTATTCTCAGTGGTTTTCATCTTGTAGAGATCAGGCTTTCCGAGGACAAGGAGGACTGGCACAATACTTCGTATGCAAGATTTTGGGGACTGGATTCCGTAAGTGTCAGAAAATAGTGTCATGTGAATTTGTAAGAATTTGAGGGGATATTGCGTGGTAAGTTATTTAAAAAATTATTGGAAGTCAGTTTTTTTTCTTTTTTTTGTGTTTCTTTTTCTTTATTTTTTAAATATTTTTTTTCCATTGTATGCAGATGATTATGTTTACATGTATGTTTGGGATGGTTCCGATGGCTGGAATATGCTGCAGTATCCGTTGAAGGAAAATGCACAAAGGGTGGACAGCTTTTCTGATATTGCAAAATCGCTTTGGTCGCATTATTTTACATGGGGCGGCAGGATTCCGGCACATGTTTTGGTGCAGTTTTTTTTGTGGCAGGGAGAATGGCTGTTTAATTTCTTGAATGCACTTGTCTTTATCTTTTTGATGTTAGAGATTTATTGGTTTAGCTTAGGCGGAAGAATTACGTTTCAGCTAAAAGCAGGGCGCTTGGCTTGGATTTTTTTTGGAATTTGGGCATGCTGTCCGGAATTATCAGAGAGTACTTTATGGCTGACAGGCTCATGCAATTATCTCTGGATGTTTCCTGTCCTTTTGACTTTTTTGCTTCCTTACGTTCGAGACTACTTTTCCATAGGAAAAATGCCAGAAAAAGCAGCTCCCTTTATGCTGATTTTTGGGATTCTGGCAGGTTGGACCAATGAAAATACCGTTTCTTCTGTGATTTTACTGCTTGCCATTTACGGGTATTTTCTTTATAGAGAAAAGAAATTGCAGGCATGGATGATTTGTGGTGAGGTGGGACTTTGGATTGGTTACGCCTTTATGCTGCTGGCACCTGGAAATTTTGCTCGGAAGCTAGTGGAAGCCAGACCATTTAATTTAGAAGAATTATGCTGCAATTTCATGATATGGGCAATTATTCTAGGAATTCAGTTTGTTTTGTGGTACAGTGTGCGGGTCTTTTGGGCAAAGGGAGAAAAATCAGAAGAGAACAAGAAACTTTTGAACTATGTGACAGCATTTCTGTTTCTTAGTTTGTTTTCTGTGAGCATTATGCTGTTATCTCCGTCTTTTCCTCTTAGGTCGGCATTTGGTTCCACGATTTTTCTTTTGATTGCTGTGATGTCTATGGTCGAATGGACGGATTGGAGGGCAAATGTTCGTATCGAGGCCCGCAGATTTTTTGCAGGTTTTGCAGTTCTCTATATGGCAGTGACGATGGCAACGACATTGTATGGGTATTATCGGACACATTTATATGTGGAGGAGATCATTGCCGGTGTGCAGGCTGCTGTTTCGGAAGGCAGGACGAATGAAACGATTCACCTAAAGGTGAGGCGTGGTTACTCAGAAACCTTGCGTCAGATCAGCGTGTGCCATTTTGCACGTGTGGAATGGGCAAAGGATAAAAATGCAAACATCAACACAAATGTCTCTTTTCATTGGGGGATCGATTCTCTTGAGATAGAAGCAATCGAGGAATGAAAAGAAGGATTATCCACGGGGACAAGGTGCATAAATTCATGCACCTTGCGGCCGGGTGCCATTTGCTTCTGCTGATGTTGTTTTTTGTTTCTAATAGGAATATGCTATACCGAGGGAAGTAACTTTAAAAGAATTTGAGGGACATTGCGTGGCAATTTATTTAAAAAATTATTGGAAATCCGTTTTTTTTCTCATTTTTGTATTCCTTTTTATTTATTTTTTAAATATTTTTTATCCATTGTGTGCAGATGATTATATTTATATGCATATTTGGGATGGCTGGAATATGTGGCATCCATTGAATGAAAATGCGCAAAGGGTGGATAGCTTTTCGGACATTGCCAAATCGCTTTGGGCGCATTACTTTGCATGGGGCGGAAGGATTCCGGCACATTTTTGGGTGCAGCTTCTTTTGTGGCAGGGAGAATGGCTGTTTAATTTCTTGAATGCACTTGTCTTTGTCTTTTTGATGTTAGAGATCTATTGGTTCAGCTTAGGCGGAAAAATTACGTTTCAGTTAAAAGTAGGGCGCCTGGCTTGGATTTTTTTTGGAATTTGGGCATGCTGTCCCAACATATCAGAGAGTATTTTATGGCTGACAGGCTCCTGCAATTATCTTTGGATGTTTCCTGTCCTTTTGACTTTTTTGCTTCCGTATGTTCGGGATTACTTCTCCATAGGAAAAATGCCCCAAAAGGCAGCTCCTTTTATGCTGATTTTGGGGATTTTGGCAGGCTGGACCAATGAAAATACCGTTTCTGCCGTGGTTTTCCTGCTTGCAGTTTACGGGTATCTTCTTTATCGGAAAAAGAAATTGCAGGCATGGATGGTCTGCGGTGAGGTGGGACTTTGCATTGGCTATGCCTTTATGATGCTGGCACCCGGAAATTTTGCCCGGAAGCTGGTGGATGCCAAAACTTTTGGTTTTGAGGAATTGTGCATAAATTTCATGATATGGGCAATGATTCTTGGAATTCAGTTTGTTTTGTGGTACACTGCGCGAATTTTTTGGCCCAAGGGAGAACAATCAGCAGAGAACAGGAAGCATTTGAATTATGTGGCAGCGTTCCTGTTTCTTGGTTTTTTTTCTGTGAGCATTATGCTGTTATCGCCATTTTTTCCTCTTAGGTCGGCATTTGGTTCCACGATATTTCTTTTAATTGCTGTGATGTCCTTGGTCGAGTGGACGGATTGGAGGGTCAAGGTTCGTCTCGAGGCTCGCAGGTTCTTTACAGGTCTTGCAGTCCTCTATATGGCAGTGACGATGACAACGACCCTGTATGGATATTATCGGACACATCTGTATGTGGAAGAGATTATTTCCGGTGTGCAGGCTGCCGTTTCGGAAGGCAGGACGAAGGAAACAATTCACCTGAAGGTGAGGAGGGGCTATTCAAAAACCTTGCGCCAGATGAGCTTGTACCATTTCGCGCGTATAGAATGGTCAGAAAACAAGAATGAAGTCATCAACACGAATTGTTCTCTTTGCTGGGGGATTGATTCCCTTGAGGTAGAAGCGATAGAGGAATGAAAAGGGAAGATAATTTGTGAAGGATAATGAAATTTGTGGGAGCCTTATGCATGGAAAATTATTTAAAAAAACATGGGATATCGGTTGTTTTTCTTCTTTTTCTTTTTTTGTTTATGTATTTATTGAATTGCTTATTTCCTTTGTACATGGATGATTATGTTTATTCGTATATCTGGGATGGTTCCGATGGCTGGAACATGCTGCACCCACTGAAGGAAAATGCACAGAGAGTGAATAGCTTTTCAGATATTGCTGAGTCTCTTTGGTCGCATTATTTTACATGGGGTGGCAGGATTCCGGCACATGTTTTGGTGCAGTTTTTTGTGTGGCAGGGGAAAGGGCTGTTTAATTTTTTGAATGCTCTTGCTTTTGTTTTTTTAATTTTAGAAATCTATTGGTTCAGTTTAGGCGGAAGAATTACGTTTCAGTTAAAAGCAGGACGCTTGGCTTGGATTTTTTTTGGAATGTGGGCATGTTGTCCTGAAGTTTCGGAAACTGTTTTATGGTTGACGGGGTCTTGCAATTATCTTTGGATGATGCTTGTCCTTTTGACTTTTTTGCTTCCTTATGTACGGGATTACTTTTCCATAGGAAAGATGCCGGAAAAGGCAGCTCCTTTTATGCTGTTTTTTGGGATTTTAGCAGGTTGGACTAATGAAACTGCCATTTCTGCTGTGATTTTGCTGTTGACCGCTTACGAATATTACCTTTATCGGGAAAAAAAATTGCAGGTATGGATGGTTTGCGGTGAGGTGGGACTTTTCATTGGTTACGCCTTTATGCTGCTGGCACCGGGAAATTTCGCAAGAACACTTGCGGAGGGAAGAAGTTTCAACTTGGATTCATTTGGTATGAATTTGGCAGTATGGGGAATCGTTTTAGCTTTTCAGTTCGTTTTGTGGTACAGTCTGAGGGTTTTGTGGTTTAGAAAAGAAAGATCTGTGGAGAATAAGCTGTACTTGAGGTATGTACGTTTCTTTATGTTACTCAGCATATTATCTTCTGGTATTATGCTATTCTCTCCCTACTATCCTTTTCGTTCTGTGTTCAGTTCAACCGTTTTCCTTTTAATTGCTGTTACATCTTTGATACAGTGGACAAATTGGAGGGAAAAAATAAATCTAATGTTTTACAGGTTTTTTGTGATAGCTATCGCAGGATATATGGCAGTTACCATGGTATATTCTGTTTATGGATATTATCAGATCCATTGTTATATGGAAGCAATTCGTATAGGGGTAGAAAATGCTATTTCGGAAGGAAGAACACAGGAAACGATTCACCTGAAGGTGAAAAAAGGGTATTCTGAAGAGATTGCAAGGATGAGTGGGCTTCATGTTTCAAGTTTAGTATTTTTTGACAACAAGAATAAGATGATAAATGTGGATTGTTCCAGATATTGGGGAATTGATTCCCTTGAAGTAGAAACGATTGAGGAATGAAAAATTTATTATTTCTTTTGGATGGATGAGGTGAAAAATATGGAACAAGGGAAAATGCAGTCAGTGTTTGTGCTTTTGGGCATTGTTATTTTTATGTATTTGCTAAATAGCTTGCTTCCTCTGGCGTATGGGGATGACTACTTGTTTCAGTTCATTTGGGATGAGGAACATGGCGGTTATATGTATCGCGCGCTTCCGGAGGATGCAAAGAGAGTCGAGAGATTAGGGGACATTTTGTCGTCTGTTTGGGCGTATTATTTTACTTGGGGAGGCAGGATTCTCGCCTGTTTTTGTGTTTATCTGTTTCTTTGGCTGGGAAAACCGGTTTTTGATTTGGTCAATACGATGATCTTTCTTTTGCTCGTGCTGGAAATTTATTGGCTGGGACACGGCGGGCGAATTTCCTTTCCCGAAAAGCCTTGGAGAATTGCTTGGATCTTCTTTGCGCTTTGGTCATTTTGCGTTGGTTTTTCCGGTGATGTGTTCTGGATTACGGGAACTTGCCATTATCTTTGGATGATTGTTCTCCTGCTGGCATTTTTGTTTCCCTATGTGCGCCGGCATGAGGGAATAGAGGAATCTTTTCCTGCTGTTGGCATGTTTTTTCTGGGAATTCTTGGCGGCTGCACCAATGAAAATACGGTTTGCTGGGTTATTTTGTTCTTGGGGTGGCACTTATATGGTTGTTATCGTCAAGGAAAAATGCAGCGATGGATGCTTTGGGGATTCCTTGGGCTTGCCATAGGATATGCTTTGATGATGGCAGCCCCCGGCAATTTTGCAAGGGAGGCAGTGGAGGCCAGCCTTGGAATGCCGACTGGCTGGAATATGCGAAGTGAAAAGTTTTTGACTTTTTGTTTTATTTTGCTTGTGCAGCTTTTGTTATGGCATTACCTTTGGAAAAGCTGGAGAGAACTGAAAAAAATTGAGATTTCCGAAGAAATTTCCAAGAAAAAGGAATCGTGCAAGTTTTTTTTCATGGTTTCCTTTCTTTCCTTGTTTATCATGTTGGCTTCTCCTGCATTTCCTATCCGTACCGGTTTTGGACCAACCATTTTTTTGGTTCTTTCCTGTGCCATCATGCAGGAAATTATGCAAAAAACGGGGCGTGCATTGCCCGAAAAGCTTTCTCGCATGCTCCATTTGCTTGGTGTGTGCTATATGGCAGTAACGATGGCAGTGACCGTGCAGGGATTTTTTGCCATGCATGACTATGGACGGTATGTGGACAGCGAAGTGCAGGCGGCACTCTCGGAGGGAAGGACGGAGGAAATTCTTGTAGTTCGACCTTTTGATTTTTCTGCGGAAAAAAATTGGATAAGCGGGCTGCATTTAGGAAATCTGCATATGACGGATTCGGAAAAAAGCTGGCATAATGTGGCTTATGCGAGGTATTGGGGGATTTTAGGAATTCGTGCAGAAGCTTGTGAATGATTTCTAGGGAAACAAGAATCCATTTAAATATCTACATCTTTAGTGGTTTATTAGATTTCCTTGCAATTCCCCGACAGGACACTGTTTTGCTTGTATTAAAAAATCTGGCGAAAATTCTTCGCCAGATTTTTTTGCAGAAATGAATCAGAACTTTCTAAAAGAAAGCAGTGACAAGATAACAGATATGTGTTAGAATTCTAAGAAATAAGTCCTATATTTGATTTTATGGTTTTATGTAAGTAACAGCAAGAGCCACGAAGGAAAAATAAGGCCCGTAGGCGAAGAAGTCGTGCTTGCCCTTTTTGCCCAAAAGCATGAGAAGGGCGGCAGAAATTCCGCCAAGGAAAAATCCTCCTAGGATGACAGCGGCGAGAGGCCAAGCGCCAAGCCAAAGACCGAGGACAAAAATAAGTTTGATATCTCCGCCGCCAATTCCTCCGCGTGTCAGGACGGCAAGCAGGAAAAAGAGAACTCCACCTCCAAGGGCAGCGAGCAGATGGCTGATGATAGTTCCAAAAGGCATGAGCAAAAGGAAGGGGAGACTGAGAATTCCAAAGGGAAGCAGCATGCGGTCAAAGATGACGTACTGCTCAAAGTCTGTGTCAATGGTAAGAAGCAGGAAGGCAGATAAGGTTAGCTGGTAGCAGATGACGGCAAAGGAGCTTTCCGAAGCAGTCAGCGAAAGAAGGAAAAAGAATCCAAGGAAAAGAAAAGCTTTTCTGCAATATGCCCTCCTTTTTAAGTCGGCGGGATAACTGAGGATGTCAGGAGATTGTTGGTAAAGGAAGTCGATCCACGCAGATCCAAAAGAGGAATAGACGTCTGCCAAAGAAAGAAAAACAAGATACATAAAAATGCCTCCCTTATAACGCCATTGTTCAAGAAAATGCAATAAGCATTTTCCCTCCAATTTGCGTT
>CALELM010000028.1 GCA_937902665.1 uncultured Selenomonadaceae bacterium
AATGCGAATTGGAGGGAAAATGCTTATGGCATTTTCTTGAACAATGGCGTTATAAGTGTCGTTTTTGTATTGCTGGAATAATTTTTGATTTTAGGTAAAGGATAGAGTAAAAATGATCTTCAAGGAAGGACAAGCGTATAAGGATTTTGCAGCAAACGAAATTTATGAACAGAATATAAAACATTGTCGAGATTTTTCTGATGAATTAAAGAATGATTATCTTTTCCGTGAAAATACTAGGAGAGGAATGTTGATCATTGGATTGAGAAGTACAGGAAAATCATTTGGGATATATCAAGCGACTATAGATTTCCCATCTGATAAGATTTTTTTTATATCACCTTCTAGCAGAGAAGAAAGTTTAACTAAAGATGAGGTGCTAAAAAGAATAAAAGAAAAAGAATATGATTTAATAATCATAGATGAGTACAGTTGGTTAAAAGAAACGAAAGGCGGAAAAGATTCTCTTGCAGCATATCTTGCAGGTAAAGCTGGGGAAGGTATAAAAATAATTATTAGCGGAACGGACAGTACAAAAATTCATGAGTTACTTAACACGGATTTTATCCATAGGGCTGTACAGCTTAATACAACATATTTTTCATATGACGAATATTGCAGATTGTATGAACTTGAAAAAAATGATGAATCAATGAAAGATTTTCTCGTTCGTGGTGGAATTTTTGAAAATCATGCGTATGAAACTTATGGTTCAATGAAAGGATATATAAAAACGGCTATTATAGAAAATCTAGGTGCGTACTATCCTCAATACGACAAAGATTTAATAGAGGCGGCAGTTTATAAGATCTTTTATGAATGTATATGTAAAAGTTATACAAAATCAATAAATATTCCTGTTTTTAATTCAGGAAAAAAGAATAGATTGGTATATGAAGATTTTCTTGAAAATTTCGGAATACGAAGCAATATAGAAATTAAGCCTAATATTTTAAAAGAGATATTTAACAAGCTTAATGAAATAGGTGTAGTAGTTATACTTGATGACATTAAGCTCAATAATAGAGAACGTGCATATATAACAAATCAAACCATATCTGCACAATTAACGAAATGCATTTATGAACTCGGTGAACTACCAGAAAGCTATATAGGCAATTTGTTTGAAGCCTCCGTTGTTTGCTATGAATATATGCAGTACGCTTTTAGCAAAAATAGTCCTTTTGAGATGTATTATGCAGAAACAAGAAAGAGCGATTTAGAAATTGATTTTATTTTATGCGATAAAAGAAAAGCATATTTGTTTGAATGCAAACTAAACGATAATGATGATTTAAAGCTGAATGATACTGCATCTATTTTACAAGACAGAGTAAGAAATTTACTTGGCGATAGGGAGTTAGCTGGTAGATATGTTATTTATCAAGGACATGATAAATGCATAGACCAAAAAGGTTGTACCGTCATTTGTACTGGCAATTGGGATATAGATTTTGAAGACTTTGAAAAACATGTTGAAAAACTTAAAAGAGCAGCTAGAAATGATGAACCTATTGGCAAAAAACAAGAAACGTCAGCAGGAATATCTTCCGATGCAGAAAAATTAGTGGAATCTCTTGCTGATTTTGGTAAAACGGTTAAGAATAACGTGTCTGAAATAGTAGATAAAGAAAAGGCAAGAGTACAATATTCTTTTGAGCATACTAAAAAACAAATGGAGCATAGTTCGGAATCAAGCCGGTAAAAACACCTCTGCTTTGATTGAGGGCGTTATAACGAAGCTAAGATGTCCCCTTCTTCAACAGCTTGCTGTAAGTGGGGGAAGTCAAATTTTAACAAGCGGCGAGCATATCTCCCGCTTCGTTGAAACGCTGTAATTCCGTATTTCCGAAAGGAGGGTTTTTATGAAAAATGTTCGTGAGCGTACCGAGGAAATGGAATATCGCTTGCTTTCCCCGTATGCGGCGAAGAGCAGGGAAGCAAGCCGAAATTTGCCTATGACAGAATGTGATTTCCGGACAAAATTCCAGCGGGATCGAGATAGAATCTTGCATTCCAAATCCTTTCGGCGGCTGAAGCACAAGACACAGGTATATATCGTGGCGGGGGATCACTATCGCACACGAATGACGCATAGCTTGGAGGTTGCCCAGATTTCTCGCACGATTGCTCGAGGACTTCGGCTGAATGAGGATCTGGTGGAAGCGATTGCTCTTGGTCATGATGTTGGGCATACTCCCTTTGGGCATGCAGGGGAATTCGCTATGGATCAGCTGTTGAAGGAGATGGATGACGGCAGGCAGGGACTTCATTTTCGGCATAATGAGCAAAGCAAGCGGATTGTGGAATATTTGGAAAAAGATGGAAATGGACTAAATTTAACGCAGGAAACTATGGATGGTATCCTGAATCATTCAGGGAAGGATATTCCCCGCACGTTGGAAGGACGGATTGTCCGAATTGCAGACAGAATTGCCTATCTTTGCCATGATTACGATGACAGCCTTCGGGCAGGGCTTTTGAAGAAGGGAGAGCTTCCGCAGGAGGTAAGGGATTTGTTTACGGAGGATACTTCCCACATGATTACTGGCATGGTGTCGGATATTATCTTGAATTCTACGGATAAGGATGACATTATCATGTCGGAACCTGTCAAGCGGACAATGGATAGCTTTCGCCAGTTTATGTTTGAAAAAATATATCATTCCAAGCAGCTGGAGCATGAAAGAGAGCAGGCATCCTTTGTGCTGACGCAGCTGTATCGTTATTTCATGCATCACATAGAAAGGCTTCCTTTTGAATTTGCCAAAAGGGAAGAACGATGGGGAAGAATTCAGACGGTTGCAGATTATGTGGCAGGACTTACGGACAGCTATGCAGTAGAACTTTTTAATCAAATTTTTATGCCGCCAGTTGGAAAATATTCAAAGAAATAAAAAAGTACTTGACAAAAAATTTTCTTTAAAAAAGGAATTTTAGGTTTTGCAAGGAATATATAAGTGAAGGAGCGTAAGGGTTGCATAAAAATTTTTTTATGCGGCAGGATTTTAGGGATTTGCAGCGAATATGGAAAAATGGCTCTCATTTGATTTTTGGTTGGTAAGGGTGGAACAGTTATGCGAAGTGTCGATATGGACGAGTTTGTGGAGCGTGTGCGTTCGCAGTCGGATATTATGGCAGTCGTGTCCAATTATGTTCCCTTGAAGAAAAAGGGAAATCGCTATTGGGGCTGTTGTCCTTTTCATCATGAAAATACGCCATCGTTTTCCGTGGTTCCGGACAAGGGTTTCTTTTATTGCTTTGGATGTCATGCAGGCGGGAATGTGTTTAAGTTTATTTCACTTGTTGAAAATGTGTCGTATTTTGAAGCCATCAAGCTTCAGGCAGAGAAGCTGAACATTCCAGTGCCGGAACGGAAAAAATCTTCGCAGGAAATCGAAAGAGAACGCAGGCTGTCAGATCTTCGCAGGGTAAACGAAATGGCAAGGGACTTTTTCCATAATTGCCTTACGCTTACGAAATACGGGGAGAATGGAAGAAAGTATCTTTTAAGCCGCGGCATTTCCGTGGAAACAATCAAAGAATTTCAGTTAGGATTTGCTCCCAATGCATGGGATAAGCTGCTGGATGCGTTCTTGAAGCGTGGGGTGCAGGAAACTCACCTGCTGGAATGCGGGCTGGTGCTTGAGCGAAAAGAGTCGCATGGTTTTTATGACAAGTTTCGCAATCGCATCATGATCCCAATCGCCGATGAAAGAGGCAGGGTGGTTGGCTTTGGCGGGCGTGTGCTGGATCAAGGGAAACCTAAGTACCTGAACACGCAGGAAACGATTCTTTTTAACAAGCGGCGGATATTGTTTGGCTTGGATCGTTCGCATCAGAGCATTAAGCAGCTGGGATATGCAATCGTCGTAGAAGGGTATATGGATGCGATTTCTCTCTTTGATGCCGGCATCAAGAATGTCGTGGCATCTTTGGGAACTGCTTTTACAGCAGAGCAGTTCCGTTTGCTTCATCGTTATGCGCCTGAGATTTATTTTTGTTATGATAATGACGAAGCTGGCCAAGCTGCTATGGTGCGAGCCATCTCTCTTGTTGGGGATGTGGATGCAAGGATAAGGGTCATTGTTGTCCCAGACGGCAAGGATCCGGATGAATTTGTACGAAAGCACGGTGCAGATGCCTTTAGCGAGTTGGTTTTGCATGCATTGTCGTTGGTTGAATACCGAATGCAGTATGTTTTGGGACGCACAAGGCATGACAGCTTGGAGGGAAAGCTGGAAGCTGTTCGGCAGATGATACCTGTTTTAGCCAGCCTGAAAGGCGTGGAACGTACAGAGTATGTGAGAATGACGGCAACCAGACTGATGATTGACGAGGGCATCGTCAAAGAAGCTTTGGCGAATCATCAGGGACATGTTGCAAGGGCGGATTATCTGAAACCGATGGCTCCCGTTCGTGTCGTAGTTCGCCAGAAGGATAATGGGCTTTTAAAGGCAGGGCGAACGATATTGCGCACGGCGTGGCAGGATCCCTCGGTGCTGTTGCATGTTCAGGCATTGCTTCCGCTGGAGGGGATTGCCGATACGGTTCAGCAGGAGATTCTTCGGTGCATGGCAGAGGAATGGGAAAGCGGAAGGCAGCTGAATGATATTTTGGCAGAGGAGCTTCTTACGGAGGAAGCGGCTCGTGAGCTTTCCATGGCATTGGTGGAGGCCAGTGATGAGCGGGAAGAAGCGGTGGCATATCAGGATTCGCTTCGCATGCTTCGCCGAGCCTATCTGAAAGGATTGCTGCAGCGTCATGCACAGGCAGCCGAAGAATTTTTAAATGCCGGAAATGATGCTTACCGCAAGGAATTGGAAGAAATAAAGAGAATTAGAGAAGAAATGGATGATTTGTAAGTTGGATATGTTGTTTGTTTTTTGTATTTTCAAGGACACTGGTATGAGGGGGCGGAAGAATGGCTGAAGTAAAGGGGATTCTTGTTGCAAATGGCAAGAGCCGCAGTACTGAATTCGTAGAGAACCTCCTGAAAAAGGGCAGCAAGAATGGCGGAACGCTGACTTATGGCGAGCTTGTAGAAGCGTTGCAGGACAAGGATATCTCGGCGGATGACATGGATGATATGTATGATGTCTTCAGCAAGAGGGGCATCGAGATTATAGATGATTCCAATACGGAACAAGTGGATGATGACATAGACAAGGAAATTGACGAGGAAGAGGTAGAGCTGGATCTCAGTGTTCCTGAGGGTGTCAGTATCGATGATCCCGTCCGTATGTACTTGAAGGAAATTGGCCGTGTGCCGCTCTTGTCGGCAGAGGAAGAGGTTGCGCTTGCAAAGCGCATGGAAAATGGCGATGAGGAAGCACAGAAACGACTGGCAGAAGCGAACCTTCGATTGGTCGTGAGTATTGCAAAGCGTTATGTTGGGCGCGGCATGCTGTTCTTGGATCTGATTCAAGAAGGCAATCTTGGATTGATTAAGGCAGTAGAAAAATTCGATTACAATAAGGGATATAAATTCAGTACCTATGCAACTTGGTGGATTCGTCAGGCTATTACGCGTGCCATTGCTGATCAGGCAAGGACTATCCGTATTCCGGTGCATATGGTTGAAACCATCAACAAGCTGATAAGGGTGTCGAGACAGCTCCTTCAGCAGCTTGGCCGTGAGCCGTTGCCGGAAGAAATAGGGAAGGCAATGGGGATTCAGGTCGAGCGGGTACGCGAGATTATGAAGATTGCGCAAGAGCCGGTGTCTTTGGAGACACCTATTGGTGAGGAAGAAGATTCCCATTTGGGAGATTTCATTGAGGATCAGGATGCACCGGCACCGGCAGATGCCGCTTCCTTCTTGCTTCTGAAGGAGCAGCTGGAGGAGGTTCTGGGTACTTTGACGGAGCGTGAGCAGAATGTGCTTCGTTTGCGGTTTGGACTGGATGATGGCAGGGCGCGCACGCTGGAAGAGGTTGGCCAGAATTTCGGAGTCACGCGTGAACGTATCCGTCAGATTGAAGCGAAGGCTCTGCGGAAGCTGAGGCATCCCAGCCGCAGCCGCAAGCTGAAGGATTTTTTGGATTGATCACTTGATATCGTAATAAACAGTATGGGATAGGTTTCCATGCTGTTTATTTTTTTGGAGCTGTTCACTAGGAGTGCTGTTAAGGAAAATTTTTGTTTTCTCATTTGTATATCAAGGGGGAGAAGCATCCTTCTTGTTTTTAGTCTTGAAATTGAATAAAACTTATGGTATATTTAGATGGTGTTAGGCGGTCCTCTGGACAGACCATAGATGTTTGCCACGAACGTTGTTGAGGAGGAAGTATACATTATGAACATTATCGAAGTATTGGAAAAGGAGCAGCTCCGCTCTGACATTCCTGAGTTTGCACCGGGTTCTACGGTTCGCGTACATGCGAAGATCGTTGAGGGCAACCGTGAGCGTATTCAGGTATTTGAGGGTGTTGTTATCGGCCGTCAGGGAGTGGGCGTAAGGGAAACCTTTACGGTTCGCCGCATTTCTTATGGTATTGGTGTGGAGCGTACTTTCCCTGTGCATTCTCCGCGTATTGCGAAGATTGAGGTTAAGTCGCACGGCAAGGTTCGTCGTGCAAAGCTTTATTATCTGCGGAAGCTTACTGGTAAGGCTGCTCGTATCAAGGAAAAGCGCTGATTGGATGTGTGGTAGGGACTGCGATGCAGTCCCTATTTTTCTTGTATTTTAGGAGGATGTATGAGCTCGTTAGGTGAGGAAGCAAAAGACTGGATTATATCTATTTTGATAGCTGTTGTGCTGGCCTTTTTTATTCGGTATTTTATTGTGGAATTGTACATAGTGGACGGCCCTTCTATGCGTCCTACCCTGCAATCAGGGCAGCGTTTAGTCGTCAATAAGTTTCTTTATAGATTTCGTGCGCCGGAAAAAAATGAAGTGCTGGTTTTTCAGTATCCGAGAGATCCAAGCAGGGATTTTATCAAGCGTGTGATTGCAACTCCCGGAGACAGCATAGAAATTCGTAATGGGCGCGTGTTTGTCAATGACCAGCTTTTGAATGAGCCATATATTTTAGAAAAAACACGCAGTGAGTACCCAAAGGCTGTAGTACCGAAGGGAACCGTGTTCGTTATGGGGGATAATCGGAACAATTCAGAAGACAGCCGTTATACAGATGTCGGTTTTGTTCCGTATGATTTGATAAAAGGAAAGGCTATGCTGGTCTTTTGGCCGCTCAGTGCATTAAAGACTTTGAACTAGAGTTGAGGTTTTATGAAAGGAGATAACATGACAGAATTGGAAAAGGAGATCAAGGATTGGGCAGTCTCGATCGTGGTTGCCCTTGTACTGGCTTTTTTTATTCGCACTTTTATTGTAGAACCTTATTTAGTGGATGGGCCGTCCATGCGACCTACCTTGGAAAATGGGGAACGTTTGCTGGTGAATCGTTTTGTTTACCGTGTTCGTGCGCCTGAGAAAAATGAGATTATTGTATTTGCGTATCCGAAGGATCCGAGCAGGGACTTTATCAAGCGTGTCATAGCAACACCGGGAGATACGATTGAGATTCAGGATACGAAGGTATTTGTGAATGACAAGCTTCTGGACGAGCCGTATATTTTAGAGAAGACGCATACAAATTATCCTAAAACGGTAGTTCCTGCAGGAACGGTTTTTGTTATGGGGGACAACAGGAACAACTCGGCAGACAGCCGTTTGGCCAGTGTAGGATTTGTTCCGTATGATTTGCTGAAAGGAAAGGCTGTGCTGGTCTTTTGGCCGTTTGATCAGTTCAAATCCTTGGATGGATGAGGAAAGGCATGGAGCTGGATTTCTGTTGAGTGTATCCTCCTCGTCTGTGCTTGCATGGAAATTATGCTTTAGGGGTGAGATAGATGGGAGAAGCATGGGATTCCCGCACGAAGGCTCTTTTGGGTGATGAGGCGATGCGGCGATTGCAGGAGAGTACTGTGGCAATTTTTGGCATTGGGGGCGTTGGATCTTTTGCGGCAGAGGGATTGGCAAGGGCTGGCGTGGGGCATTTGGTCTTGATTGACAGCGATTGCATTGCGGACTCCAATCGCAATCGGCAGATTCATGCATTGGTATCGACAGTTGGACGAAAAAAAACAGAGGTCATGCGTGAAAGGATTTTGGAAATCAATCCGCAGGCTGTGGTGGATGTAATCGATGGATTTTTCCTTCCTGAGAATGCAGAGCAGTTTTTTTTGAGGAAATATGACTATGTGCTGGATGCCATTGACACGATTACGGGGAAGATTCATCTTGTCCTGCAATGCAAGGAGCGGGGGATTCCTGTTCTTTGCAGTATGGGGGCAGGGAATAAGCTGGATCCTTCGAGGTTTGAGGTGGCAGATATTTATCAGACGAGCGTTGACCCGATTGCAAGAGTCATGCGGAAGAAGCTGAGAGAATACGGGATTTTGAAATTGCCTGTCGTTTACTCGAAGGAGTTGCCGCATGCTACTAGCGGAGGAGAATATTTGGGAAGCGTGTCGTTTGTTCCGTCTATTGTGGGGTTAATCATGGCAGGCGAGGCAGTGAAGGCTTTGGCTGGCGAGAGCTTGAGGAATGGGGGAGAGTGAATGAGCGGAAGGGTAACTGTACTGGGCTGCGGCCGATGGGGGACGTTTCACGCATGGTACGCAAACTATATGGGGAATCAGGTTATGCTGTGGGGGCGTGCAGGCTCCAAGCATCTGAAGGAATTGAAGGAAACGGGAAAGAACGAGTATTTGGACTTGCCCGACACGATACGATTGTCTGAGAATTTGCAGGAAGCGCTGGATTTCTCTGATACCTGCATTATTTCCATCAGTTCCCAGCAACTGCGTTCTTTTGCAAGACAGCTTGCCGGCACAGGAAAAGTAGCAGGAAAGAGCTTTGTCCTTTGCATGAAGGGATTGGAGATTGGAACAGGCAAACGTTTGACGGAGGTTTTTTCCGAGGAGATTGGAGAGGACGCTTCGGTTGCTGTATGGGTAGGTCCTGGGCATGTGCAGGATTTCGTGAAAGGCGTGCCGAACTGCATGGTGATATCGTCTAAGCAGGAGGTGCTGACAAAGGCTTTTGTGGATCGCTTTTCCAGCCCGCTGATTCGCTTTTACTATGGCAAGGATCTTTTGGGGACGGAAATTGGTGCTGCGGCGAAAAATGTGGTCGGTCTTGCGGCAGGAATGCTGGATGGCTTTGGCTATGGAAGCCTTAAGGGGGCTTTGATGGCACGAGGCACGCGTGAACTCTCCCGCTTGATTGAGAAAATGGGCGGAGATGCTATGACTGTATACGGGCTGTCGCATCTTGGCGATTATGAAGCAACGCTTTTTTCGCCGCACAGCAATAACCGCCGTTTTGGTGAGGACTTGATTTTGGGCAAGCCATTTGGCAAGTTGGCAGAGGGTGTTTATACGGTGGAAGCGCTGATGGATCTTTCCAAGAAATATGATGTGGAGCTTCCTATTTGCCGAACCGTTTATGAGATTGTCCATCATCATGCAGAGCCAAAGGAGGAGCTGATGAAGCTTTTCCTGCGGACAACGAAGGCGGAGTAGAAAACGATATTTTTCCATAGGGAAAAATATACGGAAATCAGGCATTTTTTGATGAAATTCATGTTAGATATTTTGACAAATCCAAGCAGATTTAGTATGATGAACCTGCTTGGATTTTTGTCTGCAGCAATTTAGGGAAAGGGGGTGAAGATGTATGCTTGATAGGGTATTACGAATCATTATTACGTTGCTGATGGCAGTAGCAGGTGCGGCACTTTTGCATTTGGCAACGCCGTTTGTGACGGCGTTTATCAGCACGGAAATTTTGAAGGTCGATATGGGATTTTTTCGCTTGACTTTGGCAAGTATGCTCTGCCTTTTGGCAGGGGCAGCACTTGGTGCAATTATAGGATTTTTTTTATCGCGGATTATTATTGGACAGCTGAAGAGGTTTGCCGCATTGGTAGAAACCCAGTTCAGCAAGATGCCAATCCATGATGTTATTGCAGGTGCAGTCGGACTTGCAATCGGACTTATTATCGCAAACTTGTTGAGCTATTCCTTTGCAAAGATTCCTGTCGTTGGAGATTATATTCCATTGGTATTCAGTATTATGCTCGGCTACCTTGGAATTCATGTCACGATTCGGAAGAGAAAGGAAATTTTTGGGATTTTTGAAGTCATTCCCAAGACTTTGAAGGAACTGGTTAAGCTCAAGGAAAAGGAGAAAGCGGAGGAACAACCTAAGGAAACAAGCTCTGAGGATCGTCCAGCGGAGCCAGTGAAGCTTTATAAGCTGCTGGATACCAGTGTTATCATTGATGGGCGGATTGCGGATATTTGCGAGACTGGTTTTTTGGAGGGAATCTTGCTGATTCCCGTATTTGTCTTGGAGGAGCTCCAGCATATTGCGGACTCTTCGGATGTGCTGAAACGCACGAAAGGGAGACGGGGACTTGATATTTTGCAAAGGATTCGCA
Organism: uncultured Selenomonadaceae bacterium; assembly: GCA_937902665.1. Taxonomy (GTDB): domain Bacteria; phylum Bacillota; class Negativicutes; order Selenomonadales; family Selenomonadaceae; genus CALELM01. Next base: position 10,455 of record CALELM010000028.1, read on the forward strand.
CACATTCCGGAAAGCTTTCTGTCGAAGTTACGAATGTGGATTTCGAGGATATTTCGGAAGTGGATTCCAAGCTGGTGCGTTTGGCACAGCAAGTGAATGGCAAGATTGTTACGAATGATTTTAACTTGAACAAGGTTGCCCAGCTTCGTGGCGTTGAGGTGCTTAACATCAATGAGCTGTCCAATGCGGTGAAGCCGGTCGTGATTCCGGGAGAAGTCATGCAGGTTACTGTCGTGAAGGATGGCAAGGAGCAAGGGCAAGGTGTTGCTTACTTGGATGATGGAACGATGATCGTTGTGGAAAATGGCCGCAAGCATCTCAACAGCACGATTCGGGTTGAGGTGACATCGGCATTGCAGACGGCGGCTGGCCGCATGATTTTCGCAAAGCCAAAGCTATGAATTTAGTGGGAAGAAAATCCCCCTGCGTTGTTTGCGGGGGGATTTTTGTCGTAGAATAGTTGTCAACCTACAAGATTTTTTGTAAAATTGAAGCAGATGTTTTCTAATTTTTCAGACAGAGGAGAGGTGAATGCGATGAAAAGGATGATGATGCAGGCGGTTGCGCCGATTCGATGGTTTTTCAAGCTGGAGGCAGCAAGTGGTATTCTGTTGCTGTTTTTTACGGGTATAGCATTGCTGCTTGCAAACAGCGGTGCGGCAGATAGCTATCATCGGGTTTTGTCATGGCGGCCGTGGGATATTTTGGCACAGCTCCATTTGAATCTCAGTTTGCTGGAGTGGATCAATGATGGCTTGATGGCGGTATTCTTCTTTGTCATTGGCTTGGAAATCAAGCGGGAAATCTTGTATGGCGAGTTGCGTTCCCTGTCCACGACCTTGCTTCCCATTGCGGCAGCCATTGGAGGAATGCTTGTGCCTGCCCTGCTCTACAGCTTGGTCAATTATGGTGGGGAAGGCGCGGCAGGCTGGGGAATTCCGATGGCTACGGATATTGCATTTGCCCTAGGGATTTTGACATTGGCAGCAGGGAATACTGGCGTTGGTATCGTGATTTTCTTGACAGCATTGGCGATTATTGATGACTTGGGAGCTATTTTGGTGATTGCCTTGTTTTACAGTACCTCTGTTTCCATGGGAATCGTTGCTGTGGGATTGGCATTTTTGGCAGGGGCGTTGTTCTTGAATCTTCGGGGAGTGCAGAGGTTCCTTCCCTATCTTGCTATGGGAATGGGCGCTTGGCTGTGCTTTTTGAATGGCGGAATTCATCCAACGATTGCAGGGGTTTCCTTGGGACTCTTGATTCCATCGAACGAGCGAAATCCGGAAAGCGCTCTCCTTTATCGCTTGGAGCATCGCTTGGAGCCTTGGTCTGCGTACGGCATTATGCCTTTGTTTGCTTTGGCGAATGCAGGCGTTTCCTTTGCGGGCGGCTTTGGGGAATTGCTGTCCTCTGTGGGGCTTGGCATTTTGCTTGGGCTTTGTCTTGGAAAACCATTGGGGATTTGCTTGAGCGTGTATTTGCTGCATCGTTTCGCAGGAATACCGCTTCCAAAGAATGTGGAAGGGAAGCATTTTGCAGGAGCAGGTGCCTTGGCTGGCATCGGCTTTACCATGTCCCTCTTTATTGCGGCTCTTGCCTTTCCGGATAGCCCTCTTTTGGAAACGGCAAAAATGAGTATCTTTGCAGCTTCCGTGCTTTCCGCTTGCACAGGATTCTTCCTGTTCCGCCTGTTTGCCGAAAAGAAAGGGCGGAAGTTCTTTTGAGGGAAAGAATGGTCGGGTACGCAACTGAAGAAACTAAACGAAGAATTAAATGATTGCATGTTGAGGTAATAAGATATGGCTGAAAGTCAAAATGTTGAATGGAAAGAATCATGGCGTGACGAATATTTGAAATGGATATGTGGTTTTGCAAATGCGCAAGGGGGAAAAATATATATCGGCATAAATGATAAAGGAAATGTAACAGGAACAATAGACTCTAAAAAACTTTTGGAAGACATTCCAAATAAAATAACACAAGCTTTAGGTATTGTGGCTGATGTAAATCTTTTACAAAAAGATGGGAAAGATTATTTAGAGATTTCTGTGTCACCATATTCCACAGGAATTTCTTACAAAGGTGTATACCACTATCGTAGTGGCAGTACCAAGCAAATTTTGACAGGACCTGCATTGGAAAGTTTTCTTAATGGTAAACGTGGTGTAACGTGGGATAATATGCCTTTGCCAGCCTTTAAAATTTCCAATGTAGATGATGCTGCGATTATAAAATTTAAACAGTACGCATCCCAAAAAGGCAGAATAAAAAAGTCGCTATTAGATGAACCCAAAGAAATATTATTAGAAAAGCTTCATTTAAAAGCAGGTGAATATTTGACTAATGCGGCTATGATGTTATTTGCTCATGATCCGGAAAAATGGCAGTTAGGTGCTTTTGTTAAGATTGGTTACTTTGAGACAGATGCTGATTTACTTTATCAGGATGAGGTGCATGGATCGTTAATAGAAATAGTTGATAAGATAATGGAGCTGATATATTTTAAGTATATGCGTGCCAAGATATCGTATAAGGGAATTCAACGTATTGAGAGATATTTTGTGCCAGAAGTCGCTATGCGGGAGGCTGTTTTGAATGCATTGTGTCATGCTCAGTATAACTATGGTGTTCCAATACAAATCAGTGTTTACTCAAATCAACTATATATAGCAAATTGTGGACAGCTTCCTGAAAGCTGGACAGTTGATAATTTGTTTAGAAAGCATGCATCGAAGCCATATAATCCTAATATAGCGAATGTACTATATTTAGCGGGCTTCATTGAAAGTTGGGGTAGAGGTATAGAGAAGATTTGCGAAGCCTGTAAAAAAGAGAGGTTGCCAAAACCAGAGTTTACAATAAATCCTACGGATATCATGGTAAGATTTACTGCACCAGATAGTAGAGCTAGTGGTGAGCCTCAGGGGGTGACCGATGGGGTGACCGATGGGGTGACCGATGGGGTGACCGATGGGGAATATAGGATATTGAACGAGTTGAAAAATAATCCTGGATGTAGCTATGTAGAGTTATCTGAAATATTGAGTATTAGCAAGAAAACAGTTGCAGAGCGTATCAAAAGTTTAAAAAATAAGGGCATTATCAAACGCATAGGCAGCAATAAAAAAGGTTATTGGCAAATCAACATATATAGCGAGAAATGAAATATTGAGTTTAAGACGGACATCTGTGGAAGAAACCGAGAAGATTATGAAATGGTTATCAGAAAAAAAGGGGAGGTTCTATAAATGGAAAAAATGAAAATGGAAACCAAGGACATAACTGCCAGCAATATCGAGAAAATTGCTGCGTTATTTCCTAATTGCGTTACAGAAGGAGGAGTGTCTCTCGGGGGGGGGACAGCCTTCTAAAAAAATAAATTTTAAGATGTTGAAACAGATGCTGGCAGATGAAATCATTGTTGAAACATTTGGTGAAAGTAATGACTTGGGAACAATCGTATGGGACAAGAGAAATCCTAAAGGTGACGCTAAAGGAATATCTTATCAGCATGAGTATATTGTTGCATACGCAAAAAATAAAGAACAATTCGTGTTAAGCTGTAAGTTACAAAGGCCAAAGAAGAATGCAACAACAATGATTAAAAAAGCCAACCAGCTTTTTGCAAAAATAAATAGCTCATATACATTAGATGATGCGAATACTGAGTTTACTGCATGGTTATCAAAACAAACTGATTTGAGTGGTGGAGAAAGAGCATATTCAAAAATTGATAAAAACGGTAAGATATATCGTGGGGTTTCAATGGCATGGCCTAATAAAAGGAAAGCTCCGAATGATTATTTTATTCCACTAATACATCCTGTTACGGGAGAAGAATGTCCGGTTCCTGCAAGAGGGTGGAGAAATCCTCCCTTGACTATGAAAGAGTTATTAGCAAAGGATATGATTATATTTGGTTCAGACGAAACAAAGCAGCCTGAGAGAAAATATTTGTTGGAAGAAAATATGTATGAGAATATACCATCATTGCTTTATTTTGGAGGCAGTGACACAGATATGCTTTCTCAGATGGAAATTCCATTCGATACACCAAAAATTGTGAGTATTTGTGCAGAACATATCGCTTCGTTTTCAAATGACAACGATATTATTCTCGATTTTTTCTCAGGTAGTGCAACAACAGCTCATGCAGTTATGCAACTCAATGCAGAAGATAATGGCAACCGTAAATTTATCATGGTACAGTTGCCAGAACAGACTGACGAAAAGAGTGAAGCCTATAAAGAAGGCTACAAAAATATCTGTGAAATAGGCAAAGAACGCATACGCCGTGCCGCTAAGAAGATTTCGGCAGAAAATCCCAAAGCAAAATTTGATGGTGGTTTTCGTGTATTGAAATTAGATGATTTCAATATGAATGATGTCTACTACAGTCCAGCAGAGTATAGTCAGGACCAGCTTTTCAAGCTTGAATCCAACATAAAGGTGAAGAAGAGAATATATGGCTTACTCAAAAGATGATGGCAGAGCTTTATGGGGTATCTGTATCTGCTATCAATCAACATTTGAAAAACATATTTGAAGATGGGGAATTGCAGGAAGATGCAGTTATTAAGAAATACTTAATAACTGCCACAGATGGAAAACAATATAAGACAAATCATTATAATCTGCAGGCAATTATTTCGGTTGGCTTTAACAATGTCGGTTCGATAAGAAATATCCTTTTATCGGCCGTGCGTATGGCGAAGTATACAAAAACCCCGCTCAATTTCTTCTTGAGACTATCCATGAAAGAATTTTTTTATGGATAGAAATATGCAATGAAGAGATAGAGCGGGAAAATGATGCTTCCAAGTTGAAATGAAATATCAATTGCTGGGCTGTTTCATGCTGTTTTTTATTTGATGTATTTTAATGTCTAAGTAAGTATCTGCTTTTTCGATACCTAGAAATTGCCTACCATAAGCAATTGCGATATATTTGAGCGCTATGGCTATGGCTGCTGCAGTGGAAAAAACTTTACAAAGAAAGGGGTAAGCGCAGAGAAAGGCTGGTATCACAATATTTGATACTGTAAAACATATAGACGGCCAAATAATACGGAAAGCTATGATGTAGGTGAATATAGAAAAGCAAATAATATACACGAGTGTGGTAATGATTGCATTATACAGCATTTTTTCATCAACTCCTTTTGATAACTTAATGTACAAATTATATCATGAATGGGGGTGGATTGAGTAGTGGGCAGAGTTATGGAATTAATCATAAATCTTAGGGGGAAATTAGATAGTGTATACACTGAATCTATGCGCCGTGCTGCTGATGAAGCTGGTGTGTCGAGTAGAAAGATTCAAGGTATGAATACCGTTATGATAGGCTCACAAACTGGGACAAGAAACTTTGCTAGTGCGCAGCAGCAGTTAAAACAGTCTCTCAAAGGTCTGTACGAAACCAAGAGTGTGGCTGACAGATTTGCAAAGCTAAAACATTCAACGCATGACGTAGAACAGGAACTCTCTAAGGCACAAGAAAAAGTTGCGTCTTTAGCTATTCAGTTGCGTAGTACTGAAGCTCCAGCACAGTCGTTGAAAAATGATTTTGAAAATGCAAAGACAAAAGCTGCAGCACTAAAATCTAACCTTGCTGAGAATATGGCAGAGCTTCAGCGTTTAAGAAATGTTCTTAATGAAGCAGGTTTTTCAACACGGACATTTGCTCAATCTGAAATAATGTTGCGGAGGGAAATGCAACAGACTTCAAAGGCTATGGAACATCAACTCCAAGCAGCTGAAAAGAAAAAAGCAGCTAAAACCGCGTGAAGGATGCCGGAATAAACGTCTTGGCATCTTATAGTTCTTTCCAAGAAGCTCAGAATGTTGCAAAAAACTAGCTGATCCGTTTGTTGATGCAACTAAAGATGCGATGTCTTTTGAGTCTGCGATGGCAGACGTTAAAAAAGTGGTTACACAGGATTGCATATGATTTCACAATTCACCAAAATCCGGTACATAAATTTGAGTATATACACAAAAAATAGTAATGAAAAACAAAGATTTGTTGAATCTTGAATCGCTTGGGCATGATGGCAGGCAAGATGTGCTTAGGAAAACAGGGCTGGTTCAAGGGTTTGCAAACAAAAAGCGGGAAGGTGTTATGAGGAAATCTCAACCCTTCCCGTTTTTTATGAGGCTTTGGTATTATTTTTTCTTTTCGTAATAATCGTCATCTTTGGAATAGTAGGTGCCGGTAATGCCAACCTGTGCAGCCAGTCCCTTGGTCGTAAACTGGTAAACATAAATATCGTTGTCTACGCGCATGGCACCGTCCAGCCCGCTGCCCGTTACGCCATCGCTGGCATCAATATTTGCGGTGCCGCCTACGGACCATTTCTTGCTGACGAAGTTTTCCCACGCTTGCGGTGAGCAGAAGACAAATACGAGGGAGTATTCTTTGATGCCAATGCCAAATCCTACTTGGGCTTCGCTGCCTTTCATGTAGATTTTTTCTCCGGTATGGTTGTTGATTGCCATTCCTCGCATGTGGGAACTGCCAAAAATGCCAAACTGGCTGCTTGTGCCAGCAAACACGGCATAGCCGACATTGTTTTCTACTGCAGTTCTTGCATCGGGATAGATGGCATAAAATTTGTCTAAGGTAGTGGACACTTTTTGTTCCAGCTCGGCTCTTTTGGCATCTAGGTTCTTGGCTGCTGCCAAGGATGAAAAGAGTGTCAGCAATAAAAGCAGGCAAATGGAAATTCTGACAGAGTACTTTCGCATAAAAATTCCTCCTTATTTTTTGTTTGCCTAAACATTATACCATAGTGTGAAGATTTCAACAAAGGCTATTATGACTGCAAGGTGGGATAGTTTTTGGATTGAAAAAACAGCAAAATTTACGTCAAGCAGAAGAAGGAAAAAGAAAACTTTTGTAGAATAAGAATAAATGTGATTGAGGTGTTTGGTTTGAGTCCAAGAGAAAGTAGAGGAATATTATGACAAGATCTCATATTGAATTACAGAATATGGCAGAGCGCTTGCTGGTTGCGGCTGGAATCCAGCCCTGCTTCAAGCCAGCCGTTCAGAAAATCTTGGGGGTTTTGGGTTTAAAGGCAGTACCTGCACTTCATTTGCAGGATGGTGTGCTGTCCACGATTCTGATTCATGGGAACGAGATGGATGTGAGCATGAACAAGGAGAGCAATGTTATCTCCGTGAATGCGAACAAGTCAGAGAAAGAGCAGAGGTTTGCATTGGCTTACCAGATTGCAACGTATGCCCTTCATAAGGACAATCCGGAACGCTATGAACGCAATTTGATTTCTGTGGATTTAGACAATCCGGATGATGATGCATTTCGCTTGGCAGGCGCTCTTTTGATGGATGAGAGTCTTTTTATTGACAAGTTCAAGAAGGTCATGAAGGGACTACCGAATCCCGTGGTAGTCTGCAAGACATTGGGTGCTCAGTTTGGTGTGCCGCAATATGCAGTGGAACAGCGAGTGAAGGAGCTGGATTTGACATTCCGTGGGTAAAGGATGTCAAATAATCCCGTGCAATATTGCAGGGCGTGGACATTTTGAAAATTTTGGCATAGTCGGGTATCGGCTATGCTGTTTTTTCGTGATTTGGCATTTCAGGATAGTTGTCAATTATGGGATAAAATCTTAACAGGAGTATTGTTTATGGAAAGCGGTCAATCAGTATGCAAAAAAAGAAATGTCGCTGTTGATGTGATGAGGGGGATGTCGCTTGTAGGCATGTCACTGATGAACCTAAACCCAAGCGAAACGTTTTCCTTTCCGACCTTCCTTCATTCGGAGTGGTCGGGACTTACATTAGCCGATATCTTTTTTCCTTGTTTTCTTTTTATCGCAGGTGTTTCTGTTGCTATAAATGCTGATCGAAAAATTTTTGGTGAGCATTGGTTTCGTGACGCTTGGAAGCGTTTCTTGCTGTTGTTTGGGGCAGGTATTCTCTATAATCACCTTGGGGCTATTTGGTCGTTATTCGTTGTTCCGGAATATACGCTTCATGAATTTTTCCTTGGAGTGACAACGTATTTTCGACCTTTTGGCGTGTTGCAGAGGATAGGATTTGCTTATTTCTTTGGTGTCGTGATTTTTCACTGGCTGAAAACAGAAAGAAAAAATCTTATGGCTGCGGGCATGGTTTTATTCCTTACCACAGCAGGGTTTTATCTTTATTCCTTTTCGGAACCTTTTTCGCAAACAAACAATATCAGTATGATGGCAGATCAGCTTTTGCAGGGAAGTGATCATAATTACTGCCAGAAGGATTTTGATCCCGAAGGTATGTACGGCAATATCACGGCGATTGCTTCTATGTTGCTTGGCATGGTAGCGGGCATGTGGCTCAAGAAGGAAAGGAGGCTGCTTTTAGTTTATGGTGGCTGTGCATGTTTCCTGCTTGGATTGCTGGCAAGTATCTTTGTAATTATATCCAAGCCTTTATGGACTGCGTCTTATGTGCTGATACTTTCTGGGGTGTTCATGGTTGTTTTATCCGTGCTGGACAAGCTTTTGGCTGGCTGTAGCAGTGTTCCTGCTTACCTGAAGCTCTTTGTTATTCTTGGCGCACATTCTATGATGACGTATTTTGTTGGAGGCAATGTAGAGGTTGTTATCAATACTGTGCAAATCGGTGATATAACTTTTTACCAATCCATGCTTGAAAATGTGTTTTTTTCTGAGCAGTATCCTTCCTTGTCCTGCCTTTTGTGTTCTCTTTTGCCTTTTGCTGTTATTTGCGTGTTTGTTTGCGTCTATGATTATTTTTGCAAAAGCAGAGAGAAGCAGGGCTTGCGCAATGCTTGAAGGGAAGCGGGGCAGTGTCAGAAGTAAAGGCAAGATTTTTTGTGCAATGACTGGTACAGTTTTTATGTTTCAGATTGTTAAGGGGGAATAAGAATGATACGAAATGTTCTTTTTAAGGGTGTACTTTTTATGTCGCTTCTGTTTTCTGTTTTTTGTGTGTGCTTTCCATCTGCCCATGCCGATGCAAAGGATCGTAAAGTAGCCATGAAAGTTGAGCAGATGATGGATAAGATGACTTTGCGGGAAAAGGTGGGGCAGCTTTTTATCGTACAGCCGGAATTTTTGACAAGCTCCTGCTTGACAGAAATAAACAGCGAAATCATTGAGGATTTAAAGGAGTATCCTGTTGGCGGTTTCGTTTTGTTTAACGGTAATTTGGAAACGGCTTCCCAGACAAGGACTTTTTTGTCAGACTTGCAAAAAAACAGTTCTATTCCGCTGTTCATGGCGATTGATGAGGAAGGCGGAGATATGACTTGGATTAGCAAGCTGGCACAAGATCCAAAGACGGGTTTCAACGCTCCTGTCATTCCGCCCATGGCAGAAATAGGTGCAACAAAAAGCACGCGCAAGGCGAAAAAAACGGGAAAGATTATCGGTACCTATTTAAAGGATTTGGGCTTTAATCTGGATTTTGCTCCTGTGGCGGATATCAATACGAATCCTAAAAATATCGTTATTGGGGAACGTTCCTTTGGCAATACGCCTAAGCTGGTTACGTCAATGGTCAAGGAAGAGCTGAAGGGCTTGCACTCTGCCGGTGTGATGGGCTGCACGAAGCATTATCCGGGACATGGCGATACGACAGATGATACACATAAGGGCGCTGTTGTGCAGACAAAAACTTGGGAAGAATTGTTGTCGGGGGAGCTTGTTCCTTTTATAAAGACAGCGAAGGAAACAGATATGATTATGGCTTCGCATATCACGGTGAGCAACGTGGATCCTTCCCAGCAGCCAACCACTTTGTCTGAAGTGATGCTGACCGAAAAATTGAGGAAAGAATTAGGCTATCAGGGCGTTATCATAACAGATTCCATGCTGATGAATGCCGTATCGGATATTGATCATGATGGTGATACTACGGTGAAGGCAATCCTTGCAGGAGCTGATATCGTGCTTATGCCGCTGGATATCAAGAAATCCTTTGATAAAGTGGTGGAAGCCGTAGAAGATGGTACGATTACAGAAGAACGCATTGACGAATCCTTGCGGCGCATACTTGCCTTGAAAGTAAAATATCTGTGAATCTCTTGTCGGCAAAATAAAATGTGCCGTTCAAGAAAAACAAAATTCCCCCGAAAGCGACGGTATATGCCCGTCGGCTCTCAGGGGGATTTTTTCTTGCTTATTCACTTTGTTTGCTTTGCATATTTTGCCAAGGCTTCCTTCAGCTTGGCAATGTCGATTGGCTTGGCGAGGTGGTCGTTCATGCCAGCCTCCATTGCCTTCATTTTGTCCTCGGCAAAGGCGTTGGCGGTCATGGCGATGATCGGGATATTGGCGATGGCAGGGTCGGGCAGACGGCGAATCTCGGCAGTGGCACGGTAGCCGTCCATGATGGGCATTTGGATATCCATGAGGACAATGTCGTACTGTCCCGGGGCGGCTTTGGTAAGCTTGTCAACGGCGATGGTGCCGTCCTCAGCCTCGTCAACGCTGATGCCGAAGTCGGTCAGGATTTCTTTGGCGATTTCCCGGTTGAGCTCGTTGTCCTCTACCAGAAGAACCCTAAGATTTTTGAAGGAAATATCCTCTGTTGCGGCGGTGGGAGAAAGGCTGCCTGTCATTTCCTGCGAGACAATGCGTGGCGTGAGCTCAAAGCGGACGGTCGTTCCTTTGCCAAGCTCGCTGGTGACTTCTATGGTGCCGTGCATGGCATTGAGTATGCGCTTGGTGATTGCCATGCCCAGCCCCGTGCCCTGAATGCCGCTGACGGTAGAACTGCGCTCCCGTGAGAAGCTGTCAAAGACGGTTTCCAGAAATTCCTTGCTCATGCCGATGCCGTTGTCAGCGACGGTAAACCGCAGGCGGACATGGTTGGTGTCATCCGCCGGTAGCAGCTCAACGGTATAATCCACGTGGCCGCCGTCAGGAGTGTATTTGATGGCATTGGAGAGGATATTCAGCAGTACTTGGTCGATACGCACGGTATCGAGCCAGAGGTACAGGTCTTTGTCGAGGCTCGGATATTTTTTGGTGAAGGTAATATGCTTTGCCTCAGCCAGTGCATCTGCCATGGCGGCGGTGGCTCCCTTGCCATTGAGCAGGTTTACCGGCTTTTCTTCAATTTCCAGCAGACCGTTTTCAATGCGAGCCATTTCCAGCACATCGTTGATAAGGCTGAGCAGGTGCTGACCGGCATTTTCGACTTTGCCGAGGCAGTCGAGAACCTGCTCCTTGTCATCGATATGCTTTTCTGCCATTTTGTTGAAGCCGAGAATGGCATTCATTGGGGTGCGGATATCATGGGACATGTTAAAGAGAAAGGTGGTTTTTGATTTGCTGGCCTTCTCTGCCTGCGAAAGTGCCTTCTCCAGAGCCACCGTCCGTTCCGCCACGAGCGACTCAAGATGTGCGTTAGTATCCTGAATTTGGGCGTTGGCGAGGGACAGCTTCTTCTCCGAACGGCTGGACTGCCTTAGGGCATAGGCAGTCAAGATGAGACTGCTGAGGAGAAGGATTGCTGCGACAGGGTATTCCGGATGCTGGCGGAAAAAGTCGGCGGAAGAAGGAGGTTTGCGATTTTGCAGGATGAACTGCATTGTCAGATAATCCATTTCATCCTTGTGGATAAAATGGATGCCCCGGTTGATGATTTTCAGCAATAAATTTGTGTCGCGCAACCCAGCAAAGCAAACATCAAAGCTGGTCGACAGGGGGATGATTTTGTATTCACTTTTGTCATCGGTTTGGCTGATGGCTTGCTCAAGCATGGAGAGTGGGGCGATGGCCGCCGTTGCCTCGCCACGGTAAACCTTTTCGACACAATCATCTATTCCCTTGGCAGGGACAATGACAGAATTTGGGTAGTTGGCATTGATATATTGCGAGGTAAATGCCGGTTCTGCAGTGGCAATGGAATGTGCGCCATTTTTATCTGGCGGCTCCTTGCACAGGATTCCAAGGGTCAGGTTAGTTATGTTTTGGGAAAGCAGTATATCATGCTCGTCTGGAGCTTGATAATTGTAGTACTCAGGGAAGATGAGGTCGACTGTCTTGTCTTGCAGGGCTTTTCTGGCTTGTTGCTGGTCAGAGAACAAGACCCACTCCACCTGATTGGAGATGTTCAGCCGTTCCAGCATGAGCCTGACTGCTTCGATATTGACACCCTTGACTGTGCCGTCCTTGTCTCTGTAGCTGTAGGGAAAATTATCGCTGAGACTGCCGATTTTGATGACTGGATGCTGCTTCAGCCAGTCAATTTCGGCGAGAGAGAGCTGGCGGTTCATCGGAGTGTTGAAAAAATGCTTCCCCATAAGATAGCTGATGAAGCCCGGACGGCTGAGGTCAATGGAGATAATTGCCGCATTCATTTCGGAAAGAATATCCGGACGGTTTGGGGCGATTCCAATGTAGCAGGGCATTGCACCCATGCTTTGGATAATCATGAGATCCTGCGGCATGGTGTTGCCGGAGTAGAGGACCGCATCGACCTTTTTGTCGCGCAGAGCCTGACACTTTTCGGTCGTGGTCGGATAGCTGATTACCTCGGCAGTGACAGAGTGTTCCCTGAGATAGTCGTACAAAAATTTATTTTCCGCATAGCCAGCATCCACGCCGATTTTTTTGCCCTGCAGGCTGCGGTCGGCATCACGGAATTCATCGCTTCTGTCGGGGGTGGAGACGATGAAAAAATATTCCATGCCCAGTGGCTGGTCGGGGTAAAGAATGTGCTGCTGGCGTTCCTCGGTGCAGCTAATCATCGGCACGATGTCGATTTCTCCGCGGTAGAGCTTGTCCATGACCTCCTGAAAGGTGCCGGGAACATATTCGTAATGCCAGCCGGTATGGACAGAAATTTCCTGCAGATATTCGTAGGTATAGCCAGATCGGTTGACTGTGTTGTTAGTGATGTTTATCATCACCTGTCCATAGTCAAAGCAGCCAACACGGACGACCTTTTCCTCTGCCTCGGCAGAGCGGGCAAAAAAAGGCATAAGGACTAAGGCTGTGGCAAAAAGCAGAAAAATGAAATTTTGCAAAGCAGATAGCCGGAGAAACGGCCTGCGGATAAAAGTTGAAATATTTCTCATATGTTCACCTTCTGCCTACTTGTGAGTAGGTTTTCTATATTACATCATTCTCAAATAAAAAGTTGAAATAGCTATGATGACGTGATACGCTAAGTGAAAAGCTAGCGAGTCGAGGCGTCAGAAACCTTTCAATAGCGTATCTAGTATACCACGGGACAGTTTTTTCTTCTACTCACTTTATGTTAATTTTGACAGCGCTGAAGTAAAGGAGATTCGTAATGGACTGCAGGGAGTGCTTAAAGAAATATGGAAAAAAGAATATTGCGATAGAAGATCTAGCGTCTTTACTTAAATTTTCATTGGCAGATATAAAAAATGCATTTGAAACAATCGAGCATTTGACAAAAGATGGCGTAATAAAAGCTGTCAAGGCTTCTGGAAAAAATGGCAATTTGTCTTTTCCATTATATAAAAAGTATCGGATATTGCTTGAGAACGAACCCAACGAAGAAATATTTGAAAATATAAAAAAACTACATCCCATGCTTTTGAAAAATGGCTACCTGCCATCTCATCCTATAGCTTATCAAAAAAACAAAGTGATTTTGGAAGCATTAAGCAAGTTTTTATTTATTGCGCATGACGAATGCCTTGTTTCAAGAAAAGAAAGATCCTATCAGATATTTGGGCAGGAAAAGGTTCTGGACGATAATTCAATAAAGTCTTTACTTAAAAATATTCAAATAACAGAAGACAAGCTTCTCTTTTACGATACGCCAGAGTATTGTTTTCATGATTATATTCCAGTGCGTAAAGAACAACTGACTTTACTTATTTGTGAGAATAAAGATATTTGGTTTAACATTCGGCGATGCATGTTTGAAGATGGCTATAGAAGTTTGTTCGGTACTAAGATGGATGGTGTAGTTTATGGTAATGGAAATAAGGTCGCTCAGAAGCAGGGAGCTTTATCTGAATATGTGAAATTCATGGGAAATCCTAATGTGAAGTTTTTATATTGGGGAGATATTGACAGAGAAGGATTCGATATCTTCAGAAGAACGAAAGCTGTCAATGGCACACTTCCTATATCTTTATTCCTTCCTGGATATAAAAAAATGATTGAAAAAGCTAAGGATATTGCTTTGGAAGACAGTCCTTCATCAAAAAAAGAAGGGATGTCATTTGAAGATTTGTTTGATGGATTTGATAAAGATGAAATAAATTTCTTGAATAAAGTATTGGCTGAAAATAAGCTGATACCACAGGAGATCATCTCATATAAATTTTTAAGTGAGGGGTGATTAGATGCTTCGTTCCGACATTAGGGAAATATTGGCAGGCTTTCAAAACAGAATGAAGTTTATCGATATCGTCCGAAGCATTACGGTAACAAGTTATCCGGATGATATTAGGAAAATGTTCGGTGGTGATTATGATATCATCAACAACTTAGTAGCAGCAGTGCTTTTATACATAAAGGAACGGACACTAGGTGATGTCCAGACCTGTACTTTAAAAGATATCGCCAGATTTCTTGATAATATAGTGCAGATTATTCCTGAAGAATATGAGATTGAAACTGATAAACTCGCAAGTTTTATAGTTGTTAATATTCTGCAAAATAACGGAAAACTCATAGAATATAACACCTATTTTGCAGATTCAGAAGCTTTTAAGAAAATGCCTGTTCGTTTGATAAATGAGGAAAAGGGTTCTTATTTTTTGACGGATGATGTATTTGATTTCTTGTATAGATCCAAAGAAATAGAATCCGAACTGGATTATTCCGTTACACGTTTCAAAATGCAGGAATACATGAAACGAAAGAATTATTCCGAGGCCCTTATGCAGAGCAAGGAGCTTGTTGCAAGACTTCGCGACATGAAGCATAGCATGGAAGATTTCATTTTGCGTTGTCGTGAAGATATATCAAAAATTACAGTGGATGAATATGAGAGAATCGTTGGAAAGTATCGAAATCTACTTGTAGATGAGCAGAAAGAACTGGAAGAGATCCAGCTAAATGCAAGAAGAGAAGCAGATGCTGTAAGGAATGCTTTAGACAATGGTGCTGACACGCAAGAATCCAGAAAGAATCTTCAGGCACTTAATGAGATTAACAGTAATCTGGATACTACTATTTTTGAGCAGAGAGCTCTCATCAATACAAGGTATTCTGCAGCAGAATCTTATAAGCAAATGTTGCGAGACAGTTTTATGATTAAAAATTACGAACGTTTGGATTTTGAACAGGATATCATGGTGAAGCTGCGCAAAATGGGAGATACACTTGGAGATGCGGTGATGACTCTTCTGTGGCCACTTGCAAAACCAGATTTGGAAAGAAAATTTAGCATTGAAAACTTCTATGCCGCATATGGAACAATAAATGCTTCTGAGGATGAACCGGGAATCTTTATTGATGGCGAAGATGCAACTGCATCTGAGTGCAGTAAAGAGAGAAATGCTATTTATATGGAAATAGGTTCTGCTTTTTTTGAATACCTAAAAGGACATGATGCTTTTGAGATAAAGAAGTTTGTTAAATCATTATCCATGGACGATTTAATACGATGGAATGAAGAAAAGATGCTGCCTAACACACTGCTTACTTTGTATCAAAAAAAACAGATCGATATAGAGGAATTAAAAAGTACAAAGGATTATTTATTGGTTAAGGACCCGTTAGGGGAACTGAATATTCTGTGGATACTGGTCAATCTTCCTAAAAATTACTTAGATATGAAGAATATACGTTTCAGTACAGCAGATGCAGATTTTGAGTTTACTGTAGATGATGGTAATGTTAGCACAACAATTAAAATGACAAATTATTTGGTTGAGGTGGAACGATGAATAATAAGTCGCTTAAGCTCTATCACGAAATCATGAAAAAAGGCTGGCTAGATAGAACGGAGCACAGTCTTATATGGAATTGTGTTGAGGATGAGGAGGCCAGAGATGAACTGGACCAGATGGGCAGAGAACTTGGTTTTGAGATTATTCAGGTACAGAACCGAATCTATATGGTTCCTACACAGAATAATGACCTCTTTTTAAAAAATAATGTGGACTATCGTTCCGATATAAAAGCAAACAATGAAGTAAAATCGAGAGATCTATATTTATTAAACTATCTTGCAATTTTCATATTGTTTACTTTCTTTAAAGGTACAGGTGCAGATGCCTTAGTTAGAGATTTTATCACAAAAGAGGAACTGATAAAAGAATTTACCGAACACTGCGAAAAGGTTGCAAAAAAGGGTATCGACGGAGAAGTGAAAACGGACGATTACAGTGACAACTTTTTCCTTTTGGCAAATGATTGGCTTAGTAAAAAAGAAGGAGAGCCTTCCAGCCGAAGAATTGAGGACAGGTTTGGTGCAATAAATAAAATATTACTAAAATTTGACAAAGATGATTTATTTGTTGACGAAGATGGGAGAATAAAGCCAACGAAAAAGACGAAGGATCTTATGCCATATGTTCTTCGAAAAGACAGAGTGCAGATGATCCATCAGTGGATAGAGGAGGGACAAGATGCCACAGATAAATAAAATCAGAATTGCCAATTTTTTCTATAATAACGGCAACCGCTTTATTCCGGATGAGCTTTATGATTTGTCTGCAAACGCAGGAGAGGCGTTAAATACACTATTTGATCTCAATAACGGCGGAGGAAAGACTGTGCTTGCCCAATTGATGATGCAGCCAGTGAATCCGAAGGCAATGGCAAGCGGACGCCGCATTGAAGATTATTTTACTCGCCAGGGAGATCATTCCTATATTGTGATTGAATGGACAACTGACGGAAGCAAAGAGAAATTATTGACAGGTATCGCTATAGCAGCAAGTATCAGTAATTCCTCAGAGGACAATCAAAGAGGTAATTCGATTAAGTATTATACATTCAAGACAGTTTACGAAGGTTACTCGCCATACAGCATTTCATCGCTGGAATTATCAAAAAATGAAAATGGAAGATATGTTCCTGCAACATTTGATTATGTAAGGGAAAGAGCAAAAGCCAGCAAGGGTGTGCTTGAGTACTATTCTTCTGATGATAGTGTAAAGTGGGCAGAGGAGCTATCCAATTATGGTATATTAAGGTCTGAATGGGAGACAGTCATTGAAACGCTTAACAAAGACGAGGGTGGATTAAATCAATATTTTGATGAAGCAAAAACATCTGATAAATTGATTGCTAAATTCTTTATTCCGGCAATCGAGCAAAAGATGAAAAGCACAGCAGGAAAGAGAGCAGATGACTCTCTTGCAACGATGCTGATCAGCTATTCAAAAAAGATTTCTGAAAAAGAAACTGTGATACGGGAAAGAGATACCAATAAAAGACTTTTAGTAACACTCGGGGAATTAAATGTGCTTACTGAAGAACTGTATTCCGTGAATGATGCATTAAACAATAACATAAGTGAAGCAAGCGGATTTAGGGCAGCCTTATCTAAGCGTATTTCTGCAATCAATACCGAAATACAGGCTTTCATGCAGGTTATGGAAGAACAGGCTCAGTTACTTGAACATATAGAATACGAAGAAAAATCAAAGGCATATTATATTGCGAATGACCATTATGAACAATCTAAAGCGCTTTATGAGGACGCAAAGAATTTGCTTGATGAATGCAAAAATGAAGTTCAAAGCTTAAGTCACCAGGAAGATATTCTTCAGTGCGCAAAGCTTTATAAAAGAATAAGAGAAGCTGAGTGCAGTATTGCGGAATTGAATAATCTCATTGCTGAAAAAGAAAATAATTCAGAAGATGCAGATAGAATTGCCCGACTTAAGTATTCTGTATTTGTTAAGGCAGATGCAAAAGCTTCTGCTTTGGAAAACAAGCAAACAGAAGAAAAGGCATGTATAGAGAGCCAGAACTCTGCAATTCAGGAGGGAAAGAAAAGATGTGAAGATTTAACAAGGCTCCTTGATGAAGCATCTGAGAAGCATGCACGAGCGGAAGCTGAATTTTATGAAATACAGAGAACAACGGATAGGTTGATTTCAAGACTTGGAATCGATGCGGGAAGAAAGCTGGATATGTTTTATCAAGAGGAGGAATTGGAAGATGTACGTCATGAAAAGCTAAAGAAACAGCAACAATTGGAAACCAAGATAGAACAGTTGGGGTTATCCATAAATGCTTTAGATGCAAGACGAGGTGAAATACCAGGAGAAATAGCTCAACTGACGGTTTCGTCAAGGGATATAGAATCAAAAAAAGAAAAAACAGCAACTGAAATAGCCTGCTATCATTCTTTATATGCTTCGATGAAAAAACTTTGTGATAAATATAGTCTTGATGCAGATTCCATTTTTTCAGGATTATTGCGCAATTCAATTTGGGAAGAATATGATTTGTCCAAAGCCAAGATTAATAAACTTGAGCAGAGGAAAACAGCGTTCAAAGAAAAATTAACCGCTGCACAAAGAGGGCATGTACATATACTTCCTCAAATAATGGAATATATTGAGTCTACAGGCATATCATGTCAAACTGGGGAAGAATATGTTTGCAGTCAGGTTGACATAGGAAATCTGTCTATTGAGCGGACATGTGAAATCCTTCATCATTTTCCGGAATTGGCATATGCAATTATATTCAATACCGAGGATGAACTTAACGAATTTGCGTCGGCAGGAAATATAGACTGGTTACCCGCTATTGTACCGCTTCTAACAATGGAGCAGGTTGCAGGATTTTTAAAGAACGATGCAGAAAGCATGGCATACTTAGCTGCTTGGGATAGAGAGTATTTTGCTGACAGAAAAGGGTATTGCGAAAGAATAAAGGGCAATATTGCTGAATGTGAGCAGCAAATCGATCGTTTTCGCCAGCATCTGAAAGAATGCGAAAAAGAAAAGAAGCTTATGGAACAGTTTGGCTATGAAGAAACATGGAGATCAGATAAGGAGCAGTTGCTGAAAGCTCTTGAGGAAGAATTAAGTGGACTGAATGCCGGAATAAAAAAACTTGAAGAGGAGCAAAAACAGGTTCAGGCACAATATGAAGATGCAAAAAGGCAACTTGCTGAGTTCAACGTGAATTTGCAAAAGGGCAATCAGTGGCTTGAAAATTTTGCGGAATTGAGTGGGATGCTTGATGATGAGAAAGAAGCTTGCAACAAGGTTTATCATTTTTTAAAATCCAAGCAGGAGACAGAACAAGCTTTTAAAAAGGCTGAAAAGCACCTGAATAATTTAGAGGAAGCACTCCATGCTCTGCGTGATTCCAGCAATATTACGGACAATACCCTATCGGATGTACGAAAAATACTTGAAGAGGTCAGAAATGCTGCGAAGGCAGAATTAATTGAGGGAGAACTTGAGTCGCTTTATTCGCAATACCAAACGCTATATAAAAATATGTCTGGGGACTTGGAAAAATTAAAGGTAAATCTTAAGAAGTCAATCGGGGATAAAGAGAGCAACGAGAGAGAATTGTCGGGCTATCAGGATTGTGAAGCGAACGAGTATGAAGCAGTTCTGTTTTCTCTTGATGCACTTGAGAATATTAGATCTCGAAAAGATACTGCACAAAAGAAATATGATGAAAAACAACAGAATTATGATAAATGCAATAAGGAATATATATCCAACGGTGAAAAAATGAGAAGTGCACAGTCGACTTTGGAGGACTATGACGGTATTGCATTGCCAAGAAATGAGATTGGCGAGAATTTTAGAGACAGAAGAAATGTTGCGAAGGCAAAAATAAAGTCTGTCAGTGAGCATAAGGGCAGACTGGAAAAAGAACGACAAACGCTAGAAAGCATATCCGTCAAGGCGGACGTTTACCTCGAAGAGTTTGGTACTGTGGAGAATCTGAAGGCAATGGAATTGTCTGATTCGCCAGGGGAACAGTGGAACACCATCAGGAAAGCAATGTCCGCAAACAAGGCAGATTATACAGGAAAGAAAGATACACTAAGCCATAAGATTTATGAGGCACTAAATGAATACCAAAATATTACCATTTCAGAGATTGTCAATAGATTGAAGTCAGTAAACAATATGCTTGAGGATGTGGGCATCAAAGGTGATCGACTGTTTACGCTAAGTGAAAGCCTTGAAACAATGATCCAATCCATCGAAAAGATTAACCGTCAGATTGAAACCGATCTTCAAGAAATTGAAAATGATTTTAATGATATTGTAAATCATTGCATGAATCAAGGAAAGAGGATGTATCAGGATCTAAGGGCAATAGCAGCTAGTTCCAAGGCGAAGATTTTTGCCGGTAAACCACAGACTCAAATGGTAAAGCTTAACCTTCCTGAAGAAAATGAAATATCAGAAGAAGCTTCTCGTATAGCAATAAGAACAGAAATCGAAAATGGTGCCAATGAAATAAAGGCACTCATAAAATCAGAAACGGAAGATAAAGAAATTCAGAAAAGGGCAAAAAAGATTGTAAGCAGTCAAAGATTGCTTCTTCGATACATCAAGCAAGAATCTGTTCAGGTAAAGGTATTTAAAATTGATATGATTCCTAAAAACTCAGGATATAAGAAATGGGAAGATACTTTGATTCAAAGCTCTGGGGCAGAGAAATTTATAGTGTTCTTTTCCGTAGTGCTTACGCTCATGAACTATACTAGATCCTCTGTCGGTATTGTGAGCAAGAATGCAAAAAGTGTGCTTATTCTGGATAATCCGTTTGGAAAGATTACATCGGCGCATTTGCTTAAACCAATGTTTGATATTGCAAAGCATTTCAATGTGCAGCTTATTTGTCTTTCAGATATAAACAAGAGCGATGTTATTAATTGCTTTGATTGCATTATTAAACTTGTAATCAAGTCAAAGAACCTTTCAAATTCTGAAATTATGACACATGAAGGAAATGAGAAAATCGAACATGGCTACTATAAAGTGGTGAACAGGCAAATAAGCCTGATTTAGTAAACGATATTTGAACGCAAACGAATAGGTATTTTTCTGCCAGTTCCTTGGAATGGTTGCATTTTATCAGATAAATGTTGTAGAATATGAAAGATATAGGAGAAAACACCTTTTTGGAGGTTGATGAATTTTGAAGTATATGACTGGTAATGAACTGCGTGAAGCATATTTGCAGTTTTTTGCAGAGAAAAAGGGGCATTTGCGGATGCCTAGCTTTTCTTTGATTCCGCAGGATGATCCGACACTTTTGTTGATCGGTGCAGGCATGGCACCGCTGAAGCCGTTTTTCACAGGCAAGATGAAGCCCCCTCGTACTCGTGTCACGACAAGCCAGCGCTGTGTTCGCACGGGCGATATTGAAAATGTAGGACGCACGGCTCGTCACCAAACCTATTTCGAGATGCTGGGGAACTTTTCCTTTGGGGATTATTTCAAGGAGGAGGCAATTCCTTGGGCATGGGAGTTCCTGACGGAAGTTGTGGAGCTTCCAAAGGACAAGCTTTGGGTGTCCGTTTATCCGAAGGATGAGGAGGCTGTGGCGATTTGGAAGCAGCAGCCGGGCTTTCCGCAGGATCACATCGTCAGAATGGAAGATAATTTTTGGGAGATTGGCCCAGGCCCGTGCGGTCCGGATTCTGAGATCTATATTGACCTTGGCGAGGAGCGTGGTTGCGGTTCGCCGGATTGCGCCGTTGGCTGCGATTGCGATCGCTTCCTTGAGATATGGAATCTTGTGTTTACGCAGTATGACAAGCAGGAGGATGGGGAGTATCTGCCTCTTGCGCACAAGAATATTGATACGGGCTGCGGGTTGGAACGCTTGGCTTCGGTTGTCCAGAACAAGCGCACGAATTTTGAGACAGATTTGCTGTTCCCAATTATCGAATACGCTGCCAAGGCTTCTGGGGTGACGTATGGAGAAAATGAGGAGAAGGATGTATCCTTGAAAGTAATCGCCGACCATGCACGCAGCATGGCAATTATGATTATGGATGGGATTCTTCCGTCCAATGAGGGACGTGGCTATGTGCTTCGCCGTATCCTTCGTCGTGCGATCCGTCATGGACGTATGCTGGGAATTACGGACAAGTTTTTGGTTGGCGCAGTTGATGCGGTTATCAAGATTTATGGAGGAGCGGCCGATTTTCAGGAGCTTGTCAACAAGCAGGATTACATCAAGAAGGTCATTTCCTTGGAAGAGGATCGCTTTGCGGCAACTTTGGCGCAGGGCATGGAGCTTTTGGAAGGTCATATTGCAGAAGTCAAGGAAGCAGGCAAGCAGGAGCTTTCTGGGGACATTGGATTCCGTTTGTATGATACCTTTGGGTTCCCTTGGGAATTGACAGAGGAAATTTTGGCAGAAAATGGATTGAAGCTGGACAAGGAAGGCTTCGACAAGGCAATGAACGAGCAGCGTGAGCGCGCCCGCAATGCTCGTGCGGAAAATGAGCGGGTCGCTGTCCCGGATCTCAGCTCCATTGATACCTCCAGCCTTCGTGTGGACAGTGAGGCAACGGAAGCAACAGTTGTCGCTATTTGGAAGGACGGGACGCTTGTTGATGAATTGCATGATGGGGAAGAGGCTGGAATTATTTTGGACGTGACACCGTTTTATGCAGAAGGCGGCGGACAGGTCGGCGATGAAGGTCTTTTGCTGAGTGAGCTTGGCCGTATTCAGGCGAAAAATGCCAAGAAGCTACCGGATGGAACAGTATATCACCTCTCCTATGTGGAGGAGGGCATGCTGAAAAAAGGCGACACGGTCAAGATTGAACTCAATCATGAAAGAAAGCTTTCTTCTGCCCGCAATCATACGGCAACGCATTTGTTGCAGGCGGCACTCAAGAAGGTTGTCGGCAATCAAGTCAATCAGGCAGGTTCCTCCGTATCGCCGGAGAGATTGCGTTTTGACTTCACGAATTTCGAGCCGGTCAGTGCGCAGCAGCTTGCTGATGTGGAAGAATTGGTCAATGCAGAAATCCTGAAGGGGACAGATGTTGAGATTTCGCACATGAACATTGACGAGGCAAAGAAAATGGGAGCCATGGCATTGTTCGGCGAGAAGTATGGAAATATCGTGCGGGTGGTCAAGGTGCCGGGATTCAGCATGGAGCTTTGCGGAGGCTCGCATGTAAAGAATGTGGGGCAGATTGGGCTCTTCCGTATCGTCAGCGAAACAGGCGTTGCGTCAGGTGTTCGCCGTATCGAGGCAATTACCGGCAAGGCTGCCTTGGAGCAGGTGAGGCATGAACGCCAGCTTTTGGAGCAGACGGCAGCGCTTCTCAAGACTCGTCCAGAGGATGTTGCAGTACAGGCCGAAAAGATGCTGGAAGCGCAAAAGGAAATGCAAAAGCAGGTAGATGAATTCAGGGCAGTTCGTGAGAAGGCAGATGCACAGAAGCTTTTGATGGGTGTTGAGGAAATCAATGGAATCAATTATGTTTCGGGTGGCGCTGAGGCAGAATCCATGGATGCTCTGCGCAATCTTGCAGATGTTGTTATGGAGAAGGTGCAGAACTGTGTCGTGGTTCTTGCTGCCGTGAATCAGGATAAGGTAAATTTGGTTGTCAAGGCGGACAAGAATGCTGTAGCAAGAGGAATCCATGCCGGCAAGATTATCAAGGAAGCCGCTAAGTTAGTTGGCGGCGGCGGCGGCGGTCGCCCGGATATGGCGCAGGCAGGAGGCAAAAAGCCGGAAAATATCGAGGCTGCCTTTGCCAAGGCAGAGGAAATGGTTCGTTCTCAGCTTGGCTGATTAGTTTTTGATCGCAGGATGGGCTGTCGCAGAGCGGCAGCCCTTTGTTCCTGTTTGTGGGGGGAGAACTCTTGGAAAATGATATCAGTGAGAAGGTAAAGTATTTTGTTCGTTTTGGGCTTTTGGGAATGTTGGCTGTTGCCCTGATTTGCGCAGGCGGCGTATGGCTGTATTATCATGGGCATGCTTCCTTTCAGGTAAGGGATGCGCAGGTGACTAGCACAATGGTGGGAGTCAAGGCTCGTGCAAATGGGAAGATTACGGAAATGCTGGTAAATGACGGGGATCATGTGGAGGCAGGCGATGTCATTGCAAAGGTCAGCGTCAATGTTACAGAGGAACAGATTCAGCAGCTGGAGCAGAATTTGAACCTTGCCAAGCAGAATTTAGAACAGATCCAGCAAGGGCAGACCATCACGGTTCCAGTACCGGCTTCCAATGCCGGTGCAAATGCTGCTTCGCAGGCGGCATTAGCACAGGCGGCTGCCCGCATGCAGCGCATGAACGAATTGTATGAGATGGGAGCAATCAGTGCTGTCAAGCGAGACCAAGCAGCGGCAGAATATGCGGAGGCTCAGGCGGCAGCTGCTGCGGCATCGTCAAGCGTGTCCTATCAGACTATGGTGCAGAGAAGCAGTCCTGAAATGATAAAGAGTGCAGAGGTTCAGGTTCATCAGGCAGAGGCGGCACTGGAAAACGCAAAAAAGGATTCGCAGGCTACGGAGCTGATTGCGCCTGTTTCCGGTACGGTTTACTATACCGACCTTCAGGAGAATGCTGAGGTAAAGGCGGGGCAGACTGTCGTAAATATTGGCGATGCAGGCAATATTTGGGTAGAAGCAAGGGTTGCGCCGCATCAATTGGAAAAGATTCGCTTGGGACAGTTTGTTTCTTATCAGGTAGATGGCAAGAAATTGCAGGGAACAGTTCTGGAAAAAGAAACCGAGGCAGAATCCGCCAACGGAACAGACAATACGGAAAATACCGATGGAGGTGCACCGACGGCTTCTGCAGATGGGAAAAAAATAGTAAAGGTATCCCTTCCAACCGATATGGTTGCCGGAATAAAGCCTGGCATGAAGGCAGTCGTGGAATTCTCTGAGGAATAACGAAGCTAAGATGTCCCCTTCTTCAACAGCTTGCTGTAAGTGGGGGAAGCC
>CALELM010000029.1 GCA_937902665.1 uncultured Selenomonadaceae bacterium
ATATCAATGCAGACATCATAGAAGACCTATTTACAGACTTTTATTCACACCCTCGCCTGTTGTATGAAAATCATGTCCGTCCTTATCACCGTCATTTTATACGGACGTATGATTGAAATATACCTTTATGTATCAGTAGCACCAATTCCGGCGGCAACCGTAACCAACAGGGAATGGGGAACAGTCGGAACCAACTATCTAAAGGGACTTATCGCTTTAGCATTTCAGGGATTTTTCATTATGGTATGTGTGGCAATCTATGCTGTGCTTGTGGCAAGCGTGGCAGTAGCAAGTAACCTTCACAGCGCCTTATGGTCTGTGGCAGCCTATACCGTAATCTTATGCTTCAGCTTATTCAAGACAGGTTCCTTATCAAAATCAATCTTTAACGCTCACTAATTCATGGTGGGCGTTGCCCATATATGGGTATGCACACGAAAGGAGCAGACTATGGCAATATCAGTACCAGTGCCAAAAGACCTGAGTGGCATCAAAACGAAAGTAGCATTAAATCTTACCAAAAGACAGATCATCTGTTTTAGCGGAGCTGCCATTACCGGAGTTCCTTTGTATTTTCTTACAAAGGGAGTTTTAGGAACACAGGCGGCAGCCCTGATCATGGTGGGAGTGATGCTGCCATTTTTCTTTTTGGCAATGTATGAAAGGGACGGGTTTCCGGCAGAAAAACTTCTGTACTTTATGATACGGCAGAAGATACTTACACCGGGGATACGTCCTTATAAATCGGAAAACCTCTACGAGCAGTTGGAGGAAAGAGAAAAAATAAAGAAGGAGGTGCGCTACCTTGAAGAAAAGGCTTTCAAAAAATCCTCAGCAAAAGGCGCAAGCCAGAAACCGCAGAATGACGGAAAATAAGCAGGCGGCAAATAAAACCGGACTTACATTTTCGGAAAAGAAGCGGTTAGTGGAGCTTAGACGTATCCTTGCCGAAAACGGGAAGGAACAGGCAAAGCCGGATACTGCACAGAAAACCATTACCTTCAAAAAGATGTTTCGTGATGGTATCTGTCAGGTAACACATAATTTTTACACGAAGATGGTGGAGTTTTACGACATCAACTATGACCTTCTGGAAGTAGAAGACCATGGAGATATTTTAGAGGAGTACAGCAAGCTCATCAATTACTTTGATCCGTCCATTAAGTTTGAACTGTTCTTATTCAACAGGCAGGTCAATGAACAGGCACTTGCGGAGCAGTTTGACATACCTTTGCAGGATGATGATTTTGACGATATTCGTGAGGAATACACACAAATGCTGAAGCATCAGTCGGCAAAGGGAAACAACGGTATCATCAAGTCAAAGTATCTCATTTTTGGTGTGGAAAGCACCGGATACAAGGAAGCTAAAAACAAACTGAATAATATTGAGAAAGATGTTATCAGAAACTTAAATAACATCGGCACAAATGCCCGGTCACTTGACGGAAAGGAAAGACTTCGTATCCTGCATGAGTATTTTAATCAGGGAACGATGGAGCCTTTCCGTTTTTCATTTAAGGAACTGTCAGAGTCCGGCAAGTCCGTCAAGGACTATATTGCATCGCCGGGATTTGACTTTAGGTATCCGAGCAGATTTAAGTCCGGCAGTATGTACGGAAGTGTTCACTATCTGGATATTATCGCACCGAGATTTAATGACGAGCTGTTAAAGAAGCTCCTTGACATTGATGATAACCTTACCATTACCATGCACATGCAGACGATGGACCCGGTAAAGGCAATCAAGATGTTAAAGGAAGCTTTGACGAACATTCAGAAGATGAAGATTGAGGAGCAGAAAAAGGCTGTCCGCAGCGGCTACGATATGGACATTCTGCCTACGGACATCATCACTTATGAAAAGGACACCTTAGAGCTTTTAGACGATCTGAATACGAGTAATCAGAAGATTGTTAAAATGACTTTCCTGATTACCTGTTACGGAAAGACAAAAAGGGAGCTTGAGAACATCACGCAGAGGGTGTCCGGCATTATTCAGCAGGCAAACTGCAACTTACGATGCTTGCAGTATTTACAGGAGCAGGGGCTTATGGCATCTGCACCGATTGGCTGCAACGATACCGGAATTGAGAGAGTGCTGACAACCAAAAGCACTGCTATCCTTGTTCCATTCTGTACACAGGAGTTATTTATGCCTGCTCCGGCAATTTATTACGGGTTAAATGCCCTTTCAAACAACATGATTATGGCAGACCGCAAAAGGCTCCGTACACCAAACGGCGTGATACTTGGAACACCGGGTTCCGGTAAATCCTTCAGCGCAAAGCGGGAGATTTTATCCTGTTTCCTTATGACAAAGGATGACATTATTATTTGTGATCCGGAGGGAGAGTATTTCCCATTGGTACAGGCATTAAAGGGACAGGTCATAAGGCTTGCCACCGACTCCAAAGATTATTTAAACCCGATGGATATTCAGTTATCCCACAAAGGGGACAAGGAAGCTCTGAAATTAAAGAGTGACTTTCTCATTACCCTGTGTGATCTGATTGCCGGAGGAAAGGATGGTCTGGAGAATGATGAGAAGGGTATCATTGACGAATGTATCCGTCATATCTATGATACCTATTTTGAAAATCCTGTGCCGGAGAATATGCCTATTCTTGAGGACTTATACAATGCACTCTTAAAATATGAGCCGAAAAACGTGGAAAAGGAGCTTGCAAAGGAAGCAAAGGCAAAGGCGGTCAGAATTGCCAACAGCCTTGTGTTGTATGTAAGCGGTTCGCAGAATTATTTTACCACCGTACCAACGTGGACTCACAGAACCGTATCATCTGTTTTGACATCAGGGACTTGGGAAAACAGTTAAAGGAGCTTGGTATGCTAATCGTTCAGGACGCCGTATGGAACAGGGTGTCGCAGAACAGGGAGCGTAAGATTGCCACCCGTTATTACTGTGATGAGTTCCACCTTCTGTTAAAGGAAAAGCAGACCGCCATTTACTCTGTGGAAATCTGGAAGCGTTTCAGAAAGTGGGGAGGTATCCCGACAGGGCTTACCCAGAACGTGGGTGACTTCTTACGTTCAGAGGAAATCGAGGGTATCTTGGGTAACAGTGACTTTGTGTATCTGTTAAACCAGAAAGCAAAGGATCAGGCGATACTTGCAGACAAGTTAGGGCTTTCTGAAAAGCAGCTTTCCCATGTAACCAATTCCGAGCCGGGTTCTGGTCTGATACTGTTTGACAACGTGGTTATTCCGTTTGTTGACAAGTATCCGACAAACACCAAAACCTATGCGATTATGAACACCAAGCCGGAGGAAGCAGTTAAGAAAGATGAGGCGAGTTAATGGCAGATAAAAAGACAGAAAAAAGTGCCGCTTCCCATAAAAAGGCTGTAAAAGAATTTCAAAAGGAAGGCAATCCAGACTTTCAAAAAAGCGGCGGCTCAGATTTTCAGCCGAGAGCTTCCGATGTATTTCAGGAGAAAACTAGAGTTTCACAAAAGCCCGGCACATCGAAAAGCCATACGAAAAAAGAGTATGGGGAAACTTTTGGACAAAATGTCCAGAAGTCCAGTGCCGATAAGGGACAGGAGGAAAAGGCGGCATTTACCAAAGGCGAGAACACGTTTTCAGGACAGGATAATTCCGGTCAGACGGAGGAAAACGGGAAAAGGCAGGAAGAAAAAGAGGATTACCACCGCAGGGACACTTACAGGCAGTCACAGGAAAAGGGCAAATACCACAAAAAGCGTGTGCAGCAAGAGCATAAACACAGGGAAAAAGCCAAAGATACCGTTTTTACGGAAGATGCCGGAAAGGTCTTTACGGAGGATCGTGCATCGGAGTTTACCGGAAGCGAGAAATTAAAAAAGAAACAGAAACAGGTGCAGAAAGCCGCAGAGAAGGTCAAAAAGGCTAGAGGAAAACTTCCAAAGAAGCGGGAATATACCTTGCAGAGAGTTTTTGACGAGGAAACGGGCAAAGGGAAATATGTGGTTGTTCCGCTGGATAAGGAGAAGCCTTTTAAGCAGGAGAGCCTTTCCAAGACTACGATGCGGCGAATGCAGACTGAAAGCAGAAATTTCGTACATGGCAAGATTGCGGAGAACGAAAAGGAAAATTCTGCTGTGGAAGGTGCCCATAAGACGGAGCAGAAGGCTGAGGAACTGATTGGCTTTGTAAAAAAGCACTATAAGGGAAAGGAAGCAAGACAGCGGGCGAAGATAGCGAAGCTGGAAAAAAAGCAGTTTCAGAAAGAGGTCAACTTCCAGTACCAGAAGTTCTTAGAGGAAAACCCGCAGATGCAGAAAAAGGCATTGCAGAAGCGTTTACAGAAACAGCGCACCAAGCGGGAGTACATGAAAGCAAGACAGAAGGGAGTTGCCACAAAAGCGGCACAGGAAGCAGTGTCAAAGACTGCCAATACTGCAACAGCCATAGCAAAGAAGTTACAGGAGATTGCAAGCAAAAATGCGAGCGTTCTCATAACGGTTGGCATCATGGCGGTGCTTCTTATTATGATCATGATCTCGGTATCGTCCTGTGGGGCGATGTTTGCAGATACTCAGTCTACGGTGCTTGCGGCAAGCTATTTGAGCGAACCGACAGAGATTGATGCGACAGACTTGCAGTTTACCAGACTGGAGCTTGACCTTCAGAATGAGATTGACAACATTGAAACCGATTATCCGGGATATGATGAGTATTCCTATAATCTTGGGGAAATCGGACACAATCCGTTTACGCTGATTGGGTATTTATCGGCTGTCCATACGGAGTTTACCGCAAGTGAGGTGGAAAGCGAAGTACAGGCTCTTTTTGATGAGATGTATACGCTGACTCTTACACCGGATACGGAAACAAGGACAAGGGCAGTAATCAAGACAGGCACACGCACTGTCACTGATCCGGTAACAGGAGAGGAGACAGAGGAAGAATACGAATACGAGGAAGAGGAGGAATACGAAGTCAGCATATTAAGGGTAGTGCTTACGGTCAAACCTTTGGAAACCATTGTTGCCGGAAAGATGGATGCGGAGCAGACAGAGATTTTTGCCATGTATGCAGAAACAGGCGGGCTTTTACAGCAGTTTGCTTCTCCGCTTGATCTGTATTGGTATAACTATATTTCAAGCTATTACGGATACCGCAAGAACCCGAATACAGGAAATGAGGAACTGCACAGGGGTGTGGATATAGCGGTGCCCACAGGCACAACCGTTTATGCAGCCCATGACGGGACGGTTACGACAGCAGCTTATGACAGCTATTACGGGAATTATGTGGTCATCGAAAAAGACGGTTACACCACAAAATATGCCCACATGGACAGCCTGAGTGTCAGTGCAGGGCAGAGCATAACCAAAGGGACGGTAATCGGAACCACGGGAAACACCGGAAGCAGTACCGGAAGCCATCTGCATATCGAGTGTTTATATAACGGAGAATATTATAATCCGTTATTTTACTTTGATGTAGGCGAGGGAACGCTTTACGGGGAAAGTCCGGGAGGTGGCGGCGGTGCGCCGGGAAATGCCATACCACCGGATTCCTATGATGATGCAACCGTACAGGCACTTATGGAGGAAGCAGCCAAGTATTTAGGCTATCCGTATGTATGGGGCGGTTCGTCCCCGTCCACAAGTTTTGACTGTTCCGGTTTTGTGTGCTGGGTATTTACCAACAGCGGCGTACACAATCTGCCACGAACAACCGCACAGGGCATTTATGACCAGTGTACTCCCGGATCGGCAAGCGAAGCGAAAGCGGGAGACATTATCTTTTTCACAGGCACCTATAATTCAGCAGGTGCAGTCAGTCATGTAGGCATCTACTGCGGCAACGGGGTAATGATACACTGTGGCGATCCAATCAAATATGCTTCCATTAACACTCCGTACTGGCAGAGCCACTTTTACAGTTTTGGAAGATTGAATTAGAGGAAGTGAGATATTATGACAAAAAGTCAGAGAATAGAAAAGGAAATCACAAAGACAAAAGAACAGCTCGCCACCATACAGGCAAAGTTAAAGAACATGGAAGAAGAAAAACGTATGGCGGAAAGAGCCGAAAAACTGGATATTATCGAAAAGCATAAAATCTCGTCCGAGAAGCTGCAATTACTTATCAAATTCAGCGAGGACGAGATTTTGCAGTTATTAGCACAAAAAGAAAAGGAGAGAACAGGAAATGAAGAAAAAGTTATCAGTTAAGGTGATCATGTCCCTTATCTTATCGGCAGTATTGTTCTGTATGCCGATTGGGGCATTTATGGCAAACAGAGGCAATACCGTATTGGTACAGGCACAGGATACGGACACAGCAGAAAATGAGAGTGAAACAGAAACATCGTTTACGGGAACAGAAGAAGAAAGTGAACAGGAAAGCTCAACGGTGTCCGGCAATGACATTCCTGCACCGGAATGTACCTGTAAGGAAAAATGCTCACAGTATTCGGTGGATAAGGAATGTGAGGTCTGCAAAGAGGATTACAGTCTTTGTGAGTATGTGAATCCCAACGTGAAAATCACAATCAATACACCGACAGGGTGGCACAATGATACCACAAAGGTACATATCTTAGTTGAAGATGTGGCAAAGTCCGGCAACTTTACCGTAAAAAGCGTACAGGCGAAAGTTGCACAGAACGGAAGCTGGACGGACATCACAGAGGATATGTATGTGGAGATTTCGGAAAACTGCACCGTCTATGTGCTTGTGACAGACCAGAAGGGCAATACCTATGAGAAAAACCGTTACATCAAGTGCTTTGATTTTACCAAGCCAACCTTAAATGCGGCGGTCAGCGATGGTCTGTTAAGCGTACAAGCACACGATACGGATTCCGGTATCAAGGCAGTCTATGTGAATGGTTATGAATTTACCGAGCTGACGAATGGCGTTTTGAATATCCGTCTGCAACAGTTTGATGCAGGGTATCAGTATTTTACCATTTCCGCAATGGATAATGCCGGAAATATGTCAGAGGTCTATAAGACAGCCAATCCGTATTACACCGATCCGGGAGCGGAGGACAGTAACGAAAGCAATCCGGCTAAGCAGCTCCCGGTCAGTGCAGAAGCAACCAAGCCTTCCTCAGCAACCGGACAGGTAACGGAGCATACGAAAACGGACAGTGAGGGCAATACCACATCGGAAACCAGTCCTGCAGAACAGAAAAAAGCTGCCATGCAGGAAGCAGATGCTTCGGAGCAGGCAGAAAATAATGCAGAACAGTCGGAGAAAGGGAAAGAGCTTTACACCATTCAGACTGCAAGTGATAAGGTGTTTTATCTGATTATCGACAGGGACGGGGATGAGGAAATGGTCTACTTCCTGACAGAGATCAGCGAAAATGATTTATTAAATACAACAACGGAAAACAGCGAAACGCTTCCGAAAAATTCCGCAGCACTGGAGTCTGCAATTCCGGTAAGTGACGGCGCACTGCCGAACAATAACGCAGAAACGGGTACTGAAGAAACAGAAGAATTGCCGGAGGATGGCGAGGAAAGTACGGAAGAAAGTACCGAGGAACCGGAAGAACAGCCCGCACAGCCCGATAATCCGATGGGAACCTATATCGTGCTTGGCATCATTGCAGTCATTGGCATCGGCGCAGGCTACTATTTCAAGGTAGTCAAGAAAAAGAAAGAGCAGTTTATTGATGAAGATGATGAGGAGGACGAGGAAGAAGAAGTCTTGGAAGAGGAGGACGAAACCGAGGACACAGAGGACGATTTCTTTGAAAAAGACGATGAGGAGGACGAATAAATGCAGTTAGTAATCGCAGAAAAGCCGAGTGTGGCGAAAAGCATAGCAGATGTATTGGGAGCCTTAGACAGACAGGACGGATATTTTGAGGGCGGCGGTTATCTTGTAAGCTGGTGCGTGGGACATTTAATCGAGCTTGCAGAACCAGAAAGCTATGGAGAACAGTGGAAGAAATGGACTTACGAGAGCCTTCCGGTCAACCCGGAGCATTGGCAGTATGAGATCAAGGAGGATACCAAAGAGCAGTATAATGTGCTCTATGGTCTTTTGCATGACAGCAGAGTGGACGAGGTAGTGTGTGCCACCGATGCCGGACGGGAAGGAGAGCTTATCTTCCGTCTGGTCTACAACATGGCTTCCTGCAAAAAGCCCATGAAACGCTTATGGATTTCATCTATGGAGGAAAGTGCCATAAGGGAAGGATTTGAGAATTTGAAGCCGGGAAGTGACTATGATCATTTATACCATTCCGCACTTTGCAGACAAGAAGCGGACTGGCTTGTGGGTATCAACGGTACAAGGCTTTTTACCGTTTTATATGGCGGCAAGGTGTTAAAGGTGGGCAGGGTACAGACACCTACCCTTGCAATGCTTGTGGAGCGTGAAGCAAAGATTATGAATTTCAAGAAAGAGCAGTATTTTATGGCTCATATCCTCTGTGGCGGCGTGGATGCAGCCACAGAGAGGATTGACAATAAAACAGAAGCAGAAAATGTTGCAGGAGCTTGTCTGAACGGACAGGCTCTTGTTACGTCTGTGGCAAAGGAAGAAAAAGCAGTAGCACCGCCGAAACTCTATGACCTTACCACACTTCAGAGGGATGCAAACCGCCTATTCGGTTTTACTGCAAAGCAGACCTTGGAGTACACCCAGAGCCTTTATGAAAAAAAGCTGTGTACCTATCCGAGAACGGACAGCCAGTATTTGTCTGACGATATGGAGCAGACTGCCGGAAATGTAATCGAAGCAATTTTCAGTTCCATTCTTTTTGAGGAAAATAGGATGTTCAATCCGGATATTATGCGTGTGTTAAACAGCAAAAAGGTTACAGACCACCATGCGATTATCCCCACAATGGAGATTGAAAAAGCTGACCTTGCAACCCTGCCGGAAACGGAGCGAAAGATTTTATCCCTTGTGGCCAACAGACTGCTGTGTGCTACGGGGGAGAAACATCTTTATGAAACGGTCAAGGCAGAGCTTTCCTGTGGCGTTTACACCTTTACAACTTCTGGCAAGTCGGTCTTAAAAAACGGGTGGAAAGATTTTGAAGATGCCTTTAAGCGTTCTTTTAAGACAACGGAAGATAAAGAGCAGGAGGATAAGAAGCTGCCAGAGCTTTCCGAGGGGCAGACCTTTGACGGGGTACAGACGAAGATCAGCGAGCATTACACCACACCGCCGAAGCACTATATGGAAGATTCCCTTCTGTCTGCAATGGAGCGAGCCGGAAACGAGGACATGAGTGACGATGTGGAGCGTAAGGGACTTGGCACACCTGCCACCAGAGCAGACATTATCGAGAAGTTAGTCAAGGACGGTTTCGTGAAGCGTGAGAAAAAGCAGATGATCCCCACAGAGGACGGAATGAAGCTGATTACGGTGCTTCCCGATGTGGTGAAGTCCCCGAAACTTACCGCTGACTGGGAAAATGCCCTTACCCTTGTTGCAAAGGAAGAGATGGAGCGTGAGGACTTTATGGCAGATATTGAAACAATGGTATCTGACTTAATCCACACCTACCACGAAGTCAGTGACGAGCAGAAAAAGATGTTTGCACAGGAGCAGAAGGTACTTGGTAAATGCCCGAACTGTGGCGGAGAGGTAGTAAAGGGAAAATACGGAGCTTTCTGCAAGAATAAGTGCGGCATGAATGTAAGCCGGATCATGGGTGTTGCCCTGTCAGATGAACAGGTGGAAAGCCTGCTTACCGGGAAAAAGACGCTGTTAAAGGGGCTTACAAGCAAGGCGGGCAAGAAATACGATGCCTATATCATTCCGAGCGGTACGGAAGAATACCACTACACAAAGGACGGAGAAGAAAAGTCCGGAGTGCAGTTTAAGTTTGTCATGGAGTTTCCCAATAAGAAATTCACAGGAAAGAAAAAATAAAAGGAGGATGTAACAATGGGAGCAGAAGAAACAAAGAAAGTACAGGACAATGAGAGCAAGGCGGACAAGTTTGTCCGTCTTGGGGAGTATCGTGTGAACAAGGTCATTGATGCAATCGGCAGGCTTGAGAACCTTTCCAACCGCACCAATTACGAGTACACACAGGAGCAGGTGGAAGCCATGTTCTCCATTATGGAAAAAAAGCTTTTGGAAGTCAAAGGCAGATTTGCCCCGAAAAAGGAAAAAGAAGATACGTTTTCATTTGGAAGAAAAGCAGAATAGGGAGGAAAGCCAGAATGAAGCAGTTAGAAAAAGAAATCAATGTAACAAGTCAGAGAAACATGATGAAGAGGTACCAAATGTATGGTGTCACAGTATCAAAGCTGACAGAGAAATCACAGAATGACACCAAGAAGGGAGAGAAAAAGTAATGGAATACAGAGATTTTGTAGAACAGGTAAAAGAACAGATACAGGATTTCCTTCCTGAAAAGTTTGCAGATGCTGCAGTTGAGGTCAATCAGATTGTAAAGAATAATGACTGTGTTCTGGACGGTCTGATGGTAAGAACAGAAGAAAGTAATATTGCACCTACCATTTATCTGAATCCATATTTTGAGCAGATACAGGATGGAGCTGAATTGGATGATGTATTAGATCAGATTGCAAGTGTGTATCAGTCACATTATATTGACCACGATATAGATGTATCTGCAGTTACCGATTTTGACAAAATTAATGACAAAATCATATGCAAGCTGATCAATGAGGAAGCAAATCAGCAGTTCCTTCAGGATAAACCGTACTCCAAGTTGGAAGATTTAGCAGTTGTGTATCAGATTTTAATGGATAAAACAGGAGAAGGGACTGCGACTATTACCATTACTGATAATCTGATGGATGGATATGGAATTACACTTGAAGATTTGCATGACCAGGCGTTGCAGAATATGGATACTTTGCAGCCACATAGTTTCAAAGGAATGAATGAAACGGTTGCGGAGATGATTGCAGTTGATATTGCAAGAGACCAAAATATTGGCATGGATGAAGCAAAAGAAATGGCAATGCAGATGATGCCGGATATTCCCGATACCATGTATGTGCTGACAAATGATACAAAAGTAAATGGTGCGGCTGCAATATTAAACGATAATATCAGACAGGAGATTGCTGAGAAGGTAGGAGATTTTTATATGCTGCCTTCTTCAATCCATGAAACGCTGATTATACCGAAAGATGCGGGAATGGAGTTTAAAGAACTTGAGCAGATGGTACAGGAGGTAAATCAGACACAGGTGGCGCATGGAGAACGTCTTTCGGATCATGTATATGAGTATGATGCCAAAGAACATGAACTGTTCCGCAGTGACCGGGCAGAGGAACGTGCCAAGCAGAAAGAGGAAAAAAGAGATAACCGCCATGAGCGTGTTTCAGTAAAAGAGAAACTTGCGGAGAAAAAAGATGCCGTTATTAAGATGAATGCCGGGAAAGAGCATTCTGCACCAGAAAAGAAAAAGGAAGCTGTAATATAGGAGGAGTGGGATATGTATACAACAGGAGATAAGCTATTAAACGTGATGAAAGAGGAAGAAATCGGGATTGCGGAGCTTGCCATGATTTCCGGTGTGCCCGAGAGAACAATCCTTGATATTATGGCAGGGGTTAAGGAACCGGAGCTTGGCGTTATGTGCAAGATTGCAGAGGGACTTGGCATCTGTGTCCATGAGCTTCGTGCGGATGAGGAGCACTATGCGGTATCCATTCCGAAGGATACCCTTGCAAAGCTGATTGTTGTCAGTGAGATTAACAATGTGGAACTGGAGGAACTGATCAACTGTATTTTGGAAAAGGGCATTGAGGAGCATGGTTTATATGAATAAGGTATAATGTACAATTAAGGAAATCGGAAATAAGGATAAAAGGATAGTAGGAAGTCCGAGTGTTCATGGTATTGAAAAAATGCTAATAACGGTGGAGAAAGAGATACTTTTTATACGTATATGAAGAAGTGTCGTATGTAAAATAGAAATCCAATAAATACGAAGTTCTGAGTTGTTGTATAAGATTAAGTCGTATGCGCTAACAGCGCATGTCCGGTTTGAATGAGGGATATGGGCAGTAATGCCCATATCTATTTAAGAAGGTAGTATAATACTAGATTATTAGGTAAAAGGGGATTAAGTGTAAAATAGCATGTGGGTATGTCGTTAAAAGTATATGCGAGATTTTGCATCTGTTATTTTGAAGAATATATCGTTTGATTTTATAATAATTTATGATAAATTATAAAATATATTGACAAATATCATAAGATATCATAAAATAACAATAACAAAACTCGTGAAGGAGGGGTGTGAAATGAATGAGTAAAGAGGAAATGTTTGTCAGGAGTGCTTATGAAAGAGGTTTTTTGTACTTTTCTGATCATGCGTATGAAAAAATGAGAAAACTTAAAATATCACAAGGTCAAGTTGTAGACTGTATAAAAAACGGTGTATTGGTGGAACAGCAAAGTGGATATGATAATGAAGATCCAAGGATGGTTTTTTATAATGGTCATGAGAATAGTTTTTATGTTGTTGTAACTGTAACGGCGATGGATCATTTAGTTATAACCGTTTGCCAAACAGATTTTACAAAATGGAAGAAAAAAGGAGATGGGATAGAGCGTATTAAGTAGGACTTGACTTAAATTGAAAGGAGGTGTGTACAGCTTCTATATAAATTATAGAGGCTGTGCTTATTAAATAAATGAATAAAATATGTTATAAATGCCATGGAAATATGATAGAACGAGAAATAGAAATCACATCGGGCTGGGGGGAATATGAATTAGCAATAAAAGGAGTAAGGGCGTTTGTATGTGAGGAATGTGGAGCAATTTCTTTACGAGCAGAAGAAGTGAAAATGATGGAAGATATCTCAAGAGGTTTTGCAGAAAGACCAGAAGATGAAAGACCAGATTACTTGAATGTGGAAGAAACAGCAGATTTATTAAGAGTTTCTACTCAAACGGTTTATAACATGATTAAAAGTGGGCGATTAAAGGGAACAAAATTTGGAAGAGAATGGAGATTTCTAAGAAAAAATCTTGAGAGTTTAATTCAACCTGACCAAGCAATTGCTGCTCGGAATACATCTACTCAAAATTATGAGAAAGATAGCGCAATCTTAGATGAAATTCGAAAGAAGAGAAATGCTCATGAATAAAATTCAAGCTTTAGCGAATGAAATGAAACAATTTTTTTCACCTCAAATAGTTACAAATGTATATAATATATGTAAGCAATTAGAAATTGAAATTGTGGAAGCTCCTATACAAGCTGATGCATATCTTGAATGTGAAAATGGAAATAGTTATATAGTTCTTAAAGAGTCTCTTAATAGAAAAAATTCACAATTGCACATGAATTAGGTCGTTTTTATATTCCGTGGCATTCAGAATTGATGTTTGGATGTGATATTAAAGAAATGGATTTTAAGAATGATTATGCACCAAGAGAAAAAGAAGCAAATTTGTTTGCAGCAGAACTTTTAATGCCAATGAAAGAATTTAAAAATCATTTTTCTGGAAAAATATGTTATACGACAGTATCGGAATTAGCTAATATATTTGATGTTTCTTTTCAAGCTGCACTTAACAGATGTATAGATTTAGCATTTGAGGACTGCATGGTGGTTTGTAGTATTGATTGACGTATAAAATGGTTCAAAGCAACGGAAGATTTTCCATTATTGGTAAATAGGAAAACAGTAAGTGAGTTATCAGGTGCTGATGAATTATTTGATATGCAAATTTTTCAAGTAAAGACAATTGAAGAACCAGGGTATATTTGGTTTTGCAATGCTGACGAGAGGGATGTTGTAGAAGAAAGTATAGCATTTCCAAACTACAATGAAGTGATATCCATTATTCATTTAAAAGATGAATTGTGAATAAAAAGGCGGCATCGCTTTGCAGAGCAATACCGCTTAATCGGATACACAGTTGGTATTCCGAATCTTGATAACACAAGTAGATTATAGCTGAAATAAGCTTCTATTTCAAGATAATATTTCCAACTGAGAAAGGTATGGTTTTGAAAATGAGAAAGACAGTTAGAGTAAGAGTGTCTGCAAAACCGGTTTCAAACAGAAGTGTCAGAATTAAGACTTCTGTTAGTAGCGGTGGAACAACCAGAACAAAAACACAGACAATTAGAATGAAATAGGAGGTTGTGATTATGGCAACAAATAAACCAATTGAAGATAATTCAAGAATAGGAGCTGTTAAAGGCAGATCCCAAGTTTACAATCCATCAACTGGATTGTGGACGAAACGTGACTCACAAACTGGAAGATTTATGGATGTAAAGACATCAAGTAATACACCATTTAAAGGGGTAAGAAAAGAAAAATAAAGAAAGTCTTTTTGAAGCGGCGAGGTTAATTAACTTCGTCGCTTTTTAATTTAAGAAAGGAGCAGATAAAAATTGAATAAAGTTAACCGTCACGATAACGTATAATAAGTTTCGCAAATTCAATTCGGGTGCTGCCC
Source organism: uncultured Selenomonadaceae bacterium (assembly GCA_937902665.1). GTDB lineage: Bacteria > Bacillota > Negativicutes > Selenomonadales > Selenomonadaceae > CALELM01. The sequence goes on from CALELM010000029.1 coordinate 14,398, forward strand.
GATCCTAAAAT
>CALELM010000030.1 GCA_937902665.1 uncultured Selenomonadaceae bacterium
AGCTTGCCGTAGTAGTCCATGCTGGACTTGTCGTTCACAGGAACGACCTTGCCGATTCCTGCGTGGAGGGCATAGTACATGGATTTCGTGTCGTACTTGTCCAGTCCCTCATAGTCCCCCTTCATCTGTCCGAGACGGATGCTTCCTTCATAGTAAAGCCCCGTGTTCAAGTCCTTGCGGGCAAGGAAGCCGACACCGAAATACTGGTTCGCTCCATTGCCATGCGTTCCGTTGTCGAGGTAGCTGTCATAGCTTGCCTTGCCGTATTCCAAGAAGGGAGCGATCAAGGTCTTGCCGTCCTCTTGATGAAGGATACGGGACGCTCCCACATTGATGCCCCAGCCCTTGCTGTCCACATACGAGCCTGTCTCGTAGCGCATACTTGCCGCACCAAGTGCCGCAAACGGGGCGAAGCCTGCCTGTGCATGAACCGACTCGCTCGTACCGGCTCCCGTTTGTCCCTCTGCTTCCGCTTGTTCCTCTGCCTCTGCCGCCATCTGTGCATTCAGTATGCCCTGCTTCGTGATAAGATCCGAACCATTGTTGAGGAAGGAAACCTCAGCCGCACGAGTTTCCGCAAACGTCTTGGAATTCTCCGTCAGACGGTCAGGCTTCGGAGGCTCTGGGGTTGGGGTGGGAGTTGGCGTTGGCGTTGGCGGATTTTTCTGCTGCAAGTCCTTGTTGAGCGTCAGCACCAAATCCTCATCATTATTTTCGAGGTCTACCGTAACATCGTATTCCATCCAGTTGCCGACATCCAGTGTACCCTTTAGGTTGGTCGTTTCATCTATCTCAATACCGTTGCTTTCGTTCCTCAGAAGGACAATTTTATCATTTTTCTTCAGCTTGGAACCGGACTCTATGCCCGTCTTGACCGTTGTTCCTGCAAGGGAAGTCGCTGCACTGCCCGTACAAGCGAGCATCACATCCCTAGGCATTGCCGATGCAGGAACATAGAAGTTGATGGTCTCAAAGTTCACTATGTTCCCTACCTGCGTTCCCGTTCCATAGACATTCAGCGTATTCCCTGAAACAGCACCGCCTCCCATTGACATTCCACCGTAAACTGTGCCTGCAATATTCGGTGTTTTTTGATTATTAGCCACTACGCCCTCTAGCGTACCACCAAGACCTACGAGATTGACGGTATTATTTTCGGCATTGCCTCCACTAACCCAACCGCCGAAAACATTCTTCACTATATCGCCGTCACTTATTGTGACGGTATTTCCCGTAACCGTGTTGCCACTACTCCCCAAAGCATAACCGCCGTAAACTGCAACAAGCACTTTACCACCACTCATTGTGACTCTATTTTCCTTAACCGTGGCATTGCTTACCCCCGTGACCGAACCGCCGTAAACACTGTTACCCACTGTACCGCCGCTTATCGTGACGGTATTTTCCATAGCATTGCTGTCAGACCTACCTCCGTAAACATTGTTGTCCACTGTACCATCACCACTTATCGTGATGGCATTTTTCGTGACATCGCCCTTAGAACGACCGCCGTAAACATCACGCTTTACTGTACCTCCGCTTATCGTGACTCTATTTCCCTTAGCTATTGTTTCTTCGGAATAAGCAGAAGGAGGAATAGAATGACCGCCGAAAACATCACTGTTCACTGTACCGCCACTTATCGTGACAGTATTTTCTATAACGTCTTTCGTGGAAGAATACCCACCGTAAACAATACCTCCCACTGTACCACCACTTATCGTGACGATGTTTTTCGTAGCATTTCCCCAGCTAGATTTACCACCATAAAGCACCTTGTTCACCGCACCATCATTCATCGTAACACGATTTCCCTCAGCGGTTCCATGCCCAGCATCACCGCCGAAAACATTCCCCTCCACTGTGCCACCATTTATTGTGACGATATTTCCCGTAACATTGTCATCGCTGGAATTCCCTGTGGACTCACCGCCATAAACATCACCCCCATAAGGCTCGCCTGCTGTATTAGTAAATATTTTCACGGTACCGCCATTTATTGTGACACTATTTTCCTTAACAACTCCGCTATCACCGAAAAAACCTCCAATAGCACTTCTTATCTTACCGCTATTGACAACCACATGAAAATCCTTTATTAAAGGGTCACTATTATAACCGCCATAAAAGAATTTCTGCCATTCAATCTCTCCAAGATCCACGACAAGAGTATCCCCTTCGTTTTTCAATGCAATACCAGTATAAATATAGACCGACCCCTTATCCCATATCGCACCTTCAGGCAATGAGTCCCCATCATTAACTTTCTCCTTTAATTCTACCGTTTTCGGTTCCGCACCCACCATTTTACAAGGCAGCAGTGTCCCTGCCATCAGTCCAGCACAGACAAGTGCCGTGAGTTGCTTTTTGTTCCAATGCCTGCAAATCATAATAACCTCCATCAAACCACATACGTTTCTTCTTAACGTTCATATTCTACGGGGTGGAAGACAAATCCTCTTCATTCAAAATTTTCATTGCAAGAAGCACGAAACCGTCTGGCGGAAAATCCCGCCAGACGGTTTCGTTTGTTCCGTATGTTGAAGTGATTGGAGAGTTATTTCAACACCCTAAAAAGTTTCAATCGCCAAGTACCAGTTTCCTTACCTCGGCATACGTCCTTGCAACCTCGATGCCCTCCTCCGGTTCGTAAGCCCTTTCGCCCACGAAGTAGATGGGGCGAATCCCGTTCCAGAGAGCGCCCTGCACATCACGCTCCCTGCTGTCTCCCACATAGACAGCCTCCGAGGAGGCTACGTCCAGCTTGTCCAGTGCCAGCTGGAACAGGACGGCACTCGGCTTTTCTGCCATAGCTTCCTCGCTCGTCACCAAGCAGTCAAGGTACTGGCTGAAGCCCATTGCCTCAATCTTTCGGTACTGGATATGTGCCGTCATGTCCGTGCAGATTGCCGTGCGGATCTTGCGCGCCTTCAGCTCCTTCAAGAAATCCATCGCCCCGTCATAGGGAACCATGTTCTCGAAAAATGCTGCCCAGTAGACCTTGCAAAGCACGGGAACGACCGCAAATGGATTCCCGCCCAAAAGCTCCACCGTCTTTTGGCAAAAGAGCAAACGGCTGTGGGAAGTTGCCCTTCCGGCATGGCGTCCCTTCACCGCAGCCTTCCCTGCCTCGAACGTCATGGCGAACTCGCTGGCAGGAACATGCAACAGCTCTGCTCCCTTTTCCGTAAGCGCAGACATTCCTGCCTTGTGATTTGATGTATAATCATACAGCGTATTGTCCAAATCGAAAATAACAGCCTTTACCATAACATGCCTCCAACCTTTTCTCAAAAACTGGCAGCCGTCTGCCCGTGCCTCATTTTTCTATACAAAAATCAATAAATGAAATTCAAGTTCGTGCGTTCCCTGAGCAGGGGCGCATTTTTATCCTTGTCAGAAAGGATCACAGGCTCCATACCCCAGTCGATACCAATGTCCGGATCGTCCCAACGGATGTTCCCGTCACATTCCGGTGCATAGTAATTATCTGCCTTGTACTGCACCTCGACATCATCCGTCAGGGTAAGAAAGCCATGCGCAAAGCCACGGGGAATCAGGAGCTGCTTCTTGTTTTCCGCAGACAACTTCACACCGACCCACTTCGCATACTGCGGCGAACCCTTGCGGATATCCACGGCAACGTCCAAAATTTCTCCCCGTGTGCAGCGCACAATCTTCGCCTGTGCCATAGGGTTCAGCTGGTAGTGAAGCCCCCGAAGCGTTCCCTTCACAGCGGAGAAGGACTGGTTATCCTGCACAAAATGAAGGTCAATCCCTGCCTCCTCCAACTTCCTCTCCGACCAGCTTTCCATGAACCAGCCTCTTGCGTCACCGAACACCTGCGGCTCGATGACATAAACACCTTTCAGCTCCGTTTCCGTCACCTTCATGCCATCTCTCCCTTTCTTCCCTGCACCATTCTCTGCAAATACTGCCCGTACTCGTTCTTTGCCAGCGGCTCTGCGAGGCGAAGCACCTGCTCTTCATCAATATAGCCCATGCGGTAAGCGATTTCCTCAATACAGGAGACCTTGAGCCCCTGCCTTGCCTGAATCGTCTGCACGAAGGAGGCTGCCTGCATCAGCGACTCATGCGTTCCCGTGTCGAGCCAAGCATAGCCACGGCGCATCTTCTCCACACGCAGCTTCTTGCGTTCCAGATACACCTTGTTGACATCCGTGATTTCCAGCTCGCCCCGTGCAGACGGCTTTATCGACTTTGCCACCTCCACGATATCCTTGTCATAAAAATACAGTCCCGTCACAGCATAATTGGACTTTGGATTCTGCGGCTTCTCCTCCAGACTGAGCGCATTGCCCTCCGCATCGAAGTCCACCACGCCGTAATGCTCCGGTTCCCGCACATAGTAGGCAAATACCGTTGCGCCATCCTCCTGCGCAGCCGCCCTCTGCACAGCAGCCGCCAAATCCGAGCCATAGAAAATATTATCTCCCAGCACCAGTGCGCACGACTCCCCTTGAATGAAGTCTTCTCCCAGCAAAAATGCCTGCGCAAGACCTCCCGGGTAAGGCTGTACCTGATAGGAAATCTGGATTCCCCACTGGCTTCCGTCTCCCAGCAAGCGCCGGAAGGAAGCATTATCCTCTGGTGTCGTAATGACCAAAATATCCCGAATGCCCGCAAGCATCAGCGTGCTCAGCGGATAATAGATCATCGGTTTGTCGTAAATGGGCATCAGCTGCTTGCTCACTGCCATCGTCAGTGGGTACAGCCTTGTCCCGGAGCCTCCTGCCAAAATGATTCCCTTGTTCATGAAAACCCCTCCATTTATCAAATATCCTATGAAAAGTAGTATAGCATTTTTTCTGCCTCCTGACTACCTCATGTCTCCACGGAAACCCTGCCGAATCCTGCTTCCCTGAGCTTTTCCAGTATCCTCTTTCGCATCTTGCTGACTGCCTGCGCCGATACCTGCAGCAGCTCTGCCGCAGCCTTTTGGCTCATATCCCGAAACACCGTAAGAAGCAGTACCCGTTTCTCCTTCTCGGAAAGCAAAGCGGTGGCAGACTCCAGCACCATGTTCCCCTCCAGCTCGGACACGGCATCCCTTGGATCTGCAATGATTTCCCACGGATCCAGTTCCTCCTCCCTTGCCGTGGGGAAGATCTCATGCTCCCAATGCCTGCATTCCTCCCGAAAGAACTGATGCACGCCTGCATAAACCCTGCTCTTGGCAAAAGCTGCAAAATTCACGCCCCTGTCCGCAGAATAATCATTCACCGCCTCCACGAAGGCAATCGTTGCCACGCTCAACGCATCCTCCGATACCGTATGCACTTTCCTCTGCCGGGATGCCTTGACCAGCATGCCATAATACTCCCCATACAGCCTTGCCATCGCTCCTGCATCCTCTTGGTTCGCCTGCTCAATCAGCTTGTTTTCTTCTTCGATTGTCATGTACCTCTCTCCTCTTCGGAGAAACCGGTTCCTCAAATCTTGGGAAGCCACGCATTAAGCTAAGCCGTGCTTCCTCAGCGCCACAAACAAGATACCATGCACCAAAGAAGCAAGCACATGGCGATTCGTGCAGAAAAATGACAAAAAATCCATGTTTCCAGCCAAAAACTGCTTCCCTAGGAAGCGAAAACTCACTTTCAGGCACAAAAAAACGGAGCCTCCCAGCTCCGCGCAGCCATGCGAGATCTTTTAATTTTGATACCAGCCAACAGCAATACATTCCGCCGAACGCATGCGCAGCTCCTGCCGGCAGCGCTCCCATTCACTTTGGCAGAACATCCATGCAATCCTCCGATGCTGCTGCAAAGTCCCAAGCCTCCATGACGTATCGAGGACATGGGCATGTTCGGAAAAGACGATCCTGCACCTTGCGCCGTTCTCCTCCAAAATCTCCTGAAACATGGGTGCATGTGCCAAATTCACATATCCCGTAGCACTGTCCCTGCCCACCGTTTCCATTGCCACGCGCACAGGCATCAGAACGAGCGCTGGGCTGATGGAAAGGGGCATCATCCGACCGAGAAGCGGCTCACCGCACAGCGACTGCACCTGCCTCCAATGCTTCCGAATCGCCTGCGGAGTCTTTCCATAGGCCCCTGCCAAATTCTTCAGCACAGTTTCCATCTTCACGGGAAAATCCTCCATCGTCCCATCGGACCAGTACACCCTCGTACATCGTCCCCGTTCCCCATACACCGTAACAACCATATCTGTTTCAAACGCAAAATGCTGCAAGCTTTTCCTCATCGAATTCCTCCCCTCAAACCTGCATTTTTAAAATATAGAACATATGTTCTATATTAGCTATCATAGCATAATGCCTGAGAAAAGTAAACGGATAAAATTCGCAGAATCCACAAAGCAAAGTCCCCAAAGAGCAATCACCCCTTGGGGACTTCACATGTCCTTCTTATGCTTTCTTTTTTCTCCGTTCAGGAATCATCCCGTGTCTCCTGCGCCACAAGCATATTCGCTCCATGGCGTTCCCGAAGCTTCGGCTTTTCGATTTTTCCGGTTGGATTGCGTGGGATCTCCTCAAAAAAGATGGTCTTTGGCCGCTTGTACCTTGGAAGATCCAAGCAGAACTTATCGATTTCCTCCTTGGTCGCGCTCATGCCGTCCTTGATTTCAATAATCGCCGCCGTAATCTCGCCCAGTCGCCTATCAGGCAGACCGATTACAGCCACATCCTTAATCTTGTCATTACGGCGAAGGAAGTCCTCAATCTGCACAGGATAAATATTCTCGCCACCGCTTACGATCAAGTCCTTCTTGCGATCCACCAAGTAATAAAAACCATCCTCATCCTGCATTGCCATGTCGCCCGTGCAAAGCCAGCCGTCCCGCAAGGTTTCCGCTGTTGCCTCAGGATTGCGGTAATAGCAGGTCATCATGCCAGGGCCCTTTACGCAAAGCTCGCCAACCTCGCCCAGCGCAACCTCCTTTTGGTTTTCGTCCACGATCTTGCACTCCCAACGATAACCGGGGATACCGATTGCACCGACCTTGTGAATATTTTCCATACCCAAATGCACACAGCCCGGTCCCGTGGACTCTGACAAGCCGTAATTCGTATCATACTGGTGATGCGGAAAATATTTCTTCCAACGCTTGATAAGTGATGGCGGCACTGGCTGGGCGCCAATATGCATCAGTCTCCACTGGTCAAGCTCAAAATCAGCAAGCTTCATATCTCCTCTGTCGATTGCATCCAAAATATCCTGCGCCCACGGCACCAGCAGCCAGACGATCGTGCAATGCTCCTGCGATACCGCCTGCAAAATTGTTTCCGGCTTGACTCCCTTCAAGAGTACCGCCCTGCTCCCTGCCACAAGGCTTCCCATCCAATGGAACTTTGCCCCCGTATGATAGAGCGGAGGAATGCAGAGGAAGCAGTCCTCCCGATTCGTCCCATGATGCTTCTGCTCCATCTGTGCCGCCTGCGTCAAGCTTTGATGCTTGTGAAGGATCGCCTTCGGGAAACCAGTCGTACCCGAGGAAAAATAGATTGCGCCGTAATCCTCGTCCGTAATCTCCACCTTCGGAGCAACGCTCGAGCAATCTGCCGAAAGGTCACGATAACTCTCCGCAAAATCAGGGCAATGGTCACCAACGAAAATCAGCAGCCTCCCTTGGCTCAGCCTCTCTGCATTTGCCTCAATTCGGCCGATAAACTCAGGACCAAAAACGATTATATCCACCTCGGCAAGTTCTGCGCAATAGAGGATCTCTCCTGCATCATAGCGGAAATTGAAGGGAACTGCGATAGCGCCTGCCTTCAGCACGCCGAAATAGATAGGCAGCCATTCCAGGCAGTTATACAGCAGGATAGCAACCTTGTCCCCCTTCTTGATTCCCCGCTCAATCAGCATATTCGCAAAGCGGTTCGCCTTCTCGTCAAACACGCGCCAAGTAATCTCCCTGCGGTACGGCTGAAACCTGCTCGACTCAATCAGGTCAGACTCCTTCCATGTGATCCTTCGCCCGTCCTGCTGGGTTGGGTTCAGCTCCACCAAAGCAATTTCCTCCGGATACCATCTTGCATTCCTCTCCAGATATTTCGTGACAGGACCGCTTGCTTCCCCGTTTCTTTCCATGATTTCCTTCTCCGCATCCTCCAAGGTCGGCACATGCTGAAGCAGCTTGTCAAATCCCGTCATCTCAAGAATATCCTTCACCTCAGGAACCATTCCCGTATAAATAACGCAAACGCCCTTTGCCTTTGCCGTCTTTGCCAAAACCAGCAGCGACCTAAGCCCGGATGAAGTCACATAAGGACAAGCCTCCATGGAAAGGACGACCGGCTTCGTATCAATCAGCTTCGGCACCTCCGCCGACAGGAGTTCTGTTCCCTCTGCATCCAACGAACCATCTATGCTCACAACCCGAATAGTATCATCACGTTCTACTGTTATTTTCATACTTCCACCTCATCAAACTTTTTGCAATCCCTAATCTACTGGCATAGTCCAGAAAAGATTCTTTCCACTAATCTTCCCAAACCTTCCACGGGCTTTTTGAGCATATCCTAACAGCCCTGCATCATTTTCCGCAAAACAGAAAACAGCGTATCTATTTCTATCGGTTTGGGTATATGGGCATCCATCCCAGCCTGCCTTGACTGTTTGATATCCTCGTCATAGGCATTTGCCGAAAGAGCGATAATAGGCAATTTCTGATATTCCTCTCCCATGGCACGAATTGCCTTGGTTGCCTCATATCCGTTCATGACAGGCATCTGGATATCCATGAGGACGGCATCGTAATAAGACGGCCCATGCTCCTTTACCTTCTCTGCAGCCAATTGCCCATCCGCCGCCATGTCCAGAAGAAAGCCTTCCTCCTCCAGCATCTCCATGGCAATCTCCCGATTAAGCTCATTGTCCTCCGCAAGAAGCAGGCGCTTCCCCTTGAAATCCAAAGCCCCTGCATGCGGCTTTGCTTCCTCCGCTGCCTGCTCCAGATTTCGGTATTCTTCCTCCGAAATGACACGCAGGGGAACCTCCACACGGAAAATGCTTCCCTTTCCCTGCTCGCTCTCGACCGTAATGCTTCCATCCATCAAATCAATGATTTTCTTGCAGATGGCAAGGCCAAGCCCCGTTCCCTCCTGCTTTCTCACCTCATCCGTGGATTCTCTGGAAAAGTTTTCAAACAAATGCTCCTGAAACTCCTTGCTCATGCCAATTCCCGTATCCTGCACGGTAAAGCAATAACGAGCCATGCCATCGACGCTTTCCCCTGCCTGCTCGATAAGGAGGGAAACCCTGCCTCCAGTCTTGGTATATTTCACAGAGTTCGACACGATATTCAAAAGCACCTGATGGATATGATAAAAATCTGCGTAAACAAACGGATTCTTCAGTTCCCCAACCTGATAAACATAACGAATGGATTTTGCTATCGCCAAGCTTTCCACCATGGGATGAATGTCCGCAAAGCATTTCCTCATATCCTCCGGAATCTCTGCAATCGTGATTTTCCCTGTCTCAATCCGGCTCATTTCCAGAACCTCGTTGATAAGGTTCAGCAAATGCGTTCCGGAAAGCTCTATCTTGGAAAGGCAGTCCGCCACACGACCCTCATCATGGATATGGTTTCTCGCAATCCTCGTAAAGCCCAAAATAGCATTCATCGGCGTTCGGATATCATGCGACATGTTAAAGAGGAACATCGACTTTGCTTGGTTGGCAGACTCTGCCTGTTCCTGCGCCTGCCGCAGCTCTGCCTTCTGGTTCAGCTCCCTGCGCATCTCCTTGTCCACGTTCCGAACGCCGAGCAATGCGCAGTTGCATAGGTTATGTGCCTTGTGACGCACAAATTTTGCCTGATACCAAAGCGTCCTCCCCTCTAAATGAATCCGGTAATAAAAGGAATAGCTGTTGGCTTGCTTCAAGCGGGCAGAAGCAGTCCCTGCATCCATCTGCTTCAGAAAATCCTCCCGATCTTCCGGAACTACGAAATGTTCCGCAAAAAAAGCAACACGGCCAACATAGTCCAGACCGTCCTCCAGCTCAGGAACCAGCCTGCTTTTGCGATAATACCTCTCCTGAAAGGTATCAAAATTGACATGCACCAGATACTCGTAATCCGCCGTCATGGACTCTATGACATAGAACAGCTCCTTCTGCTTCTGCCGCTCCACATGCAGCAGCTCCGTGACATTCCTGTGCGTTCCTTCTATCCGCAAGCCCTTCGTGTACTGGAAATTCCGAACCCCGCCGCAACGCACAGTCCATGTCTCGCCGCTTGGATGATTCCACAGGTACTGCACCTCCGCATGAATGCCGGAAATCATTTGGTTCACTACATATTCGATTTCCTTGTAATAGGTTTCCACCACATTGTCATACCACGCATGATAAACCTCCTCCGGAGAAAGATTGCCCTCTATCCCCAAAAGCTCAAGCATAGTCCTGTCTGCGTACATGCGAGGCGGAGCCCCTTCGTCCAGCTCAAAAGCCCAAAGACCTACATGAGATTTGTGCAAAAGATCGGATGACATTGGCACTGTCCCAAGATTTTCCATAACTACACCTACTTCACTCTTAATAAGAGAAATCATGCCTCCGCAAAGGCAACCTTGAACCGCCAGCAAACAAAAGCATATTGGTTTTTTTGCAGCATTGCGTTATAATTGTTGCATACGTTCAAAATCACAACATAACAACATAATATTATCAAAATTCTGCATGATAGTCAAAAAATCCTGCATGGCAAAAAATATTTTTTTAACCCCTCCTATGTCTGCGCAGGATCAGATTCCCACGAAAGGAGGATCTTCCATGAAGCACTCCAGCCCACCCAAGGAAGCACAGCCGGATCCCACCGAAAAATCCGAAACTGAACGGAAAAAAGAAGCACTGAAAAAGGATATCCTTGCGGAAGACCGCCTCAGGCTTCATGCCGAGCTTATTCGCCAATGGCTTTCGTCAGATTGAATCTTTTCCGCAAATCGCAAAAACTTCCCTCAAAAAGAAGGATTTTCCCCATCTCCTGTTGTAAATAAAAGAAGCAGGAAAAAAGTCTCATACAGCAGATATCGTCCTACGGCTTTTTTAAGCAGCTGCGTTATCCTATATGTGACATCATATAGATTGGCAGGTGATACATGTGAATGCAATTCGTTTGCTCCTGATTGACAACTCCATATTATTCAGGGAACATCTTGCGGATGGGCTGAGAACATGTCTGCCAAGCAGCGCAGAAATAGAATTCGCAGGCAACCCTGCAGAAGCACTGGACAAGATTGCGGCTTTTCATCCGAATATCATTGGGTGCAACTTCGCCTTTTCTCCTCTGCGCATAAACAATGAACGCTTTTTCACCATTCTAACAACGACCTATCCCAGCATTCCCATTCTCTCCTACGGCTTCCTGCCCAGCGGCAAGGCTGCTGCACTGAAGGAAGGCATGGCAGATTACTTGGTAAAGCCGATGGAAGCGGGGATGCATGTCCAGTTTTCCTTGGACTTTGCCAAAAGCATCGAGAGAATTCTGTCCAATCCGCCAAAGGCGCACCACACCGAGCCTCTCCCGGCACCTCCCCCTCCCCCACCCGCAACGGAGCACAAGGCAAGCATTCTTCCGGGAACTGTCATCATGCGTTCTGCTTGGAAAGGATCGAGCGGTTTCCTGTCCCCAAAGGAATCAGCTTCACCGCTCCATACCTTTGCCAAGAAGCCTGCGCGGGAGCCGCTTCCTGAAATGCACGATGCCCAGAAGAAAATTGAGCTGATTTCCATCGGTTCGTCCACAGGCGGCACGGAGGCTCTCTCTATTGTTTTGAGGTCGCTTCATCCGCCGCTTCCCGGTATCGTCATCACACAGCACATTCCGCCTCTTTTTGCGAAACTGCTGGCAGAGCGGCTGGACAAGGAATGTGTCCTGACGGTGAAGGAAGGCACAGACGGGGAGACCGTCCAGCCCAATACCGTCTACATCGCCCCCGGTGACAAGCACATGACCGTGCATCGCAACGACCACTCCATCAAGATTTCCTGCGGCACGGGGCCAAAGGTCCATAGCTGCCGTCCATCCGTGGATGTGCTGTTCCACTCCGTTGCCGAAAACATTGGGCCGTCTGCTCTCGGTGTTATTCTTACAGGCATGGGGCAGGACGGAGCAGAAGGCTTGCTGGAAATGCGAAAAACGGGTTCTCCTACTCTCGGGCAGGACGAAGCTACCTGTATCGTCTACGGCATGCCAAAAGCGGCATGGGAAATAGGGGCTGTCGAGAAGCAGCTTCCTCTCCATTCCGTTGCGGGCGAGATTACGAGAATTGCCCATCGCTAAAAACATCTTACCAGAAACCCAAAAGCAGCCAAGGCTTTCGATTGCCTTGGCTGCTTTCTTATTTTCAGTATTTTTGCCGATCTTTCAATGCCCGTTCCATTTCTCTCTTGTCGGACTTGGCTTTCAGATCCTGCCGCTTGTCGTAGTTGTGCTTGCCGCTTGCCAAGGCAAGCTCCAGCTTTGCCTTGCCCCGCTTGAAATACACCTTGAGCGGAACCAGCGTAAACCCTTTTTCTCTCGTCTTGCCGAACAGCTTCACAATCTCTGCCTTGTGCATCAAAAGCTTTCTCGGCCGAAGCGGATCGTGATTGAAAATATTCCCCTGCTCATAGGGGCTAATGTGCATATTCTGCAAAAACAGCTCCCCGTTCTTGATCTCTGCGTAGCTGTCCTTGAGGTTCGCCTTTCCTGCACGAAGGGATTTTACCTCCGTCCCTTGCAGGGAAATCCCTGCCTCAAAGGTCTCATGTATAAAATAGTCATGTCTTGCCTTGCGGTTTTCGCAGGCTATCTTGACTCCCTCGTTTTTCTTTCCCATACTGTCACCACCTAGCTTCTAGTCGCAGCTTCCGTCTTTCGATGCGGACGAGGACGATGCTTCCTTGCTTTCCCTGCCTTGATGCTCTCGGACGTTTTCCGCTTCCCATGCCCCTTCTTCCATTCTGCCATGCCTTGTCCTGTCCGTTTTTCCGCACGGTTTCGCTTTTTCCGTGCCTTCCTTTCCCTGCGTTCTCCGGAAAATGCCGACGCAATCCTTTGCTCCAATCCCGCAGGCTTCTTCCTGCGCCCATGGCGGCTCTTGCTTTTCGGAAACTCCTTCTCCTCCGGAACAGGAGGAGCGGCAATGATGCCAAGCTTCCTTTCTCCCCGAATACCATACGCCCGTGCATCGCCGTTCCCTTTCAGAACGAAGTCAAGGTTCCGCTCCTCTATGCTCGCCCTGACAAGGACAACAGTTACCTCATCTCCGAGGCGGTAGCGTTCCTTCATCCGCTCGCCCACCATGGCAAACTGCTCCTCGACATAGGAATAATAATCATTTGCCATGGACGATACATGGACGAGACCTTCCACACCATTATCCAGTTCCACAAAAATGCCGAACGCCGTCACGCCACTGATGACTCCGTCAAATTCCTCTCCGACAAACTGTGCCATGTATTCTATCTTCTTCATGTCCACAGTTTCCCGTTCCGCTTCGACAGCGACACGCTCCCGCATGGATGCATGTTCTGCTATTTCAGGCAAAAGTGTCCTGAGTTTCTCCTGCCTCGCTGGTGGGATCGAGCCTTCCGCAAGGCTTTCCCGCAACAACCGATGTACCACAAGGTCTGGATAACGCCGAATCGGTGACGTAAAATGCGTATAGTATCTTGCCGCAAGGCCAAAATGCCCAAGGCTCTGGCTGCTGTAGCGAGCCTGCTGCATCGAACGCAATGCCACCGTACTGATGATACGTTCCTCAGGCTTTCCTTCCACCTTGCCCAGCACCTGCTGGATAGCCATTGGACGGACTCGCCCATCCTGAGCGGGACGGACAAACAAGCCGAAGGCTCCAAGCAGCGTATTCAGCCGTTCCATTTTCTCATTGCTCGGCTGCTCATGGACACGGTACAAAAACGGCAATTTTTTCAAGTCCATGTGCCTTGCCACAGTCTCATTGGCAACAAGCATGCACTCCTCGATGATGGATTCTGCCAGCGATCCTTCTCTTTTGAGGAGAGCCACGGGAACACCTTTTTCATCCAGCTTTACCTTGATCTCCGGAATCTCAAAATCGATCGAGCCTCTTGCCCTCCTCAAATTCCTTCGTGCATGCCGAATTTCCGCCAGCGTTTCCAGCATCGGCAGGAGGTCTGCATTGTCATCCAGAAATGGCTGCTCCCTGTCCACCAAAAGACGGTTCACGAGATGATAGGTCAATCGCCGCCGCACCCGAATTACGGTTGGAACAATCTCATAGCGCAGGACTTCGCCGTCCGCTCCAAGCTCCATCTCGCAAGCCATGGAAAACCTGTCCACGCCCTCATTCAAGCTGCAAATTCCATTAGACAGTTCCTTGGGGAGCATAGGAACCACACGATCCACGAGGTAAACGCTGGTTCCCCGTTCCCTCGCCTCAAGGTCAAGCGGCTGATTTTCCCGAACGTACCAGCTGACATCAGCAATATATACCCCAAGGAAAAAACTCCCGTCCGCACGCCTCTCAGCATAAACGCCATCGTCCAGATCTTTTGCATCCTCGCCATCCACGGTCACCACGCAAAAATCCCTGCGATCACGCCTGCCGCAAGCATCCTGCAGAGAGATCTCCTGCTCTATGGCATCTGCCTCCTGCTGTACCCTCTCAGGAAAGCTCTCAAACAGCTCATAGCTTCGCATAACAGATAGGACATCTACCCCCGGTGCCCCTGCCTTTCCCAGCACCTCAATGACCCTTCCCTCTGCGGCATTCTGCTGGGTCGGCCATTTCGTGATTTCCACGACGACCTTCCTGCCAGTCTTTGCGCCATGAAACTGCGCCTTCTTTATGAGGATATCCTGCTTCAGCTTCGTATTATCCGGTACCACAAAGCCAAAATCCTTACTGCTTTCAAACGTTCCAACAATCCGCTTGTTCGCCCGTTCCAAAACCTGAAGGATCTCCCCTTCTCTTGCACGTCCCGATGCAGAAGGCGGGAACACCCTTGCCTTTACCAGATCCCCATGCATTGCCGAAGCAAGCATAGCGCTCGGCACAAAGACATCTGTATCATCCTCTGACGCACGTTCTTCCGGAACAATAAAGCCAAATCCCTTGGCCGACATGCTCAGCCTGCCAACCACAAGCTTGTCCTTCCACTCAATGCACACGCAACTTATCCTTTCTCCTTCAAAAACATCGCCGCTTTTGCAAAAATATCGTCCCGATCCACATCCAGCGGCAGCAAATGGCCGGAGCGCTCCAGCCAGCAGATCTCCTTTTCCTCGCTCCCGATATTCTCATAAATGTATTCCGCGCTCTCAGGAGCCGCCGTGTGGTCGTTCCTGCTCTGAAAAATCATGGCAGGTGCCTTGACCTGCGGAAGATATTTCTTGACCTCCTCAATGCGATCCAAAAGATTGTGCACAGATATCAGCGGCATCTTTCGATAAGACTTGTTCGCCGCTTCCGGGATCCCCTTCAAACGCTTTCGCCCCTTCGGGGCAAAAAGCCCTGCCGACACCTCACGGGGGGGAAGCTTTTCCAATTTTTGGTGGCTGGAAATAAAAATCGGTGCCGCAAGCGTCATGACACTTGCCACCTCCTGCTCTGCCGCAAGCATAAGTGCCAAAACGCCTCCCATGGACTGCCCAATCACGGAAATCGACTCCGTGCAGCCCAAGAGCATGGAGTATCCATCACGCACGGAATCCATCCAATCCTCATCTGTCGTATGCGACATATCCTCCACAGTCGTTCCATGGCCTGCAAGCCGTACCCCCAGCACCGTAAAGCCGCATTTCTGCAAATAATCTCCCATCAGCAAAAGCTCCGCCGGAAGCCCCGTAAAGCCATGCACCAAAAGCACACCCTTCGGTCCTCTTGGGAAAAAAAACGGTTCTGCACCTGGCAGTATCATAAAATCCACCTTCCTCTAAAAGAAAAACGTCCCCTCACCCGAAAGTGGAAGGGAACGCCTTGTTTTTATGCCGTCATTCGAGCAATCACAATCGTGATAAGCCCAAAAAGAATAGCAAGGATCACCGTCACACGAGCTAAAAGCGCATCCATACCGCGCGCCTTCCCGCTAAACACGGTATCCGAACCGCCATCCATGCCGCCCATGCCCGCCGACTTCGCTTCCTGTCCAAGAACTGCCGCAATTAAGCCGATCGCAACAATCGCATCCAATATCATCAAAATGGTAAGCAAGCCATTTCAGCCTCCCTCATGCAAATCTTCCACACTAAATCATATACTAACACAGGTAACAGAACTTACGCAAGAAAATTGTGATAGAAGCACCTTTTCCCCTTGGAAAGCAAAGCCATACGCGCGGATTCTCTCCTTTGCAAATCCCTTCTCCACCAGTGCCTCCCGTTACTTCTTCTCCTCGATCTTCCTCAGTGCCGCCTGCACGGTGGCCTCCAGACTTTTCTCCCTTCTTGGCTTATTCACCTTGAACTCGATAATGACAGCACTATCCCTGCCATTCTTCGGCTCCAGAACCTGTTAGCCTTTCCCTCTCGAATCTGTCTGATTCGACCAAGCAGGTGCCGCAGGAATATTCTGCCCTGCCGCAGTCACATAATCCAAATCCTCAAAACTGAGTTCCGTTCTCTTTGCCTGCCGCTTGATATCTAAAAGCAAACTCTCTTTCACCTTGCTAAACTTTGAGGCATCCATTTTCATTAACTTCATTTCTAACGCATCCATGACCAACACTCCTCTTCATGTTTCATCCTTCTTCTACTTATTCTACGATAGAGACTGAGATCTATTACAAGGCAACTCATAATTTTTTCAAAAGCAAAAGTTACCCACAATATCCACAGAAAAATTCCTTTATTCTGTGGATATTGTGGGTAACTGACTATTTTAAGCCTCTTCCAAGGACAACTCCGAGGTGCAATGAGGGCATCGTGTTGCATCATCTGCAATTTCAGACTTGCAATACGGGCAATGACGCTTAGCAGGCTCTTCCTTTTTCGGCATCAAGCGATTCACCTGCTTGATCAACATAAAGATAGCAAAAGCGACAATCAGAAAATCCACTACAGAATTCAAAAACAAGCCATACGCCAAGACAGGAACGCCTGCTGCTTTCGCTTCAGCCAAGGTTGCCACATTTGCACCATTCAAGCTGATAAACAAGTTGGAAAAATCCATACGCCCCAAGAGCAAGCCCAAAGGTGGCATCAATATGTCATTTACGAAGGAAGTGACGATCTTACCAAACGCTGCACCGATAATAATACCGACAGCCATATCCAATACATTGCCGCGCATGATAAATTTTTTAAATTCTTCTACCAAAACAAACCCCTGCCTTTTCTTCTATCATAATTTCATCACATAGAAAAAGCCTGCATATAGATGCAGGCCACACAAAACCGGCAATTTCCTATCCTCCCAGGCCGTCTCCAGCCAAGTACTTTCGGCCTC
>CALELM010000031.1 GCA_937902665.1 uncultured Selenomonadaceae bacterium
TTAACAAGCGGTGAGCAAACTTTCGCTTCGTTGAAACGCGAATTGGAGGGAAAATACTTATGGCATTTTCTTGAACAATGGTGTTATAATGGTATTGCTGAAGTCAATAATGATATATCTTGATACATTTTTTGGGGCGGATTGCTCACGACATCAGGAGGGAATAGATTATGAAATTAGCGGAAGCACTGCAGGAGAGAGCAGACATTCAAAAGCGACTTGCGCAGCTACGGGGGCGTTTGCTTAATAACGCCAAAGTGCAGGAGGGTGAACAGCCGGTGGAGAATCCGGCAGAACTCTTGCAAGAGATGGACGGCATGATTTTGCGGCTTGAGGAACTTATCCTGCGCATCAACATGACCAATGCCCGTATTGTGAGCGATGGGGAGACGCTTACTTCGCTTTTGGCCAAACGAGAATGCCTGCAAAAAAAAGTCGGCCTCATGCGCGATTTCCTCGACAGAGCCAGCGAATTGGTGGAACGCTCTGCATATACGGAAATCAAGGTACATAGCACGGTGTCCGTGCCGGAGAAGCGAAAGAAACTTGACGTGCTGTCCAAAGAGCTTAGAGACCTCGATTCTAGGATTCAGCAGCTGAACTGGCTGACGGAGTTGCAATGATTATTTTGGTGTAGCGTTTTGTGGGCGAGTACCGACCCAGCAACGGGGTAAACAGTTGCACCCAAGAAAAGTCGCGTTTCGGGGCGAATGCGCATGGCGAGAGGCTGTCATTGTTAGCCCTCATTGTTACAAATGCACATTTTACGGTTCATTTTTACTACCAGGTACTGACACTTACGCGAGGGTGGGTTGTGGGAATATTATTATTGAAAATTTTTCAGAGGTTGCCTGTCAGGCAACCTTTTTGTCAATCTCTTGTATTATACTGAATTCAGTCGAGCGATACGATGAGATTTTGTGTAGGAGGAGATTGATATGAGTGATTGGTGGAAAAACGGTTTGCTTGTAGCTGCAGGTGGCGTAGCAGGACTGGCATTGGCGGCATGGCTTGAATCGGAAGATACGTCTGACCATTGGGCAGGCATTGTTTTTGATTGAGTCGATAACTGGCTCCTCTCAAGCGGCATGCAACCACTTAAACAATAATTGGAGGATTTTATGGCACGAGAAAAGCTAGAAGAGGAGATTACGCTTCTTGGACAGAAAAATGTAAGGTATGGGTATGATTACACGCCGGAGATTTTGGAGACCTTTGAGAACAAGCATCCGGATAATGATTACTGGGTGAAGTTTAACTGCCCGGAGTTTACCAGCCTTTGCCCGATTACGGGACAGCCGGATTTTGCAACCATTTACATTTCCTATGTGCCGGACAGGAAAATGGTGGAGAGCAAGTCCCTGAAGCTTTATTTGGTGAGCTTTCGCAATCATGGGGATTTTCATGAGGATGTCGTGAATATCATCATGAAGGACCTGATTCGGTTGATGGATCCTCGCTATATCGAGGTGTGGGGCAAGTTCCTTCCGCGCGGGGGGATTTCCATTGACCCTTATGCCAATTATGGAAAGCCGGGGACGAAATTCGAGAAGCTGGCATGGGAACGGTTTGCAGGGCATGACATGGCAGGGATGGATCGAGTGGACAATCGGTGATTGTTGATAAGGAGAATGCATGAAAGAAACTGTAATGCCGAAGAAAAAGAAACGTGATTTGGCAATATAACGAAGCTAAGATGTCTCCTTCTTCAGCAGCTTGCTGTAGTGGGGGAAGCCAAATTTTAACAAGCGGCGAGCAAACTTTCGCTTCGTTGAAACGCGAATTGGAGGGAAAATGCTTATGGCATTTTCTTGAACAATGGCGTTATAACTAAAGATTTTTGGTAAAAATCTTTGCGATAAGCAGGATTTTCGGCAGCAATGGCTAATATATACATTGATATGATTTGTGTTGCGGCGGACAGGCTTTGCCGCAGGGCAAGTGGGTCGAATGCGTGATTTTTGTCACAATGCAGGAGTTGGTATTGATTTGGGAGGGATTACTTTGCGAGAGCTCGATGCGAAAACAATCACGGAGAATGTAGCCGAGATGTGCAAGGAGGCAGCTTACTATCTGCCAGAGGATGTTTATCAGGCACTCAAGCGTGGACGGGAGACGGAGAAGTCACCTGTGGGGCAGGTCGTTTTGGATCAGATCATCAAGAATGCAGAGATTGCAAAGGCGGAGGATCGCCCGTACTGCCAAGATACGGGTATGGCGATTCTTTTTGTGGAGCTTGGGCAGGATCTGCACATTGTCGGCGGGGATCTGGAGGAAGCTATCAACGCAGGCGTTGCCAAGGGATATACGGAGGGCTACCTGCGCAAGTCCGTGGTTGCTGAACCTCTGTTTCACCGTGTAAATACGAAGAACAATACGCCAGCTGTCATTTATACGAAGATTGTTCCGGGTGACAAGCTGAACATTACGATTGCGCCGAAGGGATTTGGCTCTGAGAACAAGTCCGGCGTGAAGATGCTTGTTCCGGCAGATGGTGTTGAGGGAGTCAAGAAGGCTGTCATGGACATCATTCTTCATGCAAGCATGAATCCATGTCCTCCTATGGTAGTCGGTGTCGGCATTGGCGGCACGATGGATCGTGCGGCACTTCTCTCCAAGAAGGCACTGACTCGTTCCATTGACCAGAGGAATCCTATGCCGGAGTATGCAAAGCTGGAGGAGGAGCTTCTTGAGCTTATCAACCAGACGGGAATCGGCCCTCAGCTCGGTGGTACGACTACGGCACTGGCGGTCAATATCGAATGGGGCGCTACGCATATTGCAGGCTTGCCGGTCGCTGTTACGATTTGCTGCCATGCTATGCGCCATGCACATCGCGAGCTTTGATGATAGGAACAGGAGGATGGAATAATGTCTGAAACGATTCGTATTCAAACCCCTTTTACGGAGGAGATGTCCCGCAAGCTTCGCGCAGGTGATTCCGTGCTTATTTCCGGCGAGATAATCGCTGCCCGTGATGCGGCGCACAAGGCTATGACGGAGGCACTTGCCCGTGGTGAGAAGCTGCCAGTTGACTGGACGAACCAAATGGTTTATTATCTTGGGCCTACGCCTGCAAAGCCGGGCGATCCTATCGGCTCCTGCGGGCCGACGACTTCCGGCCGCATGGATGCTTATACGCCGACCATGCTCGATCAGGGCATTAAGGGCATGATTGGCAAGGGTTCCCGTTCCAAGGAAGTGCTGGATTCCATGAAAAAGAATGGCGTTACTTACTTTGCGGCTGTTGGCGGCGCTGCTGCACTTATTGCAAAGTCTGTGAAGAAATATGAGGTTCTTGCTTATCCGGAGCTTGGCCCTGAGGCGGTTGCACGCCTGACGGTGGAGGATTTCCCTGCTATCGTTGTTATTGACTGCGAGGGCAACAGCCTTTACGAGACGAATCAGGAAAAGTATCGTACGCTGAAAGGCTACTGATAAAACAACATTTTTAGGAGGTTTAGAATGTTTAACACAACTTTTTACGTGCGTCGTTTGCATTCTCTTTGCGGCTTGCTTGCACTGGGCATGGTTCTCATGGAGCATATCTTCACGAATTCCATGGCACTGGGCGGGCCTGCGGCTTTGAACGGGGCACTGGCAACAATGGAACTTATTCCGAAACCGATTTTCCTTGCTCTTGAGATGGGCGCTATTGCGGCTCCGCTGCTTTTCCATGCAATTTATGGTTGCTATATTGCTTTGCAGGCAAATAACAATCCAGGTCGCTTTGGCTACCTTCGCAACTGGAATTTTGCCCTTCAGCGCTGGACGGCTTGGTTCTTGGTCGTGTTCCTTGTCTGGCATATCGGTTTCCTTCGTATTTTCACGAAGGGGATTTGCGGTACGCCGATTTCCTACGAGCTGTTGCAGAGCTATTTCACGAGCAATCCGATTGTCTCGCTGCTTTACATTCTTGGCATGTTTGCAGCTATTTTCCATTTCTGCAATGGTATTACTACGTTCTGCATGACGTGGGGCATTGCAAAGGGCCCTCGCATCCAGAATGCGGTCAGCATTCTGAGCATGTGCCTCTGTGCAGCTCTTTGCCTGGTTACGGTTGTATTCATGGGCAGCTACTTCGTCATGTAAGCAGCTTAAGTAGCGAAACATTGCTAGTAAAGGAGAATTTCAATGGCTAACAAACCAGAAAATAAGATTATTGTCGTTGGTGGCGGTCTTTCCGGACTGATGGCTACGCTGAAAATTTGTGAAGGCGGCGGCACGGTAGATCTCTTTTCCTACTGTCCGGTAAAGCGTTCGCATTCGCTCTGCGCACAGGGCGGAATCAACGCCTGCATGGACACGAAGGGCGAGCATGACAGCATTTACGAGCATTTTGATGATACGGTATATGGCGGTGACTTCCTTGCTGACCAGCTGGCTGTCAAGGGCATGGTAGAGGCAGCTCCGAAGCTTATCAAGATGTTTGACCGCATGGGTGTTCCGTTTACCCGCACGCCGGAAGGTGTTCTTGACCTTCGTAACTTTGGCGGCCAGAAAAACAAGCGTACTGTTTTTGCAGGATCTACGACAGGGCAGCAGCTCCTCTATGCTTTGGATGAGCAGGTTCGCCGCTGGGAGGTCAAGGGCAAGGTTCGCAAGTTTGAGTTCTGGGAATTCATTAAGGCAATCAAGAACAAGGACGGTGTCGTTCGCGGCATTGTTGCCCAGAACATGAACTCCAATGAGATTGTTTCCTTCCCGGCAGACGTTGTTATCTTGGCAACGGGCGGCCCCGGACAGGTGTATGGCCGCTGCACGGCTTCCACGATTTGCAACGGTTCCGCTGTTTCCGCTGTTTACCAGCAGGGTGCAGAAATCGGCAATCCTGAGTTCCTGCAGATCCATCCAACCGCTATTCCAGGCTCTGACAAGAACCGCTTGATGTCCGAGGCTTGCCGAGGCGAGGGCGGACGTGTATGGGTATACCGCCAGAATCCGGAAACGGGCGAGAAGGAGCGCTGGTACTTCCTTGAGGATATGTATCCGGCTTACGGAAATCTCGTTCCGCGTGACGTGGCATCCCGCGCAATTTATAAGGTCGTTGTTCACATGAATCTTGGCATGCACAACCCGAACCGCGTATACCTCGATCTTTCCCATATTCCTGCGGATTATCTCGAACGCAAGCTGGGCGGCATTCTCGAGATGTACACGGACTTTGTCGGCAAGGATCCCC
The DNA here is from genome assembly GCA_937902665.1 of uncultured Selenomonadaceae bacterium. Lineage (GTDB taxonomy): Bacteria > Bacillota > Negativicutes > Selenomonadales > Selenomonadaceae > CALELM01. The sequence goes on from CALELM010000031.1 coordinate 5,183, forward strand.
GTCAGGTTCCGATGGAGATTTTCCCGTCCATTCATTATTCCATGGGCGGCATTTGGGTAGACCGTGAGCATCACACGAACATTCCTGGCCTTATGGCTTCGGGCGAATGTGATTACCAGTATCATGGCGCAAATCGCTTGGGTGCAAATTCCCTGCTTTCCGCTGCATATTCCGGCACGATTTCCGGTCCGGAGGCTCTGCGCTATGCCCGTGCAGGCGAGAATGGCGTTCCTCTTACGGATGCTGAGATGGAAGCTGCCCGCAAGGAATGCGTGGAGGAATTCGACAAAATCCGCAGCATGAATGGCGAGGAGAATGCGCACAAGCTTCATCATGAGCTTGGCGATATTATGTACAAGTATGTTTCCGTTGAGCGTGACAATAACGGACTGGCAGAGTGCATGAAGGAGCTGAAGGCAATTCTCAAGCGCTGGGAAAATATCGGTGTCACCGACCACGGCGCTTGGGCAAACCAAGAGGCAATGTTCGTCCGTCAGCTCCGCAATATGATTGTTTATGCAATGGCTATCACGAAGTCCGCTCTCCTGCGTGATGAGAGCCGCGGCGCTCATGCAAAGATTGTTCTCAATGACAAGGGCGAGCGTGTGACGGACGAGAAGGGCGACTTGGTGTTCATGCCGCGCAACGATGAGAAGTTCATGCGGACGACTATCGTTACCTATGATGAAAAGACGGAAGAACCAATCGTTTCCTATCGTGAGTTCGAGCACTCTCTTATCAAGCCGCGTCTGCGCAACTACGCTGTAGCTAAGAAAGAGTAAGAGGGAGGAGATATAGAAATGGCAGAACAGAAGAAAGTCAGATTCATTATCGAACGCCAGGATGGACCGAATGAGACCCCTTACACGCAGGAGTTCGATGTAGATTATCGTCCGGGCCTCAATGTTGTAGCAGCGCTCATGGAGATTCAGAAGAATCCTGTGACTGCGGACGGCAAGAAGGTTGCTCCGGTTACTTGGGAATGCAACTGCTTGGAGAAGGTTTGCGGCGCTTGCATGATGGTCATTAACGGCAAGGCTCGTCAGGCATGCTGTGCCTTGGTGGATGAGATCCAGCAGCCGATTCATCTCGCACCTGCCCGCACGTTCCCTGTTATTCGGGATCTCTTGATCGACAGATCCGTGATGTTCGAGAGCTTGAAGAAGATTCAGGGCTGGGTAGAGATTGACGGTACTTGGGAAGTCAAGGACGCTCCTATCCAGAATCCGTACACGGCACAGACAGCATACGAAATTTCGCACTGCATGACTTGCGGATGCTGTCTTGAGGCTTGCCCGAATGTTGGCCCGCAGTCTGATTTCATTGGACCTGCTCCAACAGTGCAGGCATATCTCTTTAACCTCCATCCGCTTGGGAAGTTCGATGCTCCGAAGCGCCTGAATACCTTGATGGAGAAGGGCGGCATTACGAGTTGCGGAAACAGCCAGAACTGCGTTGAGGTTTGCCCGAAGAGCATTAAGCTCACGACTTATCTCGCACAGCTGAATCGTGATGTCAACAAGCAGGCACTCAAGAATATTTTCAACAAGTAATCTATGTAATTTTGCGTTGCCGCTCGTTCCTATGGAACGGGCGGTTTTCTATTGGGTTCATAGGATGGGTATCCTTGCTTTTATGAGCGGAAGTGGTGGTATGATTCTTGGCAATGTGAAGAAAAAGAAAAAATATGAAAAAATTAACAAATCATGCAGGATTTAGGGGGAGAAAGGGCGAATAATAAAGATAAACAGGAGGCGAACTGTGATGAATTATCGTGAGCATCAGTATTACAGGATCAATCAACAAATAAAAAAGGCATATCATGAGGCGGTACGCAGGGGAGCAGGGGAAAAGGAGACAGGCCTCTATCGGGAAATCAATGAGCGGATTGTGAAGCTTTTTGCGCATGAGGGCTTGATTACTGCAGAGTGGGCGGCTGCCTTGCACCATCCTTATTTGCATGGGGACTGCTGCTCTGGGCATGACTGCGGGGAATGACGGGGAATGCATATCAGGGAAGCAGGAAGGATGCGTATTTTCTTGGGACGTAATTCGGATAATAGGATGGTGGCATGATGAAAAATATGAATCGCGTATCACTGAGTCCTTTGCTGAAGAAGTTCAAATTTTATTTTGACTTGATCAAGAGGACTACGGATGCATATCTTTTTTGCATGGACTTGCAGGAAAGGATCTTTTTGGTTTCACCGAATTTGGTACAGGATTTTGATTTGCCGGGAGAGGTTTTGGCAGATTTTTCCAGTCCTTGGAGAGATAGGCTGCACCCTGAGGATAGGGAGGCTTACATGGATGTCGTCTCGCAGGCCTTGGAGGCGAGCTCGGCAGGAGACTACAGTGTGGAGTTTCGCGTCAGGAACCGCAAGGACGAGTATGTTTGGCTTAGTGCGCGCGGGCGTGTAGGCACGGACAGGGAGGGGAAGCCTTGCGTGGCTACGGGAATGCTTACCCGCATGGCTGGCAGAAATCGTGCCGATGTGGTGACAGGGCTTTTAAATAAGTACCAGTTCGAGCATAATGTGAAGCTGGCACTGGAGAAGTATCGGACGACTTCTGTTGGCGGCGCGATCATGGTGTTTGGGCTGGATAATTTCAAGATTGTCAATGAAACCTACAATCGCGCGATGGGCGATCTGGTCTTGAAGCATGTTTCCAAGTGGATTGGGGAGATTTTGCCTCCAATGCTGACGCTTTACAAGCTGGACGGGGATGAGTTTGCGATTATTTATCCGGGTGCCGAGCAGGAGCAGGTAGATGAAATTTTCTCTGGAATCCAGATGTGTCTTGCCCACCCAAAGGTTCTGGAGGGGCATACGTTCTATTGCACGATTTCAGCAGGAACAGTCTTTTATCCGGAGGCAGGAAAGGATTATCTTGTCCTGCACAAGCATGCGGAAGCGGCTATGGATTTAGCAAAGAAGGACGGGAAGAACCGCAACTGCATTTTCAGCAAGGATCAGTACAATCGGTGGGTGCGGTCAGTTTCCATGCGGGACAGCATGCGGGAGAGCGTGGAAAATGGATGCGAGGGCTTCAGCCTGTTCTTCCAGCCGCAGGTAGATGCAGCTACCCGCCGCATTGTTGGTGCCGAGGCATTGCTCCGCTGGAAAAATCCCAAGGGACACATGGTATCTCCTATGGAATTTATTCCCATTTTGGAAGAAACGAAGCTGATTATTCCCGTGGGGCGCTGGGTATTTGAGGAAGCCTTGAAGATTTGCAAGAAGTGGCGCAGGGTAACGCCGGAGTTCAAGGTCAGTATCAATATGAGCTATGAGCAGGTGAAGGATCCCAGCTTCAAGGAGTTTGTAGATGATTGTCTTGCACGCTACCAAATGCCTTCGGATTCGATTACCTTGGAGCTTACGGAGAGCAAGATCATTGCAGATTGGAATTTTGTGAATCGGGAATTTGAGCATTTCCGCAAGAAGGGAATTTCTATCGCTATGGACGATTTCGGCACGGGCTATTCTTCCTTGTCCACCCTGAAAAACTTGTGTTGCGATATCGTGAAAATTGACCGTGAGTTTGTAAAGAAAATCTTGGAAAATGATTTTGACCGCCAGCTGGTGAAGTACACGGTGGAGCTTTGCCACAGCATCGGCATTACGACCTGCATCGAGGGCGTGGAGGAGGAAGCTGAGTACAAGCTGCTGACCGAGGAGTGCCATGCGGATTTCATTCAGGGGTATTTTTTTGGAAGACCCGAATCCGTGGAGAGTTTTGAAGAAAAATTTTTGGGACTGCATCCATAACGAAGCTAAAGATGTCTCCCATCTCCATAGGTGGAGGGTATCTTATGAAGCAAACAAGCGGCAGATATATCTCCGCTTCGTTGAAATGCTGACGAAGGGAGGGCTATATTATGACACATGATGAAGCAATTGAAAGCTTAATAAATACTTGTAATAACTTAAAAGAAGCCATCGAACAATTACAGGAAGAAAATGCTTTTCTTGCAGATACTATTGAAAAGAATCATCTTAATAAGATTGTGTCAGAAAGACGCTCCCTTTTATCGGATATAAAGCAGAGAGAACTTAAGGCTGATTCGCTAACTAGAGCAGCTATCACCATTAAATCGGAATATTCCGACAAACTAAATGAACTAAATGAACGATTATCTGATGTAAAGTCTAAACAATTAGATATAGATTCTTATATAGATATTGAAGCCGATAAGAAAGCAGAATCCATTAAAGCCGATTATCAGAAACATAAAAAAGCAAATGATATAGAGCTGCAAAAACATATTGAAGAAAATGATAATCTGACAAAAGAAAAAGAGTTGTCCCCTTCTTCAACCGCTTGCTGTAAGTGGGGGAAGCCAAATTTTAACAAGCGGTGAGCAAACTTTCGCTTCGTTGAAACGCAAATTGGAGGGAAAATGCTTATGGCATTTTCTTGGACAATGGCGTTATAATAAATGTTAGGAGAGTATATCATGAGAAGTGACATTGTAAAAAAAGGTGCAACTCGTTGCGCGCATCGTTCTCTGTTTCATGCCAATGGATTTGGCCCAGAGGAACTGTCCAAGCCGTTGGTTGGTATATGCAATTCTTTCAATGAAATTATTCCAGGGCATATGCATTTGCGTTCCATTGCAGAGGCGGCAAAGCTTGGCGTAGCGGCTGCCGGCGGTACGCCGATTGAATTTCCTGCTATCGGTGTTTGTGATGGTATTGCTATGGGGCATACTGGCATGAAATATTCGCTTGCCAGCCGCGAGTTGATCGCTGATTCCATTGAAGCGGTTGCTATGGCCTCTGGGTTTGATGCATTGGTTTTAATTCCTAATTGTGACAAGATTGTGCCTGGCATGATTATGGCGGCAGCTCGCCTTAATATTCCAACGGTTGTGGTGAGTGGCGGTCCCATGCTGGCTGGTCGTTTTCATGGGAAGGATATCAGTGTCAGCCAATCTTTTGAAGCAGCAGGTAAGTTTGCGGCAGGCAATATGGATGCTGCAGAAATGGCATCTCTTGAGGAGCATGCATGTCCTGGATGCGGTTCTTGCGCTGGCTTGTTTACTGCCAATACAATGAATTCCTTGACAGAAGTTTTAGGAATGGGACTTCCTGGCAATGGGACGATTCCGGCAGCGTATAATGGAGCGCGTATGCTTCTTGCCAAAAAGGCTGGAGCGGTTGTCATGGATCTTTTGAAGAAGAATATTTGCCCAAGAGATATTTTGACGCAGAAGGCTTTTGAGAATGCTATTACAGTGGATATGGGGATTGGTGGATCTTCCAATACCGTGTTGCACTTGACGGCAATTGCACATGAGGTTGGTATCGATATTCCTGCACCTCTCTTTGATGAGATTAGTCGTCGTACCCCTTATATCACCAAGCTGAGTCCTGCCGGCAAGCATCATATGCAGGACTTGGATGAGGCTGGCGGTATTACGGCAGTTATGCATGAGCTTTCCAAACTAGGCTTGATTCATCTTGATGCCCTGACAGTTACTGGTACAGTTGGCGAACGTATCCAGAATGCCGAGATTCAGAATACGGAAGTTATTCATACGGTAGAAAACCCATATCGCAAGACGGGCGGCATTGCAATTCTTAAAGGAAATTTGTGTCCTGATTATGCTGTGGTCAAAGCTTCGGCAGTCAGTGAAGATATGCTGGTTTACAAAGGAACTGCACGTTGCTTTAATTCGGAAGAGGAAGGCGTTCAGGCCATTATGGATGGAAAAATTCATGATGGCGATGTCGTGGTGATTCGTTATGAAGGACCAAAGGGTGGCCCAGGTATGCAGGAAATGTTGAATCCAACGGCTGTCATTACGGGAATGGGATTAAAGGTTGGATTGATTACAGATGGTCGCTTTAGTGGTGCAAGCCAAGGGGCATGCATAGGACACGTTTCACCGGAAGCGATGGAAGGAGGCCCTATTGCCTTAATTGAGGATGGAGATATGATTTCTATTGACATCCCGAACCGTAAGCTGGAACTGGAGGTTAGTGATGAAGAACTGGTAAAACGAAAGTCGAATTGGAAACAGCCAGAACCCAAAATTAAGACAGGATATCTTTCTCGCTATGCAAGACTGACAACATCAGCAAGCACAGGTGCAGTGGTGAAATAGTTTTGCTGTGGCATGACTCAGCACAGATGCCCCAGTCTCCATAGGTGACGGGTATCTTATGGGGCAATAAAATTATTCTCAAAAGAATGAGGTCTTCTATGATGGAATCTAGTCATGGGAGACCTTTGTTCGTTATGCGGAATAGATAGCAATTTGGTGGAAGTTGATACGATGGAGTTGGTTTTCTTGACACTGCTTCAAAAAAACATTAAAATATAAGGGTATGGTTATGCCACTATGACAATCGTTATTTTTACGTTTAGGTTATGAAAGAGCAATTAATATAAGGGGGTGAACAGTTATCGAAACGGTATTGGTAGGAATCCTCGCAGTCATCCTTGGGGGTGGCGCTGGATATATTGTGCGCAAGCGTACAGCAGAAGCGCAAATTGGTTCGGCAGAGGAAGAGGCAAAGAGAATTGTGGCTGATGCGGAAGCAAAAGGCGAGAGCAAGAAAAAAGAAGCTATGCTGGAAGCAAAGGAAGACATTCATCGTCTCCGCCAAGAGCTGGATAAGGAAACGAAAGAACGAAGAGCAGAGTTTCAGAGGCAGGAACGCCGCATCATCCAAAAGGAAGAAAATTTAGATCGCAAGCTGGATTCGTTGGAAAAGAAGGAGGATTCTCTTTCAAGGAAGGAAGCAAAGCTTGATCGTACGCAGGCATCGATCGATGAACTGCATGAAAAGCAGAAGATGGAGCTGGAACGTATTTCGGCACTTACTTCGGAAGAAGCAAGAACGATGCTCATGGCAGAGGCAGAAGCGGAGCTGAAACATGAGAAGGCTATTAAAATCAAGGAATATGAGCAGCAGACAAAGGATGAAGCAGACAAGAAGGCAAGAGACATCCTTTCTCAGGCAATTCAGCGCTGTGCTGCGGATCATGTTGCAGAGACGACAGTGTCTGTTGTTGCGTTGCCCAATGATGAGATGAAAGGAAGAATCATTGGACGTGAAGGGCGCAACATACGCACGTTGGAGACTTTAACGGGCATCGATCTTATCATTGATGATACGCCGGAGGCAGTCATACTGTCTGGCTTTGATCCTGTGCGGCGTGAGGTGGCTCGCATCGCACTGGAGAAATTGATAACGGATGGACGCATTCATCCGGCTCGTATCGAGGAAATGGTAGAAAAAGCACGTCGTGAAGTGGAACAGCGGATTAAGGAAGCTGGAGAGCAGGCCACCTTTGAAACTGGTGTGCATGGTATCCACCCAGAGCTTATTAAGCTTTTAGGACGGTTGCGTTACCGCACAAGCTATGGTCAGAATGTACTGAATCATTCGATTGAGGTTTCGCATCTGGCAGGTGTCATGGCGGCGGAGCTTGGCGTTGACGTTATGTTGGCAAAGCGTGGAGGACTGCTTCATGATGTTGGAAAGGCGATTGATCATGAGGTAGAAGGCCCGCATGTGACGATTGGTGCAGACCTCGCACGGAAGTTTCGCGAGTCGAAGGATGTTATCAATGCGATTGCTGCCCATCATGGAGATGAGGAAGCGACTACTGTAGAGGCAGTGCTGGTTGCTGCGGCAGATGCCGTATCAGCTGCAAGACCAGGAGCTCGCAGAGAAAGCTTGGAGTCTTATCTCAAGAGGTTGAAGCGGTTGGAAGAAATTGCGGAAGCTTTTGAGGGAGTGGAGCGTTGCTTCGCGATTCAGGCAGGGCGAGAGATTCGCGTAATGGTTAAGCCTGATAAGGTAGATGACGTAGAGTCCGTTGGACTTGCACATGATATTGTCAAGAAGATTGAGGAAGAACTGGAATATCCAGGGCAAATTAAGGCGACTGTTATTCGAGAAACTCGGGTTGTTGATTACGCAAAATAACGAAGAAAATAACGTCTGTAAGTGGCGGGATTTATGGCAATACAGTGAGAGATAGAAGTATTTTTCACTATTATAGAAAGCTAGAGTGAGGATACTGCGGGTTTCCGTTGTATCCTCGCTTTTTTTAAGAGAGCGGAGGCTGCGGGTTATGCTGGATTTTTTTAAGAAGAAACCGGAGAGGTCAGAAGGAGTTCATCTTTTAGCGTCTATTTTGGTCTGTTTTGCTGAAATATCCACGATATCCTATGAGCCAAAGGACAAGAGCTTGCATATGACTTTTGCATTGCAAAGCTCCGTATCGCAGGAAGGCTTTCATGAGTTGACAAGTTTTTTAACGGAAAGTATACATACTTACCAACTCTTAGAGGGAATGGGTGGCGGTTTTGTGGATTTTTCCATGGAGGTTCACGATGAGCTTGCATTTTTTCATGTAATAAGGGATTTGGGAACCTTGTCACCCGGAGAGTTGAAGGTGATAACGAGTATCGTTAGGAATCGTTTTGAAGAAACCTTGCTTATTGATTCGCATGTGCCTGAACAATTAGACCCAGAATTTGCTGCTGCGCAGGAGGAAGCAATGGAGCAGCTTTTTGAGAAGGTACAGACTATGGAACTGCATGGAAGATTGGTTGGTGTGCGTGAAGGAAATCATGTGGTGGTCTATGACCATTGAGGGGGAAGGGTATTGAAAATCATGTTAGTTGGCGATGTTGTCGGACGTCCAGGACGGGATGCATTCCAGAAATATACGTCGAAGCTTCGCCAAGAAAAGAATATTGATCTTGTTGTAGTCAATGGGGAAAATTCCGCAGGAGGAAAGGGCATTACCAGAAAGTCAATGTCTGCGCTTTATCATGCAGGAGCGGATATTATTACTTCTGGAAATCATGTTTGGGACAAAAAGGATGTGCTTGAATTTATTGATCAAGAGCCATTTTTGATTCGTCCTGCGAATTATCCAGAGGGTGCGCCTGGAAAGGGATATTGCATTTATCCTTTCAAAGCAAAAAATATTGGTGTCATGAATCTTTCTGGCCGTGCTTTTATGCAGGATATGGATTGCCCGTTTCAAAAGGCAGAAGAAATTCTTAGAGAAATGAAAGCGGAATGTGACATTATCCTATTGGACTTTCATGCGGAAACGACATCTGAAAAGATGGCAATGGGATGGTACTTGGACGGCCGTGTCAATGCAGTGGTTGGAACGCATACGCATATCCAAACCGCAGATGAGCGTATTTTGCCGCAGGGGACAGCATATATTACAGATCTCGGCATGGTTGGCCCATGGAATTCTGTTCTTGGCGTGAAGAAGGATATCATTTTAAAGAAGTTTACGACGGCTCTCCCTGTTCGTTTTGAGTTGGAGGAAGGCCCCAATGCATATTCTGCTCTTGTTGTGGAGATCGATGACAAAACAAATTCGACTTTAGCGATAGAAAGGATTTTCATTCATGAATAATTTCTGTGAAAAAAGAAGGATTTTCACATATGATGCAGAATATTACAGGTGAGGTGTAAGAATAATCAATCATAGTAAAAGAATCGTTATCGCAATATACGTAGCAAGTGATCTAGCAGAGGAATTCAAATTCATGGAGGGATTGTGCTAAACATGGAAATATTGAAGGTATCAGCGAAATCAAATCCAAATTCTGTTGCAGGAGCGTTGGCTGGCGTGTTGCGCGAAAGTGGAAATGTGGAAATGCAGGTGATTGGAGCGGGTGCATTGAATCAGGCGGTAAAAGCAGTTGCTATTGCTCGCGGTTTTGTTGCTCCGCATGGAATCGATCTTATTTGCGTTCCAGCTTTTACGAATATAAAAATTAAGGGGGAAGAGCGTACTGCAATTAAATTGATTGTAGAACCAAGGTAGGTATCGTTTAGAAATAGGAGTGGAAGCAAATGCCAAGTGATTTGCATATGCATACAAATTTTTCTGATGGCAGGATGTCACCAGAGGAGCTTGTGGCAGCGGCAAAGGCTGCGGGGCTGAAGTACATTGCGATTACAGACCATGATACAGTGGACGGCGTGACTCATCTGTATGAAAATGGACTGTATCCATCTTGTGGGATCAGGCTTATTCCGGGAATTGAATTCAGTGCGTATCACCCAACGCAGGAGATACATATTCTTGGATATAACATTGATATATATCACCATGATTTGGTGGATAAGCTCAGTGATGTGATAGAGGCGAGGTGGACTAGATTTGCAGAAATGATAGAAAGGCTTCAGAAGCTGGGGTATGATATAAAGGAGTCTGAGGTCTTGACTTTAGCGGAGGACAGCCGAGCAGTCAGCAGATCGCATGTTGCTCAAATATTGGTAAAAAAAGGGTACTTTTCGACAATTTCAGATGTGTTTTTGTCGTTGCTTGGAAAAGGGAAGGAGGCGTATGTGCCTCATTACTATCTGGAGGTAGAGGAAATCATCTCTTTGGTTCGCTCTGCTGGTGGGACACCAGTTTTAGCACATCCAAAGCTGGTACGGGATGATGATATTGTGGAGAGAATTTGCCAAATGGGAATCCAAGGAATAGAGGTTTTTTATCCGCAGCATGATGCGGAAGATACGAAACGTTATATGGAAATGGCAGATAAGTATCATTTGCTGGTTTCTGGGGGCTCGGATTTTCATGGATATGCGACAAGGATACCAACGGAGCTTGGCTTGTTTACAATAGAGGATCAATGGGCAGAAAAGTTTTATCGCCCCCAAAAGCAGCTGATTTAAAAGGTAAGGGAGTGCCGCAAAATGGATGTTATAGCATTGGTTGGTCCGAGCGGGACTGGAAAAAGCCATCGCGCATTGATGGTGGCAAGCAAGAATGAAGCGGATGCGATAATTGATGATGGAATTCTCATCAAGGACGGAAAGATCATAGGGGGTCATTCTGCTAAAAAGGAAAAGAGCAAGATCATGGCAGTGCGGCGAGCGATTTTTGTCTTGCCTGGTCATGTGCAGGAGGTTCAGAAGGCGATTGAGGAATCCAAACCGCATCGCATTCTGATTTTGGGAACTTCGGAAAACATGGTACAAAAGATTGCAAAAGCATTGGAGCTGCCTGCGATTGCCAAGATTGTTCACATTGAGGATATCGCCACGCAGGAGGAAATGGAGAAAGCACAGTCTTATCGCTTGAAGCAGGGCAGGCATGTGATTCCTGTGCCGACAATAGAGCTGAAGCCTCATTTTTCTGGATTCCTGATTGACCCGTTGCAGTCCTTCTTTAAGCGTTCTTCAACACAGCGGCGGCGTTTGGGTGAAAAATCTATTGTTCGCCCAGTGTTTAGCTATTACGGAAAGCTTATCATAGACGACTCTGCAATCAAGTCTATCGTGGAGAAAGTCGTGACGGCTAGAGATTTTGTAAAAAAAATCAGTCATGTCAAGGTGAAGCATCAATGGGAGGGCGATGAAGATCAGGGTGTCGATATATCCTGCGGAATCGTTTTGACTTATGGGAATCACCTGCCGACACTTTTGGCGCAGACGCAGAAGCACGTCCGCGAGGCGGTGGAGTTTATGACGGGTATGGTAGTTCGCGAGGTAAATATTGAAGTCAAGGCACTTTTTGTGAGTACCTGAATTTAGTTGGCTGACAGAACATGCAAGGTGTCTGTCAGCTTTTTTATGGAGGCAGTTCTATGCTACAGGTTTATACGGGGAACGGAAAAGGAAAAACAACAGCGGCGATAGGTCTTGCCATTCGTGCGCTCGGTGCAGGCAAGAGAATCTATATGATGCAATTCATGAAAAGCCTAGCCTACAGTGAACAAAAAATTTTGCAGGCATTTGCGCCTCAGCTTTGTCTGCGAACGGCAGGGAAGCCATTTTTTATTGCGCAGGAAGGAAGCAATGTGGATGAATTGGCGAAACAATCCTGGGCAAAAAATACAGTGATTTTTCCTCCGGGACATCCTCCCAGAGAATATGTTGCATTGATGGAAAAGGGCTTGCAAAAAGCATGGGAAGACATACAGGATGGCATGTATGATGTTGTGATTTTGGATGAAGTCAATGTGGCACTTTTTTTTCAAGTGCTGGAGCGTGAGAGCGTGGAGGATTTCCTGCAAAAAATATCGCCCAATACAGAAATTGTCTGTACTGGGCGAAAAGCGCCTGATTGGCTAATAGAACGAGCGGACCTTGTTACGGAAATGCACGAGGTCAAGCACTACTATACGAGGGGAATTCTAGCGCGTGAGGGTATCGAAAATTGATGCCTCATGTCGGTTCTTGCGTGGAAGTCTTATCTTGAGGCTCGTTTTTCTGCGTAATGAGTATTTTGTCGATACGGGCACGATCCATATCAAGTACTTCAAAAATCATGCCATTCCATTCAAAATGTTCTCCTTCTTTTGGAATGTATCCAAAATAGGAAGTCACGAATCCGCCCATAGTTTGGAAATGGTCGTGGTTTTCATCGGGAAGCGTCTCGACATGAAAGCGTTCCTTGAAATCATCAATGGAGCATAGCCCGTCAACAAACCATGAGTTTTCATCTCTTTGGATGAATTGGATAGCATCAGGCTCTCCGGCGGCTTGCATGTCACCAATGATTTCCTGCAAGATATCATCGAGAGTTATGAATCCTATCACGCCTCCGTATTCGTCCAGCACCATTGCTTCATGCGTGCCTGTGTCGCAGAATTTTTTCAGCAGGCGGAAGGTCTCCATGGAACGTGGGATGGAGAGCGGTTTTCTGAGATATTGGGAAAGCTCCAGTGACTTTTGTTCCAATGATGCATCCAAAAGATCCTTTGCGTGGAGTACACCGCAAAAATCGTCAAGGTTATCCCGACCAACGGGAAATACGCTCTGGGGGTGTTCACGAATGACCTTCAGGTTGTGTTTCAAGGAGTCTTCAAGGTCGAGCCAAAGCATCTGCGTTCGAGGTGTCATCAGCGCATAAGCTGTTTGGTCACTCAGTCGAAAGATTCGGTCTACCATGCCTTGTTCTGTTTTCTCAAAAGTGCCGTCTTCTGTTCCTTGCTCAATGAGATCCTTGACTTCTTCTTCCGTCACGGTATCTTCGATATGCGGATTGATGCCAAAAATAAGCAGAATGACGTTAGCGGATTTGGAAAGAAGCCCAACCAATGGACGGGTGAAAAGCGTTAGTGTGGTCAGCAGCTTGTGATATTTGAGGAGCATGTATTCCGGCTTTTGGAAAGCAATTTTTTTAGGGAGAAACTCGCCCAGCAGAAGCAGGAAATATGTGATGATGATTGTGCTGATGACCAAAGCAGTTGCCTTGGGATGCGGAAGAAACGCAAGCTGCGAGGCTAGAAAGGGAGACAGCAGCAGACTGCTGGAAAGTCCGGAGAGTATCCCCATAAAGGTAATGCCAAGCTGCATGACAGACAGGGTTTCCTCTGGTCGCTCCAAAAGAGAAAGTGCTGATTTTGCAGAAGGGGAACCATCCTCTGCTAATTTTTCAAGGGTTCCCTTGCGGCTTTCTGTTAAGGCTGTTTCCATGAGTGAGAAAAAGCCATTAGCGAGAATAAAGCAGACAGTAAGGACTAAAAAAAGTCCCGCATCTGAATTGTCCAAAAAATCTTCACATCCTTTAAAAATAACGAAGCTAAGACGCCCCCTTCTTCAACAGGTTGCTGTAAGTGGGGGAAGCCAAATTTTAACAAGCGGTGAGCATATCTCCCGCTTCGTTGAAACGCAAATTGGAGGGAAAATGCTTATGGCATTTTCTTGAACAATGGCGTTATGAAACTCTGCTTATTATATCATAGCTGGGGAAAAATGTCATTTTTATCTAATGACTTGTCAAGTATGTTTTATAAGTATTCAATTTGTATATGTAATTTTTTCGATATGTTGTATGCAGCATAAAATCCTAAACTTATTGTTCACGAATGAAAAAAAGTGTGCTAAAATGGGTATGCTTGAATTTGAAGCCTTGGAGTGAAGTCAATGAGAATCATAACAGGAACAGCGAGAGGCTGTAGGCTCAAGGCACCAAAGGGGCAGGATACACGTCCGACAGCAGATCGTATCAAGGAATCACTGTTCAACATTTTGGGGCAGAGGATTTTTGGACGGGATGTTTTGGATATTTTTGCAGGCACGGGAAACCTTGGTCTGGAGGCACTTTCCAGAGGGGCGGCATCAGCCGTATTTGTGGATCAGGCAACGGGAAGCCTTATTAAGGAAAATGCGGTACATGCAAGGCTGGACAAAAATTCTAAGGTCGTTTCGGGAGATGCGTTCGCTGTTCTTCGCAGGCTGGAGGCTGGCGGGCAGTCTTTTGGGGTGGTTTTTTGCGATCCGCCTTATCATAAGGGACTTTGGGAGAAGGCGCTTTTGCAGCTGGATGCTTCCTCATTGCTTTCCGAGAATGGAATTTTGATAGTGGAGCATGGTGCAGATGAGGAGAACCTTCCTGAGTTAAAGTACCTTTTGAGAGTGCGAAATGAGCGTTATGGCAAAACAACGCAACTAAGTATTTTTCAGCGGCGAAGCTATGTGGAAGGGAGCGAGTTTGCGTGAAGAGGGCTGTTTGTTCCGGCAGTTTTGATCCGGTGACGAGCGGGCATATTGATATTTTTGAACGTGCCAGCCGCATGTTTGATGAGATCCTTGTCTGCGTGTTTTGCAACATCAGGAAGAAATCGTTCTTTTCCGTGGAGCAGAGAATGGATTTTTTGCGTGAGGCGACATCGCATATACCGAATCTCAAGGTGGATTCGTTTTCAGGATTGCTTGTGGATTATATGCGGGAGCATGATGCGAGGATTCTCGTCCGTGGTGTGAGATCTGTCAAGGATCTGGAGTATGAGCAGGACAATGCAAGAGCGATTGCGCATCTTGCGCCCGAGATTGAGACGGTGTTTTTGCTGACGGCTCCCTCGTATTCCTTTGTCAGCTCCTCCTGCGTGAGAGAACTGGCAGCTTTTCGGGGCTCTGTGCATGGAATCGTTCCTGCTTGCGTGGAGGAGGCTCTTTTGGAGCGGTGGAAGCAAGAAGAATAGAAGCCAGCAAATTTATGAAATAAAAGAATAAAAGAAGGTAGTGTAGATATGTCAGTAAGAGATACTTTGAGCGAAATAGAGAAATTGGTTGGGGAAGCAAGCCACATGCCGCTTACAGACAAGTGCCTTGTCAGTGAGAATGATCTGGTGCATTTGGTCAGCGACTTGAGAAATGATCTTCCACACGAATTGGATCAGGCGGCAGAGATTATGTCCAAGGAGGACGAGATTTATCGTGCGGCACATCGGGAAGCAGATGAGATTGTCAAGAAGGCAAAGGAATATGCCAAGGAAATGACGAACAGCCACGAGATTACCAAGAAGGCGAAGGAAGAAGCCAAATCCATCCGAAGGGCAGCTGAGGAGCAGGCACGCGGGATTTTGGAGAAAGCGATTCAAGAGTCGAGCAAGTTGCGTGGTGATGTCAATAGCTACTCCAATCAAGTTTTTGATCAACTGATAGCGCATGTATCGGGGACGTATCAGGGATTCCAGCAGGCACAGGCCAGCATGCAGCAGACCCAGCTTGGGCTGCAGCAGGCATGCCAGACACTGATGCAGGCAAAGGAACAGTTGAATCAAGAGGTACAGCAGCAGATGCAGGCAGAGGCAAAGACGAAGCTTTCCTTTGCGCAGACACAGGCGCAAGCGGCCGCTCCGCAGCAGGGGCTGCAGCCGAAGGCGGCACCTGTGCCATCGCAGACGCCTCCCTCGGAGCTTCAGCAGCAGGGTGTCGTTCAGGCAAGACAGCAATGAGATAGGAGGAAGCTCTTCCCGTTTGGGAGGAGCTTTGTTTTTGGAGGCATGGCGGATGAAGGAAGAGGATATACGATTGCTTTTGCAGGAATTTCAGTGCGGAAGGCTGACAGAGGATGCAGCGGTTCGCAGGATCTGCGATGTACCTTTTGAAAACTTGGGATTTGCAAATGTGGATCATCATCGGGAAATGCGTCAAGGGATTCCAGAGGTCGTTTACGCGGAGGGAAAAACGAAGGAACAGCTTTTGGCGATTCTGCAATCGCTTTATGCGCATGGAACTGGCAATCTGATGGCAACGAGGGCGAGTGAGGAAAAGTATCAATTTGTGAGGGATGGAATTCCTGAAATGCAGTACGATTCGGCAGCTCGCATGATTTATTTGGAGAGAGCGCAGGTATCGAGGGATACGTCACGGCATATCTTGGTGGTAACGGCAGGAACCAGTGATATCCCGATAGCAGAGGAAGCAAGGCTGACAGCGTATCTTTGCGGACATGAAGTCCGAACCTGCTATGATTGCGGGGTGGCAGGCATTCATAGGCTTCTTTCCCATCGGGAAGATATCTTGCAGGCAAATGTTGTTATTGTTGTTGCTGGCATGGAGGGGGCGCTTGCAAGCGTGGTGGGCGGCCTTACGGACAAGCCTGTGATTGCAGTGCCGACCAGCATAGGGTACGGGGCATCCTTTCATGGATTGTCGGCACTTCTTTCCATGCTGAACAGCTGCGCTTCCGGTGTTTCCGTAGTGAACATAGATAATGGATTTGGCGCAGGAATGCTTGCTGGAAAAATCAATCGAATGAGGTGAGCGGATGAAGGCGATTTATTTGGACTGCTTTGCAGGAATCAGCGGGAACATGCTGCTGGGAGCGTTTTTGCAGGCAGGCGTTCCACTGGAATATTTAGAGAGAGAGCTGGCGAAGCTTTTTTCCGAGAAGGAATATGAGCTAAGGGCGGAAAAAGTGGATAGGTGCGGTATACAGGCCGTGCATGTCAATGTACTGCTTTGGGGGCATCAGCATGCTCACATGGAGCATTCGCATCACGAGCATCGGAGCATGGCAGAAATCAGGGAAATGCTGCTGGCATCTAAACTCTCTGACAAGGTGAAGGAAAGAAGTCTGCTGATTTTTGAAGCCTTGGCAGAGGCAGAGGGGAAGATTCACGGAAAATCTAAGGAGGAGGTTTGTTTCCATGAGGTCGGGGCAGTGGATTCCATTGTGGATATTGTCGGTACGGCAATTTGCCTTGACTTCCTGCGGATTGAAAGAATCTTCGTGTCTCGCTTGAATACGGGAACTGGGTTTGTGGATTGCGCACATGGAAGGCTGCCTGTGCCTGCACCGGCTACAGCGGAGCTTTTGCGGGGAATTCCATTCTATCACGATGGTACGGAAAAGGAACTGGTTACGCCAACGGGTGCGGCAGTAGTCAAGGTACTGGCAGAATATGCAGAATGCATGCCGAAGGGATTTACGGAAGACGTTGTTTCCTATGGAGCAGGTACATGGGAGCTTTCCATGCCGAACGTGCTTCGCATGTATGTTGGCGAGTATGAGGAAACGGCAGGAAAAAAGACGGGAAAGAAGCTTTTCTTAATGGAAACGAATATTGATGACATGAATCCGCAGATTTACGGTTTTCTGATGGAAAGGTTGTTTGAGGCAGGAGCCTTGGATGTCTGGACGGAGAATATTTACATGAAGAAAAATCGTCCGGCACAGAAGCTGTCGGTTCTTGTGGACGAGGAAGAGCGTGATGCTTGCGAGGAGATCGTGTTTCGGGAAACAACGAGCATTGGAATTCGCGTGTCTCCTGTCTGGGAGCGGGTAGAGGCAAAACGGAAAATAATAACGATACATACACGGTTCGGAACGGTACGTGGAAAATTGAGTACATACCACGGGAGGGTGGTTTCGATAACTCCTGAGTACGAGGATTGCAGGTTGCTTGCCAAAAAGATTGGGATTTCGCTGAAATACATTCAGCAAGAGGCAGAGATGCAGGCATGGCAATTACCTTGACAAACAGAAATGCAGTCATTATAATGGATTGAGGTTGATGCTGATGATAGTAAATATTGCTGAATTGAATGCTGGTATGGGGAGAAGTACTTCTTTTTCATTCGAGGTGTCTGCGGAGGAGCTGGATGCTGTGATGGATGGCTGTACCTTTGATGGTTTGATTGCTGTTGAGGGAACGGTCATAAATGCAGGTTCCTGCTATCGTGCAGAGGGGATTATCGGGTGTCGGAAGTCTTTTACCTGTGATCGATGCCTTGCCTCTTGTACAGTGGAGCAGAGGCATGAGTTCTCTGAGAAGTTTCGCCGTGTTGCTGATGGGACTTCGGAGGAAGAAGAGGCAGTTTTTTTTGAGGGTGATACGATTGATATTGCCGGCATGATTCGTGATACACTTTTGGCGGCGCAGCCGCTCAGCAATATCTGCAGTCCTGATTGCAAGGGGCTTTGCCCGGTATGCGGCACGAATCTGAATCATGGTACTTGTACCTGTGATTCCTTTGTTCCGGATCCAAGACTTGCAGCACTGCAGCGATTCATGCAAAAGCAAGAGAATGAGTGATTGTTTTAAGGAGGTGTATCCGAGATGGCAGTACCTAAGCGTAAGATGTCCAAGGCTCGTCGCGATCAGCGCCGTGCGAACTGGAAGCTGGAAGCTCCAGGGTTTGTGTCTTGCCCACAGTGCCACGAACCGAAGATGCCTCATCATGTATGCCCTGAGTGTGGTTATTATGATGGCAAGCAGGTCGTTCAGGAGGCTGAATAAGACTACATAATGATGAGCAGAACAGGCTTTCTCTGTTCTGCTCATTTCTTTTGCGGGAATGCTTGCTTTTTTCATGTAAAGCCATTATAATAACTTATTATTACTGGTCGTAGCATCAGGTACTAAGTTTGGGTGATGGAAGATGGCGAGAGCAAAGAAAAAAGTCAGGCAGCAGATGCTGGTTGACCATGTAAAGGAAAAGCCGTTTTTGACGGATGAGGAGCTGGCCCAGCTGCTCTCTGTCAGTGTTCAAACGATTCGCTTGGATCGATTGGAGCTTGGCATACCGGAGCTTCGCGGACGTATACGGAAGATGGCAGAGAGTGCGCAGAACAAGGTGAAATCCATTGACAGTGAGGAAGTTGTTGGGGAGCTTATTGATCTGGAACTTGGCCATTCCGGCATATCACTCCTGCGGATCACAGACGACATGGTTTTTGCGAGGACTAAGATAGCCAAGGGTTATTATATGTTTTCACAGGCAAATTCGTTGGCACTGGCGATTTTGGATGCTCCTATGGCGGTTACGGGGGTAGCGAATGTGAAGTACAAGGTGCCGGTGCATGTGGGAGAAAAGTTGATTGCCAAGGCGGAAATCGTTCATGTGCGGGGTGACAAGTACTTCGTTTGGGTCAAGACTAGGAATGACAAGCAGGAAGTATTCCGGGCAAAATTTATTTTGGTTTCGTGGAAAGACCGTCAGGGGGGACTTTTGTGAAAATTGCAGTGGATGCTATGGGTGGGGATTTTGCTCCGGAGCAGATCGTTCTGGGGGCGGTAAAAGCTGCCAAAAAGTATCAATGCGAGATCGTTTTGGTAGGTGACGAGGCGGCAATTCGTCATGTGCTGCAGAAGGAACGTGGCTGGGAAGACTTGGGAATCACCATACACCATGCATCGGAAGTTATTGGCATGAATGAGCATCCTGCCGATGCTGTGCGTTCCAAAAAGGATTCCTCTGTGGTCGTAGCAACGAAATTAGTCAAAGATGGGGTTTGCGATGCCGTTCTTTCTGCAGGAAGCACTGGGGCCGCGGTCACGGCGGCACAGCTGATTCTCAAGCGGATCAAGGGGATTGGACGGCCAACGATAGCAACGCCGATGCCGACTCCGAAGGGCGTCACGCTCCTTTTGGATTCCGGTGCCAACGTGGACAGCAAGCCGGAGCATCTCGTGCAGAGCGGGATGATGGGGTCCATTTATGCGGAGTATGTATTCGGCAAGGAAAGACCAAAGGTTGGACTCTTGAATATTGGAGAAGAGGAAACAAAGGGCAACGAGCAGGCAAAGGCGACGTATGCGCTTCTTCGGAATATGCAGACCATTCATTTTGCTGGGAATGCGGAAGGAAGGGATATTCCAAAGGGAAATTTTGACGTTGTAATTTGTGATGGATTTGTTGGCAATGTTGTGTTAAAATTTGCAGAGGGATTGGCGAAAACGATTCTGAGCTTGATAAAGGATGCCATTGAAGATGGCGGAGTCTTTGCAAAGCTTGGTGCGGCATTGTTGAAGCCTACGCTGAAAAAGCTGGGAAAGCGGTTGGATGCCACGGAGTATGGGGGAGCACCTCTCTTGGGTGTCAATGGCTGCTGCATTATCAGTCATGGATCTTCAAATGCAAAGTCAATTTGCAGTGCTATCGGTGTGGCGAATGAGTATGTTAAGAACAATGTCCTTGCGCATATACGTGATTCGTTGGCGAAGGAGGATGTCCTGTCAGGAGGGAAGGAATAGGTGCATGTTGCGGCATAGCGTTGTTCCTGTGATTTGTGATGAAGGAGGACTTTTTTGATGTTTGAAAACAATGTGATATGTAAATTGCTCAACATAAAATATCCGGTTTTCCAGGGCGGAATGGCTTGGATTGGTACAGCAGAGCTTGCTTCTGCTGTATCGAATGCGGGCGGTCTTGGAATCATCGGTGCAGGTCATATGCCTCCAGAGATTCTTCGTGCAGAGATCCAGAAGGTGAAGGGGTGGACGGACAAGCCGTTCGGGGTCAATGTCATGCTGATGAGTCCTTTTGTGAAAGAAGTCATGCAGGTCATCGTGGAAGAAAGAGTTCCTGTGGTTACAACAGGAGCAGGAAATCCAGGTGAGTACGTTCCAGCACTCAAGGAAATTGGGACAAAGGTCATTCCGGTAGTAGCATCTGTGGCACTGGCAAAGCGTTTGGTGCGTACTGGTGTTGATGCCGTGATTGCCGAGGGAACGGAGTCTGGTGGACACATTGGAGAGATTACGACGATGGCTCTCGTGCCTCAGGTCGTCGATGCGGTAGATGTTCCTGTTATTGCAGCAGGCGGAATTGCGGATTCCCGAGGCATGGCAGCTGCTTTTGCCCTTGGTGCGCATGCTGTGCAGATGGGTTCCCGTTTTGTTGTAAGCGAGGAGTGCATTGCACATCCAAATTACAAACAGGCGGTTTTGAAGGCGAAAGACCGTTCTACTGTGGTAACGGGACGCTCTCTTGGGCATCCTGCGCGTGTAATCGCAAACAAGCTGTCTCGCAGGTATGAGGAGCTTGAGGCAGCCGGGGCATCGAATGAGGAACTGGAACAGCTGGGTGTTGGAAGCCTTCATCGCGCAACGCATGAGGGTGATGTGGATAATGGCTCAGTTATGATTGGTGAGATTTCAGGCATGCTCGATGATATCAAGCCGGTAAAGGAAATTATTGAAGGCATTGTGAACGGATTGCCGGATACCTTCCGTGACTTGGAGGAAAACATAAAGTAAGCCGAAGGCTGGGGTCTGTTTTTGCGTAAAAATGTGCCGACAATTACGGCAGAAATGAGGTAGATGTGGTGAACAAGCTGGCGTTTGTATTTCCGGGACAGGGTGCCCAGGCAGTAGGCATGGGCAAGGATTTTTGTGAAGAGTATGAAGTGGCAAAGAGGCTTTTTCGGGAAGCTGACGAGGCTCTTGGCTATTCCATTCAGCAGATGTGTTTTGAGGGACCGGCAGAGGATCTGAAGCTTACGGCAAATACGCAGCCGGCCATTCTCACGATGAGTGTCATTGCAAATGAGATTCTGAAGGAGCATGGAGTCCAGCCGGAAATTGCTGGCGGTCATAGTCTCGGTGAATATTCTGCCTTGGTTGCAGCAGGTGCCTTGAAGTTTCAGGATGCGGTTCTCCTTGTGCACAAGCGCGGTCAGTTTATGCAGGAGGCAGTGCCTGTTGGAGAAGGCGGCATGGCAGCCGTTATCGGTCTTGCTGATGAGGTGATCGTGGAGGCATGTGAAAAGGCATCTGCTTCAGCTGGTGCAGTGCAGGCTGTTAATTTTAACTGCCCTGGGCAGACGGTGATTGCAGGAACGACGAAGGGCGTGGAAACGGCGGTGGAACTTTTGACAGCGGCAGGAGCGAAGAAAGCTGTTATTTTGCCGGTTAGTGCACCGTTCCACAGCACGTTAATGAAGCCAGCCGCAGAAAAGCTGGCAGCGGAGCTGGATAAGATAGAAATTCATGATGCTGCTTTTCCTGTCGTTGCCAATGTG
This sequence comes from uncultured Selenomonadaceae bacterium, assembly GCA_937902665.1. Classification (GTDB taxonomy): domain Bacteria; phylum Bacillota; class Negativicutes; order Selenomonadales; family Selenomonadaceae; genus CALELM01. The sequence goes on from CALELM010000031.1 coordinate 27,179, forward strand.
AACGGAAAAATGGAAACAAAGGCGGAGGAGATTAAGGCAAATCTCGTGGCACAGGCAGCAAGCCCAGTTAAGTGGATTGACTGCGTGAACACGATGAAGGAATATGGTGCTGATGTGTATGTGGAAGCAGGTCCTGGCAAGACATTGTGCGGATTCAACAAGCGTATTGATCGAGCCTTGACCAGCATGAACGTAGAAAATCTGGCAAGCCTGCAAAAAACGCTTGACTATTTCAAGGAGGTTCGCTAATATGCTTTTAGGTGGGAAGACTGCACTTGTGACGGGAGCTTCTCGTGGCATTGGACGGGCGATTGCGATTCGTCTTGCAGGAGAGGGCGCCAAGGTTGCGATTAATTATGCCGGCAATGAGAAGGCTGCACAGGAAGTCAAGTCTGTCATTGAAGCCAATGGGGGCGAGGCAATTTTGGTTCAGGCTGATGTTGCCAGCCCTGAGGCAGTTGATGAGATGGTTGCCAAGGTAACAGAAGCATTTGGAACGATCGATATTCTCGTAAATAATGCAGGAATCACGAGGGACGGGCTTTTGGCTCGCATGAAGCCTGAGGATTTTGATGCAGTTATTGATACGAATCTCAAGGGTGTGTTTTACTGCACGAAGGCAGTTGCCAAGCTTATGATGAAGAAAAGAAGCGGGCGTATCGTGAACATGGCTTCTGTTGTTGGTCTGATGGGCAATGCTGGGCAGGCGAATTATTCGGCAGCCAAGGCAGGCGTCATTGGTTTTTCCAAGTCAGTTGCAAAGGAACTGGCAAGCCGAGGAATTACGGTCAACATGGTTGCTCCTGGATTCATTGGCACGGATATGACGGCAGTTCTCTCTGATAAGGTACGCGAGACAATGGTAGAAGAAATTCCGTTGAAGCGTATGGGACAGCCGGAAGATGTTGCAAATGCAGTTGCTTTTTTGGTTTCCGATCAAGCATCTTATATTACAGGTCAGGTCGTTAATGTAGATGGCGGCATGGTCATGTGATATAACGAGCTAAGGATGACCCCTTCTTCAACAGCTTGCTGTAAGTGGGGAAACCAAATTTTAACAAGCGGTGAGCATATCTCCCGCTTCGTTGAAACGCG
>CALELM010000032.1 GCA_937902665.1 uncultured Selenomonadaceae bacterium
ACCCATGACCTCCGCCGTGACAGGGCGGCATTCTAACCAACTAAACTACCGGGCCACTTCTCTTGCCGCATTTCAGCGACAATCAATATTATACATACGCACTCCATTCCTGTCAATCATTTTAGCAAATTTCCCATGACAGTATATTGCAAGCGTAAATTTTCGTATTTCTTGCTATTATCGAGCAGCACGGCATGCCTGCCAAAAATGCTTTCTCGCTCATGCAAGTTCTCTTGGTAGCTTCTGCCAAAGTCAGAACACCAACCCTTGTCAGCTTGTACGGCATAGACAGCTTGCCTTGCTCTATTCCCAAAGCCTGATACAGGCTCTCGTCAATGACACGCCTCTGCCGTTTCAGCACCGGGCTGTACCCAGTTTTATCCCCAAAGAATCGCATATTGTAGGCAGACACAAAAGCAACCTCGGCAGCGTTAGGAACCAGTGGATTTCCATCGGCATGGCTGCAATCACGGTTGATATCCCAATCCTGCCAATAGTCTCTCCGAATGTAGGCAATAGACTTCCTGTCCCAGTTGTAGCGGAAACGCAGAAGAAAGGACTTGCCTATCCTGTACGGCCCGCCTACATAAGTCTCATGCTGACGCCAGTATTCATCGGAAAAGCTAACAGACACCACAGAAATGGCAATTTGGTAATTGGGTGGTTCATACTGCTCTATTACCACCGATGTTCTGTCTGCATAACACCCCATGCCCATGCCGCCGTCTACCCACACCAGATTGCCATTATCCAACGTGGCAGGGTAAAAATTGGCAAAGGCTGCCGACGGCAACAGCAGAACTGCCACGGTCAGAATAGTGATTTTTATATGCTGCAACAAAGCACCATATACGCTGTTACTACTTGTGCTTCTTACTTCTTTCATCACATACATCAGCCTCCAAAATCAATATATCCTGACACTGGTTTCTTCACTATCTCATAGCCGCAATCCTTTTTGAGACGAATTTACTCCATAACGTGCAATATTGTGAAGCTTTTCTTTGCCACTTAAATGTTTACAATCCCATCGTTACTGGTTTCAATAGACTATCATGCGATCCAAAAAATCCCGTATAGACTCAAGTTCATGGGATTCGGAGATGCCTGTTTTGCACCACATAGCGAAGTGTTCGCCGGTAAGATACCCGCCTTGACCGAGCTTGCTCTTGGCTCGGCGCACAGTCTCTTGAGCCGAGTAGCACCGATATTCCCTTGCCTTGCGCCCCCGATCCAATAAACGCCATAATTTATCTTGCGGCATAACAAAGGAAGAAACGGGAAATGGCTGCTCCCATTCCATTGGTCTGCCGTACTCTTTTGGAAACTCACAAATCGCAAAATGCTCCGCTCCCTGCAAAAAATCACGGAAGGACTCCTCATGAACAATATCCCTGTCATGACTATCTTTGCCGTACAAAATAAATTTTTCTCCCGTCCATATAGCGTACTGCTTTAATAGTTCACCTTCCACGCAGACCACATCACCGTATGCCACTTCCCGTTGCTGGTGGCTTCGACGTACACGATTGCCCTTCAACTCGGACATGAACATATTGAATAAAGTATCGACCATTGCACTCACCTCCAACATCACTCTGCTTGCATTTCCTCATCATTGTCCTACCGATTGTTCTTCTCCTCCGATATCCCCCGCTTCGTTGAAAGGCTGACGAAGGATTTTTCCAGCTGTTTGCCGTTTGTTATCTCGAATAAGTACAGTATAAATGACCTTCCATTCAAAAAGGTTGCCTAGCAGGCAACCTTCTGAAAAAATTTTTATTGTTTGCGCCAGTTGGTCAGTTTCATCAAATTTTGACAACAACCCATTCGATAAAATTTCATCCTTGCACTCAAATACAATATTGCCAACTCAAAATAATAAGGCTATGCATAAGCGTTTTCTCGCTCAGGCACAGCCCCTTCTTTTAAAGCACCGCAATCTTCTTAAATGCTGCTTCCGTCAACCCACTTCTTTTAGCCGCCTCAGATATACTGATAACACCATCACGCACCATTTCGGCAAAAGCAGCAATGCGACCTTCTTTAAGACCTTCTTGCTTATTCAAAGCATCCCTTTCCTGCAACCTGTCATGCAACAGCTCTTCCATGACCTTGCCCATGTCGAATCCCTCCTCGTTGCTCAATTCCTTTACGGCCTTTCCGTTAGCCTCTACAACAGCACCGATGTAAGCCATCCCATACATCAGGCCTGCCTTTCCACGCAAATCGTAGACTTTCAGGACTGCTTCCTTCATGCGTTCCTTATCAATATTCCGATGTAGATTGGTCAGCCAAAAGTGGAGCTTTTCCTCCAGCTGATTGAAAACTACTATCTGCGTAGGAAAGATGTACCTGCCCGTCACAAGATAGATACCAGAATGTACCTGCTCTATCTCATAGCCGTATTTACGCAGTGCCTTGAAAGCATCGCGCGGATAGGCTTCTCGTGCCAGCGTTACCGTGATGTCATCCGCTTTTATCTCATCAACACTTTTTCCATACGCCTTGTATAGTGCCGCATAAGCGTTAGCCTTGAAAACGGTATCTATATTGAGCCGATCCTTTTCGGATTTGTATTCCATGATATTATGCCCACGAAACCTTGCCCCGAGTTCATTCACCAGCTCTATGTCCTTGTTTTTCTTCACAACCAGTAAATCTATTCTTACCGGATTGTGGTTGAGCTGATGCTCCGAATCGTATTCCAAATCCGCATCATTTTCCAAAAATTCCAGACCGATGGCACCATAAAAGCCCGAGTGCCAGTCCACTACATTATCAGGCATCCACTCACCTCATTCCGTGCAAAGCATTTTCTCTTAGTCGTATTATCGTATATTGACAAGAAAATTTCAAGCTAGCAACGGTACGAAGCTGCATATCATTAGCAGTGATTTCAGCAAATCTTGCTGTACAGGTCAAGCCCCATGTCAGTTTTTTCTGTCCGTTGCATTCCTCATATTCCCAAAGCCCGATACAAGCTCTCGTCAATGACACGCCTCTGCCGTTTCAATACGGGGCTGTACCCTGTTTTATCCCCAAAGAATCGCATATTGTAGGCGGACACAAAAGCAACCTCGGCGGCATTAGGAATCAGCGGATCTCCATCAGCGTGGCAGTAATCGCGGTTGATATCCCAATCCTGCCAATGGTTTCCACGAATGCAGGCAATAGACTTCCTGTCCCAATTGTAGCGAAAACGCAGAAGAAAGGACTTTCCTATCTCGTATGGTCCGCCTACATAAGTCTCATGCTGACGCCAGTATTCATCGGAAAAGCTAACAGACACCACAGAAATGGCAATTTGGTAATTGGGTGGCGCATACTGCTCCACCACTGCCGATGTCCTGTCAACATACTGTCCCACCCCCATGCCACCATCTACCAGCACCAGATTGCCATTATCCAATGTGGTAGGGTAAGGATTGGCAAAGGATACCGACGACAACAGCAGAAATACCACAGTCAGCATAGCGACTCTTATGCGGTGCAGCAAATCACCATGCCCCCTGTTACCGTTTGTGCTTCTTGTTTCTTTCATCACATATATCAGCCTCCAAAATCAATATACCTTAACCCTGATTTTTTCACCATCGAGTAGCCATAATCCTCTATACCGAAGCGAAAGATGTCCCCCTTCTTCCAATAGCTTGCCGTAAGTAGGGGACATCTTAGCTTCGTTATATGTGAGCCATCATTGAACGGCATATTGCCATCAATCATTCGCTCTATTTTATAAACTGGTCTCCCCAATCCTAATTTGTCATGTTCCGTGATAAAATCTTCCACCCTTCTATTACATAATTATAATGCCCTCAATTAAGAAAATGCAACAAGCATTTTCTTCCTATGACAGCATTTCAACGAAGCGAAAGTTTGCTCGCCGCTTGTTAAAATTTGGTTTCCCCCACTTACAGCAAGCTATTGAAGAAGGAGACATCTTTAGATTCGTTATAACGCATTGAATCATGAAAAAGCAAAGTCTTTTCCATCTTCGCCATTTTGACAAACAAAAAAAGGCTCCCAAGCAAGATGCTCAAAAGCCTTGTAAATCTTAATCGCAAAAGCGCCTATCACTGGAAAATTTTTCTGCCATCATGAAACCATCCTAAATATTATATGGAGAAAAAAGCTTGTGGACATAGTGCCTTGCCTTTGCCACTATCTTTATGACAGGATCCATAAGCTTGGGCTGTGCTATCACCAGCTGCATAATGCGCCGCCGCATCTGGCGATAATCCGCATCAAAGTCCTTAAGGACATCTTCCATCTCCATTTCCACAGAAACCTTAGGAATATTGGACTTCACGATTTCCGATGCCCTGCCCAAAATTTTTACCGAATCGCCACGGAAAGGAATATAGGATTCCAAGCCTAGTCTCTTATTGAATTCTTCCTTCAGTGCTTCTTGGGCTTGCGATTCTCCATGAACGATAAAAATTTTAGCTGGTCTTGGCGAGGTCAAATGAGCCGTCCACTCTAGCAGCTGCCTTGCATCTGCATGTGCCGAAAAACCATCCAGCATCTGAATTTTTGCTCGAACCGCGACTTCCTCTCCCAAAACCCTTACTCTTTTAATGCCATCAATCAAGCGACGCCCAAGACTCCCTTCCGCCTGATAGCCAACAAAAAGAATCGTAGATTCCGGTCTCCACAAATTATGCTTCAAATGGTGCAAAATACGTCCCGCATCTGCCATGCCGCTCGCAGAAAGGATAATGGCAGAGGACTCCTCGCTGTTCAGCGCACGAGACTCCGCAGCGCTCTCGCAAACACGAAGCTGAGGAAACTGGGGCAGTCTGCCCTCTCGCTGGAGGAGCTGCAAGGTCTCTTCATCAAATTCCTGCATGTTTTGCAGAAAAATCCTCGTTGCCGATATAGCCAGCGGGCTATCCAAAATGATAGGAATATCCGGATCCAGCCGTCCTTCCTTCCAAAGCTTGTAAAAATAATACAGCAGGGTCTGGGTACGCCCTACGGCAAACGCCGGAATTACTAAATTGCCGCCACGATCCATGGTTTCATTGATGCATTCCAAAAGAGTGGTCTCCTTGTCATAAATTTGATGGAAACGATCCCCGTAAGTAGATTCAATGACCAAAAAATCTGCACCGTCAATTTTAGTTGGATTTCTTAATATAGGCTGGTCTGGCTGTCCCAAATCACCAGTAAATACCAGCTTTGAAGTTTTTTGATCCTCCGTAACATAGATTTCCAGCATTGCCGAGCCTATAATATGCCCGGCATCCCGGAACACAACCTTCACATTATCCCAAAGCTGAAATTCTTTCTCATAGGGCACGGAAATAAAATGCTGCAACGCATCCATCGCATCGTCAATAGAATAAAGTGCCTGCACAGGGGCATCACCGCGTCGCTGTCCCTTGCGATTCAGCATTTCTGCATCCGACTCCTGTATGTGGGCAGAATCCGAAAGCATAATTTGAGCCAAATCCGTGGTTACCTTGGTCGTATAGATATCACCCTTAAAGCCATCTCGGCACAATCTGGGAATCAAGCCACAATGATCGATATGTGCATGCGTCAAAAGCACGGCATCAATTTCCGCAGGAGAAAAAGAAAAATCATCATAATTCAATTCCCGAATCTTCTTCGACCCTTGAAACATCCCGCAGTCCACCAAAAATTTCCTGTCATTCGTCTCAATCAGATAACACGAACCGGTGACCGTATGCGCAGCACCTAAAAAACTTAACCTCATCACGACCGCCCCCTTTAGGATGATAACCGAAACCCGACTTCTACCGTGTTGTTTCCCCTTGCAGCTTCTCTCTTATTTTCGAACAAATGGCTTCTGGAGTGAGTCCGCACAATTGCAAAAGCTCATCCCTCGTTCCCTGTTCAACAAAAGAATCCCCTATGCCAATGCGAAGAAGCGGCACCTGCAGCCCTTCATCCGCCAAGCACTCCGCCACAGCTGACCCAAAGCCGCCAGCCAAAATATTTTCCTCCAAGGTCACAAGCAATTTTTTGCAGCCTGCCCAGCCTTTTACCAACGAAGTATCCATAGGCTTTACAAACCGCATATTGGCAACAGCAGCCGGAATCCCTTCCTTGCCTAAAATTTCTGACACTTTCATGGCACTCTCTGCCATAGTCCCAACAGCAAGCAGCCCAATTTCTCCACTATCCTTTAAAACCTCGGCTTTTCCTATCTGCAGTTCCGAAGGCTCTGCGGTCAGCGGAACGCCCAAACCGATTCCCCTCGGATAACGGATTGCGGCAGGTCCCTTATGCTTTACCCCTGTAAGCAGCATGTGACGCAGCTCATCTTCATCCTTTGGCGCCATAATCACCATGTGAGGAAATTGCCGCAGGTAAGAAAGATCAAACATGCCATGATGCGTAGGCCCATCCTCTCCTACCAATCCTGCGCGATCCAGGCACAAGGTCACAGGAAGCTGCTGCAGGCACACATCATGCAGCAACTGATCATAGGCTCTCTGCGAAAAAGTGGAATAGAGCGCAACGACGGGATGCTTTCCATGCGCGGCAAGCCCTGCGGCTAGAGTAACAGCATGCTCTTCTGCAATACCCACATCAAAAAAACGATCGGGATAAGCCTTTCCGAATGCCTTCAAGCCTGTTCCAGACGGCATGGCTGCCGTAATTGCAACCAGATTCGGATCATGGTTTGCAAGCTCAATCAACGCTTGACTGAAAACGGATGTATAGGAGGGAATCTCTCCTTTGGGAGCAGGCTTTCCCGTTGCTTCATCAAAAGCGCCAATCCCGTGAAACATTCCGGGATTTCGCTCCGCCGGCAGGTAACCTTTCCCTTTTTTTGTATGCACATGCAAGAGAACAGGTCCTTGTACTTCCTTCAGCCGCTCAAAAACCTCCTGCAAAAGAGATATATTATGCCCGTCCAAAGGCCCCACATACTGAAAACCCAATTCCTCAAACAAGCCGCCCGGTACCAGCATAGACTTTACCCCGTCTTTTATGGTACTAGCTGTTTTCAGCATCCGTCCGCCAATATGCGGTATACTTCTGAGCAGGGTTTCGACATCCTTTTTTGCCCGATTATACTGAGGTGCCACCCAAAGTCTGGAAAGATATTCCGCCATTGCTCCAACGTTCTTGTCAATCGACATTTCATTGTCATTTAAAACCACAATCAAATTCCGTTGAAGCTCTCCTGCATGGTTCATTGCCTCGAATACTTCGCCGCCAGTCAAGGCTCCGTCTCCAAGTACCGCAATGATATGTTCGTGCTGATGATCCAAATCCCTTGCCAGTGCCATTCCAAGAGCAGCAGAAATTGATGTGCTGGCATGACCTGCACCGAAAACATCATACTCAGATTCGGCTCTCTTAGGAAATCCTGTGATTCCCCCTTTTTTCCGAAGCGTGGAAAACGCATCTTTGCGTCCCGTCAAAATTTTATGCGTATATGCTTGATGCCCTACGTCCCAGATGATTTTATCCTTCGGGCAATCAAAGACATAATGCAAAGCCAAGGTCAATTCCACCGTCCCAAGGCTCGGTGCCAAATGCCCTCCATTTTTTGCTACTGTGTGTATGATCAATGCTCGAATTTCTTCCGCCAATTGAACCAACTGCTGTTCATTCAATTTTCTTAAGTCCTTCGGTACATTAACCTTCTCCAACCAATGCGACACAATCATTACCCCAATCACTTATTTCTTGCAATAAGATATGCTGCCAAATCCCGCAAAAAATCTGCCTCATCACCAAAATCATCTAGTGCATCTATTGCTTCATCTATCGTACTTCTTGCTAGTTTCTTTGCCTCTTCCAAGGAGGTAAGTGTTACATAGGTAGACTTGTGGTTGCGTACATCACTTCCCACTGGTTTTCCAAGTTCCGCTTCCGTTCCTACCACATCCAAAATATCATCCGTAATCTGGAATGCCAAGCCAAACTTTTCCGCATAAACAGTCAATGCCTTCAGCTGTGCCTCATTTGCACCGGCAAGGATTGCCCCCGAACGAATGGCAGCAAGGAAAAGAGCTCCCGTCTTTCCCATATGCATTTTTTTGAGTTCGTCCATTGCAATTTGTTCCCCTTCGGACTCAAGATCCATTGCCTGTCCGCCCACCATGCCATTTGCGCCCGCTGCAACGCTCATCTCATGAACCACAGCCATTTTTGTTTCAGGACTTGCCCCCTCCTGCCGAAGCATAACCTCAAAGGCGAGCGTCAAAAGCGCATCTCCTGCCAAAACTGCAATTCCGTCACCATATACCTTGTGATTGGTCAACTTCCCACGACGATAATCATCATCATCCATCGCAGGAAGATCATCATGTATCAGGGAATATGTGTGTATCATTTCTATAGCGCAACCAGTCGTAACAAAGGAATCACCGTCCCCGCCAACAGCATCCGCCGCTGCCATCAGCAAAACTGGTCGCAAACGCTTCCCTCCTGCCATCAAGCTGTATTCCATGGAAGCGCACAACGTCTCATTCATCGTACCCTTTGCGTGAAGTTCCTTTATCAGCTGTTGCTCTACCAAGTCCAGTCTTTTTTTCCACATCTCTTTCAGCATTTCTATTACCCCTTTATCTCCAAAAGCTCTTCGGAATATTTCCCCGCATCATCTTTTACTAAAAGATCCACCGTCTGCTCCGCACGATTCAAAATATCCATGCACTTCTTGGAAAGGTTTACGCCTTCTGAATAATTTTTCATTAAATCAGCTAAATTCATATCTCCGCTTTCCATAGCAGCAACAATCTGTTCCAGCCTCTCTAAGTTCTCCTCAAAGGAAGGCTCTTTTTTTCTTGGCATACCCACACATCTTCCTTTCCAATGGAATCAACAACAGCCCGCAAATCGCCATCCGTAAAATGCAGTTCCAAGCAATCCCCCACATTCACATTCTTGACGCTGTGAATAATTTTCCCCTGATGCTCCACAATGGAATACCCTCGATATAACACCCTTGCAGGATTCAGCAAATCCAACTTCCCCATTTGCGTTTCAAAAAAAGCTCTTTTCTCTTTAAGGCTCTGATCCGCCAGCCGCAAAACCTTTTGGAATAAATAATCCAGTTCCTGCTTTTTCGTATCCAGCAAACAATTTGGATGAAGAAAAGTTCGATTCTGCTGCAGCTTCTCCAAAAGCAGGCGTTTCCCCTGCAATATCCTTTGCGAAGCAGTTCTCATACGAATCCGCAAGCCGTCCACAGAAGAAATCAATTCACGGACATCCGGCACGATAAGCTCAGCTGCATGGGATGGGGTTGCCGCGCGTACATCACTGGCAAAATCTGACAGTGTATAATCCGTTTCATGCCCAACCGCTGAAACCACAGGAATCACAGACGATGCGATAGCCCGTACTACGATTTCTTCATTGAATGACCACAGATCCTCTGCTGAGCCTCCGCCACGGCCAACAATCAGCACATCTACTGGATATTTCTTGTTGAAAAAGCGTATCCCTCGCGCAATTTGCTCTGCAGCCCCGTCCCCCTGCACCTGCGACGGATACAAGACCAGCTGCACATGTGGATTCCGACGCTTTGCAACCTTAAAAATATCTCGCAGGACAGCCCCTGAGCTTGATGTCACAATACCTATTCGCCTCGGGAAAAAAGGAAGTGGCTTCTTTTTGCTGGAATCAAACAATCCTTCCTTTTCCAGCCGGGCTTTCAGCTGCTCAAATGCCAGTGCCAACGCACCAACCCCTTCAGGAACCAGCTGATTCACATAAAGCTGGTAAACTCCATCACGCTCATAAACGGAAATACGGCCATCTGCCACCACCAGCATCCCATTCTCCGGCTGGAATTTCAAATATTGCGCATTTCCCCGAAACATAACGCATTTGATGCAGGAGCTTTCATCCTTCAACGTAAAATAGCAATGCCCTGAACTGTATCGCTTAAAATTGGATATCTCCCCACGAAGCAAGATGTGATGAAATTCAGTCTCGCGATCAAATAAATTCTGTATAAACTTTGTAACATCGCTTACACTATAAATCGTCACGATTTCCCTCCATGCATTAAGAAAAAAGCCAGACACAAAAAGTCTGGCATAGAAATCTTTACCTTACCATCGCACCTAAGATTCCATTCACAAAACGTGCGGAATCATCCGTACCATACTGTTTTGCAAGCTCTACCGCCTCATTGATTGCAATGTTCGGTGTCAGCTTTTCTTCACTGAACTTCATCTCATAAGCAGCAATGCGGGCAATATTGCGGTCAATTGCCGCCATACGTTCCACTTTCCAATCATGAGAGGATTGCCCTATCAACGAATCGACCTTTTCCAGATTGCTTCTGGTTCCCTGAACGATCCTCTTGGCATATTCCCTGTCATTCTCGGAAAGCTTTGGGCTTTCCTCAATCGCCGCATCAAAAGCCAGCATCTCATACGCCTCTGCTTGCTCGTCATTCTCACCATGATTCAAGTCCAACTGGAAAAGTGCTTTCAAAGCTACCTCACGTGCCTGTCTACGACTCATACGACCCTTCCTAACTGTGTATTACCACCGTTGAAAATTTTTAGGAACAACACGATTCAAAATATCCATGGCACTATCTCCTCGGTCAAAACAAATCCCAAGATAAAGCCCAAGCGATCCACATAGCAGTACAAACAACGTACTGAAAAAGCCGAAAATCAAAACTGATATTCCTGCAACGCATCCCAAAAACAGTCCCACTGCCTTGCAACGGTGATCTTTCCAAATGTGAGCTGCTGTTTCCTTAAGCTCAAGGATTATCTCTTCTTTCATCTTATCCCCCACGAATTCAGACAACACGCCTCTTATTTTCTACTGGGGCATTGGAAATATCCGTAACAGAAACCCCAACCGGAACCTCCAAAAAACCTAACGCAGCCCTCAACTGATCCTGTATACGTTCTATCACCTGATCAGAAACCTCCGATACATTCGCACCAACCAAAAGCACCAGCTGCGCATCGACCCGAATCGAGGTTTTTTCACCTGAATATTGATATACCTTAGCAGTCGCAGCCCTGACCTTCGCAACAGCAAGTGCTTCACGCTCAACCAATCTTTGTACTGCTGCAAGCGATACATTCACTATCCCCTTGCCATTGCTCACAACAACGACATCTTCCCCAGAGACGACCTGCTTTTTCGATGAACCCTTAGAAAACAAACTATACAGAACAAAGTAAGCGCTCACCGCAGCCAAAACGATTGCTGCATTCAGCATTTCCTGCCTTGACAGCAAGAATTTCAATTCATTCATCCAAACACTCTCCGGCAGGATATGGTTGCATGCCGCAACGATGCCAAGCGATAAGATGCCAACAAACAAGGCATAAAAAAACCATAAAAAACGATGGAATACCCCCATAGCTTCAGCCTCTTTTTCTTAATGAACGCGTACTTCCTCTATTTTAGGTTCTTCATCAGGAAAGCCAACTCCCTGAACATGGACATTCACTTCCACCACAGAAAGACCTGTCATCGTCTCGATTGCCTTCTTTACATTTTCCTGTGCAGCCAACGCAACATCCGGAATGCGAACACCATATTTTACGATAACGTAAAGATCAACAGCAGCCTCACGCTCACCGACTTCAACCTTTACGCCCTTGGCAAAGTTCTTACGGCCGAGAATCTCAGCAATTCCTCCGACCAAGCCACCGCTCATTCCAGCGATGCCCTCAATTTCCGTAGCAGCCAATCCTGCAATAATGCTGACGACCTCATCAGCAATACGAACGGTTCCAAGTCCCGACTCTTTCTTTACAACAGCTTTTTCCTTTTCCATAGTAAAACCCTCCTCAGGTATATTTTAAAATTGCTCTTATCTCTTATTTCGCCATATAACAAAAAAATCCTGCCTAAAAAGCAAAATATCTAAAAATATCGCAAAACAAAATGCTGCAGCATAAAAATGCGGCAGCATCGAGTAACTAAAAATAAATTTTACAGCAAATTACGCACGTTCAATATAGTTTCCTGTACGCGTATCAATGCGAAGGACATCGCCCTCATTTACAAAGAGAGGAACACGCACTTCATAGCCTGTCTCAACCTTTGCCATCTTTGTAGCGCCTGTAGCAGTATTGCCCTTGACGCTAGGCTCACATTCCACGACCTTCAGGTTGACAGAATTCGGCAGGCTGATGCCGATGATACGTCCCTTGAAGGACTGGATGCTGACATCCATGTTCTCCATGAGATAGTTCAATGCATCTCCCAGCTGTTCAGAGGAAAGTTCCGTCTGCTCATAGGTCTCCGAATCCATAAACGTGTACACGCCATCCGACTCATAAAGATACTGCATGCTGCGCGTATCAAGATGTGCCGCCGGCATCTTCTCGTTCGGATTGAAGGTACGTTCAACAACAGCACCCGTCTCAACGTTCTTGATCTTTGTACGCACGAAAGCGGCACCCTTGCCCGGCTTTACATGCTGGAAGTCCACGACCTGCCAAACACCGCCATCAATTTCGATCGTCAAACCTGTGCGAAAATCTGTACTTGAAATCATATGCCTATAACCTCCAAAATTCACAAAATCAAATTATCTCTATCAACTGCTTACTGCTCGTTGTCAGCGCCTCGCTGCCCTTATCAGTAACCAGGACAGTATCCTCAATGCGCAAGCCGCCCCATCCGGGAATATATACACCTGGCTCATTTGTGACAAGCATATTCACCTGCAAGGCTTCACACTTGCTCTTGAACGAGAGTCTCGGCTCTTCATGGATCTCAAGACCCAAGCTATGCCCAAGGCCATGCCCAAAATACTGAGCTAAGTTTCTCTCCTTTAGGTATCTCCGAACCGCAAGATCAACCTCACGCCCCGAAGCATTCGGACGAATCTGGGACAATCCCAAAAGCTGTGCCTGCAGCACGGCATCATAAACCTCACGCTGCCGTCCCGTTGCTGTCCCAACACAAACAGTTCTCGTGATATCGGAATGATATCCCCCATACACAGCACCGTAATCCATTGTAACAAATTCTCCGGCAACAATCAACTTTTCTGTTGCAATTCCATGTGGCAGGCTTCCGCGAGTTCCCGAAGCAACAATCGTATCAAATGCAGGCTTCTCAGAGCCTAGCTGCCTCATGCAATTCTCCAGCCGTGCCGCAACCTCCAGCTCAGAGATCCCCGGGCGAAGAAACGTCAGCACATCCTCAAATGCCTGATCTGCAATTTCACATGCCTTTCGGATCAAGGATATTTCCTCTTTGTCCTTGACCTGTCTCAAATCATCCAGTTGCAGGGAAACCAACTCTCCTTTGTTTCCCAGCAGTGCTGCAAGCTTTTGGTAATTCTCATAAAGAAGCGCATTGCCTTCAAAGGCAATCCTCTTGCCATCCAATTTCCCCAAAAGCTCTGCGGTCTTTTTCCAAAGTCCCTCTTTTTGCTCAACAACTTCATATAACGGCGCTTGCTGTGCTGCCTGCTCCGTATAACGGGAATCCGTAACCAAAATGGCATGTTTTCTTGTGATAACAAGATTCGTGTCATCCCCGCGAAACCCGCTGAAATAATGCAGATGAGCCAGCTTGTTCACAACAACAGCATCCACCTGCTGCTGCTCCAGAAAAGCCCGCAAAGCCGCCAAACGAGATGCTGTCATTTCTCCGCCCCCTTGAGCTTGCGAATGGCTGCTTCCAATGCCGCCATATAGCTATCTGCGCCCAATCCGCAAATTTGCCCCAAAACTACGGGAGCAATTACCGAATGATGCCTAAATTCTTCTCTCCTATGGATATTGGAAAGATGCACCTCTATCACAGGAACATCCACTGCCCCAATGGCATCCCGCAGGGCTATGCTGTAGTGCGTATAGGCTGCTGCATTCAGCAAAATAAAGTCATACTTCCCATAGGCTTCCTGTATCGCATCTACGAGAGCGCCTTCATGATTGGACTGAAAGAAATCTATGCCTATCCCTGCCTCCTTCGCACGCTTTTCCATCATCTGGTTGATATCTGCCAACGTCGTATGTCCATAAATTTCCGGTTCTCTCGTTCCAAGCAAGTTTAAGTTTGGGCCATGCAATACCAATATATTCTTCAAGTTTCTTCTCCCTTCCCGTCAGCTGCGCACACGAAAATCTGTCTCATCATCTTCAACAGTCCTTGGTTCCAAGGAAAGCGTATCGACACGGATAAAGCCGTTCCCTCTCCTTATTCGCTCTGTAAGCAGATCAATAGCAGACTGCTCTCCCTGCAATTCCATCGTAACCGTTCCGTCTGACATGTTTTTTACCCAACCGGTAATCCCAAGCTCTCTCGCTCCTATCTGCACAAAGAGACGAAAGCCAACCCCCTGCACACGCCCGATTGCCCGACCATAGTACCTAACCATAAGCTACACATCCCTTCGAAGAATTGAATATGGCTCTGCTGCGCAGTCCATGCGCACCTTTATTCTTTGCTGGGCATGAGGCGCAACAGAAATAGCCTCTCCCATATCGTTGTACATAACCTCCAGTTTTTGGCGAAAAGCTTTTCCTTTCGGCTGAAACACCTCTATTTCCTGCCCAAGCTTCATATTGTTTCTCTGCTCTACTGTCGCAAGCCCCGTACTTTCATCATAATCCAAAACCAAGCCAACAAATTCCGAGGTTTGCAAATACGAAGAATTCCCGTAGATCTGGTCGTCAGCTGTCGGTTTGCCAAAATAAAACCCTGTCGTATAAGGCCTGTGGGAAACCTTCTCCAATTCCTCCAACCAATCCTTGCGGATTTCAAAGCCTTCGGGATTTTCAAAATAAGCATCAATTGCCATCCGATAAGCCTTTATGACGCTTGCCGCATAGTGAACGCTCTTCATGCGGCCTTCCACCTTCAAGCTGTCTACGCCACTTTCCATGAGTTCTCGAATATACGGCAGCAGGCACATATCTTTGGAATTAAAAATGTATGTCCCCCGCTCGTCTTCCAGCACTGGAAAATACTGTCCGGGACGTGTTTCTTCCACAAGGTAATACTTCCATCTGCATGCCTGCGCGCAGCTCCCACGATTGGCATCCCGACCAGTAAAGTAATTACTCATAAGGCAACGTCCGGAATACGAAATGCACATTGCGCCATGCACGAACACTTCAATCTCCGCAGTGCATTTTTTGCGAATTTCCCTGATTTCATTCATGGATAATTCCCTCGCAAGCACCACACGCTTCGCACCCAGCTTTGCCCAAGCATTGACCGATGCCCAGTTTGTTGTATTTGCCTGCGTGCTGACATGAAGCTCCAGTTCGGGGAATAGCTCACGCGCCATCATAAAAACACCTATATCCGCCACCAAAACTGCATCTACGGAAATCTCATGCAAATATCCCAAATAATCCGGCAGCCGTTCCAAGTCACCATTATGCGGAAAAACATTGACTGTCACATAAACCTTTTTTCCAAGGCTATGAGCAAATGCCACGCCTTCCTTTAACTCCTCATGCGTAAAATTCCCGCCAAATGCACGGAGTCCAAAGGATTTTCCTCCTAAATATACCGCATCCGCCCCATATAAAAGTGCCATTTTCATCTTTTCAAGATTGCCGGCCGGTGCCAGTAGCTCAGGTTTTTTTCTCATTTAGCTTCTCCTCGATACAGCAAGACCGTCACCATCTTTCAAGATTTCCGTAACAAACCCTTCTGCATTCCCTACCAGTTCTATATATTCCCGCAATCGCTTCACAATGGTCTTGTACCTTCTGGGCGGTTTTTCCTTTGACATGACATAACCACGAAAAAGCACATTGTCTGCCAATACGGTTGCATGCTCCGACAGCAAGGGCAATACCTTCTTGAAATAATCCACATACTGCCCCTTTGCCGCATCTATAAATACAAAATCATAGGTATCATGAAGCGTCCCTATCAAATCTGCGGCATCTCCTGCCAAAACAGAAATCCGATCTGCATAGGGAGACTTTGCAAGGAAGCTCCTTGCTACTGCAGCCCGTTCTTCATCAAGCTCCAAGGAAACGACCTTGGCATCCTCTGCTCCATCTTCCATCATCAAAAGTGCAGAATAACCAATTGCCGTACCAACCTCCAAAATATTATGCGGGCAGCATTCCTTTACAATACGCCGAAACGCCTGACGGCCATTTTCATTTATGATGGGAACGTGATGCTCGAATGCATACCGCTCCATTTCCCTCAATAGCTCTTCCATCATCTTACCTGATCCACGATATCAAGATGCTCTGCATAGGTATGCGAGTAATGATTGTGTCCCTCTCGATCCGCTACAAAATACAGATAATCGGTAGCAGAAGGATGCAAAACTGCGTCAATAGAGTCTACCCCGGGATTCGCAATCGGCCCCGGAGGAAGTCCCATGTGCTGGTAAGTATTATAAGGGGAATCCACTTTCGTGTCCTCAATAGAGAGATCCTCCTTCGGTGCATCCTTCAAATATTGGAAAGGAGCATCCGACTGCAAAGGCATCCCCACCTTCATCCGTTTAAAGAACACCTGAGCAATGATGGGTCTGTCTTCCGCATACCGAGCCTCTTTTTCTACCAAGGAAGCAAGCGTTACCAGCTCATAAATGGACAAGCCCTTTTCCTTTGCCTCCTGCCGCATAGTCTCCGTCAAGCGGCTGTCGAAGGTTTCCGCCATCACCTTTAAAATATCCTGCTCCGTCACGTCCGTACTGACGGTATACGTTGCAGGAAACAAAAATCCTTCCGCACGATAGACAGAATTCTTGTCCTTCTCCATGTAGCTGTACGGAGCAAACTCCTTGGCAAGCGCCAAGAATTTTTCCCTGTCAACAATGCCTTCCTTTTCCAAAAGCTTGGCAATATCCAAGACACTGTAGCCCTCCGGAATCACAAACTTGTATTTTGTTGTAGCACCGGAAAGCAATTTATCAAAAACTTCCTGCGGATGCATATTCGCATGAAAGGCGTAGCTTCCCGCTTTGAACTGCTTTTCGTATCCTTTCAGCTTTGCCATCAGCCAAAACTGATTCTTGTTCGCAATAACGCCACGGTTTTGAAGCTCCTCGCCGATATCAGAGGATGTCATTCCAGACTGAACCTTCACATAAATAGGAATCCCGTCATTTTCTGTTGCCCGACTTTCCCACATACCAAAAAAAGCAAAAAAAGCCAGCACAAAGACAAGTAGAACACAAATGAAAATTGCGGTCCAGTGCTTCCATGTGAAACTGTCCCAAAATCTTAAAGCCTTGCACTTCTCAGATAACTTATCTTTCCATGCATCCATGTCTTGCATTGACGGAAGTTTTGGATCCAAAATAACATCTCCTCCTCCTATATACCCTCTCATTATACGAAACTCAGGCGTATTTTACAAGAAAAGCAACAAGAAGATTCTTTCTCCATAAGCCTCTGTGAAAAAGAATGTTATTCTATAAATTTTCGCAATGCTTTTCCGCCGAGATAGTCACACAATCTCCCTTGGTATTGACCTCGTTCCCCCATTTTCCGAACGATATCGTCCCGAATTTTCCACCAGCCTGTATGCCAATTTGAAAAAAGCGTATTGGCTTCCGGCGCTCTCCCTATAATCCTTTGCAGCACAACCTCAGGCGACAAATGCTCCAAAAAGCAAATCACCCGCTCTTGGTATTCCTCGCAGCTGATCAGCTCCCATGCCCCTTCCTCATACTGCCTTGCCATCTCTGTTCCCTTGACAATATAGAGGGCATGAAGCTTTACCTGATCAATCCGCAAGGCAGAAAGCACCTTTGCATTTTCCACAACGTCAATCCGATCGTCCCACGGAAGGTTCAGAATCAAATGCGCACAGGACTGCAATCCCCAACGCTTCAAGCAAAGCACTGCATCAATGAACTCCCCGAGCGTATGCCCCCGATGGACTCTCTGCATGGAATGGTAATTTACCGTCTGCAAGCCAAGCTCCACGCAGATATCAATATTCAGCTCCTCCTTGCAACGTGACAGCATTTCCATGTAATCGTCACTCACGCAATCGGGACGGGTAGCGATATAAACTGCCGCAATATCCTCACCGCTCCCCGCCTCCCTTACATACGACTGCAATTTTTCCAGCGGCAGATAGGTATTGCTGAAGTTTTGCAAATACGGAATAAATTTCTTTGCCTTGTACTTCGGCACAATATGTGCCTTATTCAAAGCTATTTGTTCCGTTACCGACATCTCCGCAGGGAGATTCTCATAGCCCGCACCAATCTCCCCGCAAAAGGTACAGCCATCCCACCCCACACAGCCATCCCGATTGGGACACGTCACAGGAAGCGCTATCGGCAACTTATAAACCTTCTCCCCATACCGCTGCTTCAAAAAATCAGAAAAATTTCGATAAACAAAACCGCTCATGAATTCCTACCTCTCATTTTCCTGCAAGACTTTGTGCAAGAAATCCACAGGACATTCTATTTTCATGCAAACCGTCCGACTGCCCGTAAAATCAAAAAGAACTGCCGTCTGCTTCTTCCCTTTTTGCAAAACATCATAATCAAAAATTTCAATATGATAGCTTCCCCGAAGCTCCCGCCAGTTGGTAAACCGAAAATCAGGCAAGTAACGCAGTACCTCTTTGCCTCGCCAAAATTTTGCCGTCCAAGCCTGATATCTCTCCCTGTTCCAATGCAGGCTATCTGGACGAAGCCTTCCCTTGTCTGCCATCAGCGAATCAAACCGCAGCAAATTATCCAAGTACCCCAAATCTTCTCCATACTGCACTGCGGCAAATTCTGCCAAATATCCATAGAGAGACTTTGTCGCATGCGCAACGCGATGATATCCTCTCTGTTCCCAAAAATCCGTAAATTTTTGATAGAAGCGAAACACATTTCCATCCTCATGCCTTACCATCAGCTCATCCATCGTATAACGGCACCGCCCTGCATTGTAATACAGCTCAAATACCATCTCAAAGCTGTGCAGCCATCGAATTTCACCATAGGACATCCATCGGTTGCCAAGCACCTCATACGGTGCAGTATCCATATAGCGATACTCCCCATCCTCCACGAGTTCCATCATCGCAGCGCCCTTCAAAAACTTCAAGAAGCCAAGCTGCAGCATATCCGGCTTCAGGGCATACACCTCCTGAAAGGATTTCGCAAAGGAATCCATCCCCTCCTCCGGAAGCCCAATAATCAAATCCACATGCAAATGCATATTTTGGAAGCTCCGTATTTTTTGGATATTTTCCACAATCCGTTCCCAGTCATTGACTCTTGCAACCTTTGCGAGTGTCAACGGGTTCGTTGATTGAATGCCGATTTCCAGCTGCACACGTCCCTCTGGCATCCGCCCAAGAACCTCGCATACCTCCGCATCGACATAATCAATGGCAACTTCAAAATGAAAATTTGTCCGACAAGTATCAGGAATATCCAAAATATGTTTTAGGATTGGCAAGAAATGCGATTTTTTTGCATTGAATGTCCGATCCACAAATTTGACCTGACGTACATTATGCCGTACAAAAAAGTCAATTTCCGAAAAAACACGCAAAAGCGGCAAATAACGAACCCCCTGCGTTGCGCAGGAAAGACAGTACCTGCAAGAAAACGGACATCCTCTGGAGGTCTCATAATACAAAATCCGCTCAGAAAGCAACGAAATTTCTTCCTCACGATAGGGAAAGGGAAGAAGCGACAAATCAGATACCGCAGCAACCTCCCCTGCATGAATCCCATGCGTATCCCTCCATGCAATCCCCGAAAAATCAATGCCATGAGACTTTCCCGACAGCAAATGCTGCATGAGGTGCAAAACCGCTTCCTCCCCCTCCCCCCGCACAACATAGGAAACCATAGGATATTCCAAGAGAAATTTTTCCGTTTCATAGGAAACCTCTGGCCCACCGCATAAAATTATCGTATGGGGCAGAACCTTGGGAAGGAGTCGCAGCAATCGCTTTACCAGCTCTATATTCCAGATATAGCAAGCAATCCCCAAAATTGCAGGCTGTTTTTCATAAATCTCACCCAAAATATCCAAAAGCTGATGATTGATTGTCAGCTCCAATACTTCCGTATCTGCAACCTTCCTGCAGGCTTCTCTCAAATACCTGCAGGAAAGCGACGTATGCGGGAATTTGGCATTCAAAGCAAGCCACACTATATTTTTTTGCCTATTTATGGACTCCACTGTTTTTTCTAATGGATTTTTCAAAGAATCAACACCTTCTTTCGCATATTTGACCATTTAAAAGACGCAAAAAAACTGCTAAAATATTGACAATCCGATAATCAATTATAACGCCATTGTTCAAGAAAATGCCACAAGCATTTCCTTGTTTGAGGGCGTTATAAATAACATCATAGGAGGGATCTTCATGAAAAAGTATGTTTGCACTGTATGCGGTTATGTTTTTGAAGGCGATGCTCCTCCAGAGCAATGCCCCATTTGCAAAGCACCTGCCTCCAAGTTCAAGGAACAAACAGGCGAACTTGTTTTTGCAGATGCGCATCATATAGGTGTTGCTAAGGGATCGGACGAAAAAGTTATAGAAGGCCTGCGGCAGAACTTCACAGGCGAATGCACGGAGGTTGGCATGTACCTTGCCATGAGCCGCCAAGCAGACCGCGAAGGTTATCCGGAAATTGCAGAAGCATTCAAGCGTTATGCATGGGAAGAAGCAGAGCATGCCTCAAAATTTGCTGAATTGCTCGGTGAAGTCCTGACGGACAGCACCAAGAAAAATCTTGCGATGCGAATTGATGCAGAACAAGGTGCTTGTGCCGGAAAGAAGGAGCTTGCTACCCTTGCAAAGAAGCTGGACTACGATGCTATCCATGACACAGTACATGAAATGGCAAAGGACGAGGCTCGTCATGGCTGCGGCTTCAAGGGACTTTATGACAGGTATTTCAAAGATTGACCCTCATATCTCATATCATAAAAGGGCCGTGAAAAATGATCACTCATTTTTCACGGTCCCCTTTTTGTATCTTCATATTTTGAAAAATATTGCTCGGCAAGCTAACCTTCGTTCTCCTTCGTCAAATTCCACTTGTGCAAGGAATTTTCCATATTGCTTAGCACTTCTGATGTAATATTTCCCCTGCTTGCACGTTTAAAAATCTGCGCTGTACGGAGAATATCCTCTATATCCCGAATATAGGCTTCCTCCACTTGCCGCATTGCCTCAAGGGCAGGATTCCTGCTGCTCCCAGAAAAGGCTTTTTGATAGAGCTTTTTCAAATCCTTCACCGTCTTTTTCTGTGTGAGAAGCAAACCAATATTTTCCTTGGTCACACTCACAAGCGCTCCATCTATTTTTTCATGAAGCTTTTCTATCTCTGCAAGATGCTCCTTTGCCTTTTCCAGAACCTTCCTGTCTGCTGCCAAGCGTTCTCTTTCCAGTTCTTTCCCCGTTTGCTTGATAAAATCATTTTCTTTGTGGTCATGCCCACAGGCACAAGCGCCATCCTGTTTCATTTTCATGTTTTTCACCCCAATACAACATCCCCGCTTGCAAGCTTCCCATAGCTCTCCTCCAATGCTTTCATGTAACCTTTCACATCCATAAGAGCAGAGCCTTCCATCTTTCCCCGCAGGGCTTTCTGCATATTCTGCAAGCGTTCCTCGTCCCTTGCCAGAGAAACTGCCTTTTCTATATATTCTTCTATCGTATTTGCAATGATTTCCCCACAGTCTGCCGCCTGCAGGATACTTGCACCAAATCGGGAACCATAGCGGCTGCCGCACAGCGTCACAACAGGCGTTCCTGCATAAAGCGATGCCGCCGTCACTCCTCCGCCGGGATAAGGTGATGTGTCCAACAGGATATCCACAAGCCCAAGGTCATTCATGTAATCTTTTGATGCCATCCGCACCTGCACAGCAGCTCCCAGCCCTGCGGCTTCCACTCGCTTTTCCATCGCCTGAATCCTCGCTGGCAAGCACAGCGTATCCTGCAAGACAAGCCTGCTTTTCGGAACACCGTCCACGATTCGTTTCCATGCCCGAAGCATGCAATCCGTAATCTTCATAAAATTGCAGAAGCAGCCAAAGTAAACGGACTGTCCTGAAAGTCTCGGGAAACGGCGAAATGCCTTCATCTCCTCCGTTGGCTGCCAGCAAAAAGCATGCGGCAGCTCCAGCATTTGCTCCACAAACCTGCCCTTTGCGTCCTGCGGTGCCAGCACGGCATCCGAAAGCAGATAGTCCACCTTGGAACACCCTACCGTATCAAACCAGCCAACAGCACAAACCTGCACCTGCGCAGGACGATACGCAAGCACAGACAATGTCATGCCGCCGGATGCATGCCCGCAAAGATCCACAAGAATATCAACTCCGTCCTCCTGAATCCTGCCTGCCACTTCCTCAAAATTCAATCCATCAAACGCATGCCAGCCGTCCACAAACTCCGCTATTCTCTGGGAACGGGCATCCATGCTTTGCTCCATGCTGTAGCAAAAGACTTCAAACCTTTCCCTGTCATAGTGCAGAAGCATGGCATCCGTAAATCTTGCTACCGATTGCTCCAAAAAATTTACTGCCAAATAACCGACACGAATTTTCTCATGCGAAACCTTCCTCACATACGGAAGCGGCTCCGTATCCTGATAAAGCGTTCCGCAGTTGAGATGCTCTTGATAAAGCGCAGCATCCGCAACGCCATCCAAATAGTGAAGTGCAAATAAATAATTAGAAAAGTGCTGCCTCTGGCTTCGCAGGAACCTATCGCACTGCGCCGCCTGAAAATATGCCTGTGCAGCGCCTTCCGCATCGCCCAGATCGTGAAAGCATGCCCCAAAAAGCTCATGCATCCTCCATGCGTCCCGCTCCAAAAACTGCTCCGATGCATGCTCCTTGAATTCCTTCAAGGAGGCAAATGCCCTCTCTGTCTTCCCCGATGCCAAAAGCTCCTGCACATGCTCCAGTGCCTCTTTTTCCTCTTCCTTCATGGAACACTCCCCCTGCCCTTATCAGCCATTCCGCAGCGTAAAGTATGCAATTTCCGGCGGACATCCAATCCTGCACGGAAACCAGCTCCCATTGCCGCTATGGACATATCCATAGGAATCCCCGATTCTCACCATGCCCCTCGTATACTTGAAAACTGGAAACAGCGGCATTCCAAATATGCCAAACTGCGCCCCATGCGTATGTCCGGAAAGCGTCAGATTGATTCCTGCTGCCGCCGCATCATCTATAAAATCAGGGTGATGCGCCAAGAGAATCTTCACCGAATCCTTCGGCACATCCCGCAAAGTCTCTCGCATAAAGGCTCTTTCATCCTCCTGAAAACGATCCCTTCGCATAGGATAATCCGCTCCCAAAATGACCAGCGGACATTTCCCCTCCACAGCAACAGCCGCCTCATTTGCCAAAACATGGATCCTCGTTTCCTTCAGCATGGCACGAATCTTCTCAATCCCCCGCATATGCTCATGATTGCCATAGCAATACCAGATTCCATGCGGAAAAGAACCAACGAAGCTGTCCAAAAGCATTGCCGCCTCTTGGTTCATCAAAACATCATCGAAAAGGTCGCCCGTTATTACAAGCATATCCGGCTTTCCTGCTACCGTTTTCTTAAGCAAGTCTCCGAGCTTTTCCACAGAAAAGAACATCCCCAAATGAATATCGCTGAGCTGCGCCACACGAAATCCCTTCAAGCCGGCAGGAAGATTTTTCACAGGAATCTGAAATTCCCGTTCCACCGTCTCGTCCTTTTCACAAAAGCTCCCGTATCCTGCCGCTCCCGCAGCCGCTATCGGATAAGCCGCCGCGCATTTCAAAAACTTTCGCCGGCTCATGTCAAACGGGACAGACGGCACGGCAAACTGCCGCCAAATCCATCGAAACAGTACTGCGGCATAAACGATACCCACAAAAAGCATCTGGCCTGCCAAAAGAAAGACCACCACATGCATCAAATATCCAAGCCAAGAAAATTCATGAAACAAAAACCAGCCGCCTAAAAGAAATACACCCTCCAGTGCATTCGCCAGAAAAATTCCCTTGCCAACATACCTGCGCCTTCGATCCTCCATAAAATAAGCAAGCCCTCGATAGCTCAAAAAAGCCATCAAAAGCAACCAAACCAATACAATAAGCATAAACAGCTTCAAAACCAACACTCCCGTTCCCTGTGCTCATTGCCGTATCCAAAATGATACAAGAACAACGATAGTTGTGAAAAACATCTTCCCTATTCACTTAGAATTTCGTACATTTTATCATTATTCCCATTGCTTTTGCAACGCAAAAAAGTGCAAAGCCGCAGCCATGCACTTTTGCATTGAAATATGGAACCTTTGTAAATGAACGGAATCATTTCTGCTCTTGGGCATAGAGAATCACCTTATCCTTGATTTCTTTTACAGGTTTTCTCTGTGATTTCTCCTGATGAAAGAGCGCAGAAAGCTTATCACCAATGGCATCTGCCATTCGTTCCACAATGCTTTTCTTCAGTGGAACAAACAAGTGATTCATGTGTTCTTTTTTCATTGCTTCTCCTCCTCCTGCGCATAAAAGTTTTTAAAAAATGCTAGTCAATGAGTTTCAGCATGCCGTCACTCGTCAGTATCAAATTAGATAGCTTGATATCCCGATGAATGATGCCTTTTTCGTGCTCTGCTTCATGACGCAGAACTATTTCCCTTTCCTTTCATAGAGCAAGGATACGCATTTCTCCGCGTCCCACTTCAATACGTCAAGACTCTCATAGAGATCTCCCAAGCATTCCTTCCATACGTCCATCTTCCTCTTGCCTTTCTCTGTGGGATGTATTAACATTTTATCAGAAACCATGATAAGGAGAAAGGATGCTTGCATGAAAAAGACACGGAGGAGCTTTGGGCGGAGATACGGAAAGATAATGATATGAAGCGTTTTCTATCGAAAATCAAAAAGAGTTTCGCCAGCCCATCAGCGTGTATTTGAATCAAGTAATGGAAAACATAGCTCCACCGAACGGATATCATAAAGGAATCCTTCCTGAACCCGAACTAAGTTCATAAGGGGCTTTACGTATAGGAGACGGATACCCTTTTGGACGCTCTCGGGGAAACGATGCTGATGGGAAATTTGAGGAAAAACCAATAAGATGTAAGGATGGTGCTATATGGCAAAGTTTTATCCTACCATTGACAAGAATTTTCACAGCAGTGATGGAGAGCAAATGGTCTATCTCGCCTTGCAGAAAGGGCTCTCTGACCAGTACACGGTGTTCCATTCCTTCGTTTGGCTCGGAAACGAAAAGCAACGGCGCAGCGAAGGCGAAGCAGATTTTGTTATCCTGCATCCATCACTTGGTATCCTTTCCATCGAAGTCAAAGCTGGAGGAATTGCCTACCGTGAGGGCAACTGGATACAGATCAACCGTTACACAAAAGAAGAAAAGATAATTGACCCCTTGGGGCAAGCGGCAGAAAGCCAGCACCATATCATCAATCTGCTCCGCAAGCGACTGCCGAGCCAAGCTGTGCGCCCCATTGTCGGCCGCGCAGCTTGGTTCACATCCGTGGTATTGGACAGGAAGCTTCCCCTGCCGCCTTCCGCAACATCTGCCATCTTGCTTGATGAAACCAACTTGGATCATCCGGAAGAAGGGATCAAAACGGCATTTGCTTTTTGGAAGAAAAACCTGAATGCCGGAAAGACGGAACTATCTCCCGCTCAGTTTGCTCAAGTAACAGATGCCCTCATGCCCAGTTTCCGTATAGCTCCGGCAATCAGCAGCATCATCAGGGAAAATAGCGAGCATTATGTCCGCATGACGAACCAGCAAGCGGCTATTTTGGAATTTTTAGGAGAACAGCCCACTGCTGCCATACACGGGCCGGCAGGTACGGGAAAAACCCTTCTCGCTGTAGAAAAGGCTCGGATTCTATCACGCTTGGGAAAGAAAACGCTGTACCTTTGCTTCAATGAATTTCTGTTGGAATCCCTGCGAAAAGCCTATCCCAACGACAAATGCATCACCTTTCACAATGTCCGCACCCTTGGGCAGGAAATTCTTGGACGAGAGGATATTCCCATTGATAAAATCGTAGCCGCATTTGAAGAATACCTCGACTCGGAATACGATGACAACCTTTGGCCTTATCCCAATATCATTATAGATGAGGCGCAAGACCTCTCCGATACGCTCCTTGACCACCTGTCCTATCTCATGGACATTTCCGGCGGTGTTTTCTATACCTTCTATGACCGCAACCAAGCCATTATGAAGAAAGCCCCATCGAACTGGATTGATGAACACGCTGACTGCCGACTGGTGCTTTACCGGAACTGCCGCAACACTTCAGAAATTGCGCAACTTATCAGTGGCTTAGTGCCAGTGAGGGAGGATAGCTATATCAACGATATTCACGGGAACAAACCGAAAAGTTTTGTATACAAGAACGGAAAAGAACTTCAATCCATTGCCGCCAACTTCGTCAAGGATATGATGAAAAACGGGCTCAAGGTTGAGGATATTGCCATTCTCAGCATACATCGCACAGAGACAAACCCGCTCCATGAAATTCCCGCCTTGGCGGGAATCCCCCTTTCTGAAAAAAGAGAACCGAACAAAGTGTGGTTTACCTCCATTCGCAAATTTAAGGGATTGGAGGCTCAGGCTGTTCTCATTGTGGATTTCCGCTTTAGCGAAATGGACAGCGAACTTAGCAGGCGTATTTTCTATGTTGGCTGTTCACGGGCAAATGCGTATTTGCAAGTGGCACTTTTTAAGGATATCGAAAAAACAAAAGCTGCCGAGTTCTTGAAAAAACTTGGCATCCGACCTTGATATACAGCCATGCAGGTTATCCACAGTAACCTTCTCCGTTCACAATCCATCTAGAAATTATCCTCTACCACATAGCCAAGAATCCGATACGGCAATCATCTCCACCGCACCGGATTCTTTTTTATCGCCCATATGAGAAAATTTGACCTCATGCACTTCAAGACTTCACGCCATTCAGCACGATTCCTCATCGCTCTCAAGCTTCGCCAGAGCCTTCATGCCAAACAGAGACTGGATTCTCTCTCGTGCCTGTGCCTTGATATCCTCTGTAATGTACATCTGTGCCAAGAGAAGCGCCACACCGATTGCCGCAGCATCGTCAGTATAACCAACAACAGGCGCTAAATCAGGAATGAAATCAATGGGCGAAATCAAATATCCCAAAGCGCCATAGATACCAGCCTTGACCTTCATAGGGCAATCCGGCGATTGGGCAACGTAATACAACTGCAATGCCTTGTAGACGAGCGTGATTCCAATAGATGCCACGTTGCCTTTTATCTTATCCCACAGCCCGTCATCGGAGTATTCCTTGGCATATTTCCCCATATCAACATCACGAAAATCTTCTTCACTGACCTTTTCCAACGCATTCATACATCAATACCTCCTATACTTATCTCCAAATATCATATCGTAATATGACAAAGAACAATTTCGTACCTTTTTATCCCTGCTTATCCTCTGACCCAAAGAAGAACTTTAACGGTATCCTTTAGATTCTTGTCTATTCTTGCTCCCCACATAAGGAACATATCGTCAGACCCCAATTCGTCACACATAGCATTGGTTGACTCCATAAGCTCCATCATACTCAAATGCTCATTACCCACAATATTTACTATAATCACAGAATCCGCAGACAGCTTATCCTTTATTTTATTTGCGGCATCCTTGGCAGCAGTTGCACAGCCCTCCTTGCCGCTTGCCATACTTTGCACAAAACTCAAGCATCCCTGCCCATCAAAAAGCTCTTTTACATCGTCCAGTTCAAGCGATACCATCGCTTCTGAACACACCATGTCTGCAAAGCCTTGTATGGATTCCAGTATTACATTTTGCATGTCGGCAATGTCTTGGAACTCAGTAGGATTTATTGGGAAAACCGGATAATCCATACTTAAATCATCTTCTGTTATAAGCACGGGATAAACGAGGATTTCTGCTTCCCCAAACAATTCCATCAGCCTTTTGGCTTCCGTCAAATTTTCTGCATTCGTTGCATCAGCAAGAACCACGACAAAAGCGTAACCATTCAACTGCATGGTATTCGTGATATTGCTTTCAACTTCATGCAACGCCTCAATGGAAGACAAACGGCCATTTAGCTTCCTTGCCATATCACCGATAGTGACAAATCCGGCTTCGCATGGTTTGTTTAATGTGTACTCCGAACATTCTCCCATAACAAATTCCTCCTTGTCTTCCTATAAACCTTCACACTCCTTAGTATATGCTATATTAGGACGCTAGAGGTTGCCTAGCAGGCAACCTTTTGAGAAAATTTATACAGCAAAAGTTCATGAAAATGCCATAAGCATTTTCCCTCCAATTCACGTTTCAACGAAGCGAAAGTTTG